>NZ_JBJGZX010000035.1:0-46706 GCF_054050735.1 Blastococcus sp. SYSU D00813
GCTGACACTCGCGATATCAATCAACCAAAGGAATCCCAGCACCACGAACCCGAAGATCCGCAGCACCCGGGGTATTACTTGGCACTGACTTTCGGCACGCTGTTGAGTTCTCAAGGAACGGACGCGCGAAGAACCAGACCCCCTGAGAGGCCCTCGTCAACGGCGGCTTGTCCCACTGTACGCCGCTCCGGGGCGGCCCTTCCGGGCCCCTCCTCGCGGCCCCTCCCGGGGTCCCGCGCGGCGCAGAGAGAAAGTTACGCGCCTGTCGGACGCCGTGTCAAACCGGTCCCGGGGTGACGGTCGACACCCGGCCGGAACCGGCGCGTCACCTCGCGTTCACGCGCCAGCGGGCTCCTCAGGGCGTGGACGAGCCACGCTGCACACCGGCCACGGCCCGCTTCCCGCGGCGCAGGACCAGCCACCCGCCGGGCAGCCAGGTCTCCTCCCCGGGGACGGCCTCGGCGTCGGTCACCCGCTCGTTGTTGAGGTACGCGCCGCCCTCCTTCACCGTCCGCCGCGCCTCGGACAGGCTGCCGGCGAGGCCCGTGAGGTGCAGCAGCTGCGCCACCGAGGGCACGTCGCCGTCCACGGTGACGCTGCCGGCCTCCCGCAGCGCGGCGCCGAGGGTCTCCGGGCCGAGGGCCGAGAGCTCCTCCCGTCCGAAGAGCGCCCTCCCGGCGGCCTCCGCCTGCCGCAGCTCGTCGGCGCCGTGCACGAGCCGGGTCAGCTCCTCGGCCAGCGCACGCTGCACGGCCCGGGAGGCCGGTCGCTCGGTGCTCTCGGCGATGAGCGCCGCCACCTCCTCGGCCGGCCGCTCCGAGTACAGCGGCAGCCATGCCCGGGCGTCGGCGTCGTCGGCGTTGAGCCAGAACTGGAAGAACGCGTAGGGAGACGTCAGCGAGGCGTCCAGCCAGACCGCTCCGCCCTCGGTCTTGCCGAACTTCGTGCCGTCGGACTTGGTCACCAGCGGCGTGGAGAGGGCGTGCACCCGCGCACCCTCCGTCCGGCGGACCAGGTCGATGCCGGCGGTGAGGTTGCCCCACTGGTCGGAGCCACCGGTCTGCAGCGTCACGCCGTGCCGGCGGTGCAGCTCGCGGAAGTCGTTGGCCTGGAGGATCTGGTAGCTGAACTCGGTGTAGCTGATGCCGGCCTCGGAGTTCAGCCGCGCCGACACGGCCTCCTTGGCCAGCATCTGGCTGACTCGGAAGTGCTTGCCGATGTCACGGAGGAAGTCGATGGCCGACAGCGGTCCGGTCCAGTCGAGGTTGTCGACGTAGACGGGCGCCTGGAGCCCCTCGGCCTCGGCGGGGAGCTCGAGCAGCGGCGCGACCTGCCGGCGGATGCTCGCCACCCAGCCGGCCACGACCTCCGGGTCGTTGAGCTGCCGCTCCGCGGTCGGCCGCGGGTCGCCGATGAGGCCCGTCGCGCCACCGACCAGGACCACCGGCTGGTGGCCGGCCCGCTGCAGGGCCCGCATGACCATGTACTGCACCAGGTGACCGACGTGCAGGCTCGGCGCCGTGGGGTCCACTCCGCAGTAGAAGGCGACCGGCCCGGCACCGAGGTGGGCGCGGAGGGCGTCCTCGTCGGTGCTCTGGGCGATCAGCCCGCGCCGGTGCAGTTCGTCGATCACGTCGGTCACGGCTCAATCCTGCCTGGGCGACCGCCGCACCTTCCGGCCGCCCGCGCGGAAGGCGCTCACCGTGTCCGAGGCCGGGTCCCAGAACCGCCAGGGCAGGTCCGTCGCCACGCTGATCCCGACACGGGGACCGGAGGCGACGGCGGACGGCGGCTCCCCGGCGTGCAGCCGGACCGGCGAGGCCGGGTCGAGCAGCGCCGCACCGCGGTCGTCGGGGCCGATGCCCAGTGCCTGGGTCAGCCGGGCCGGCCCGCGCGCCAGGTCGCGCGCCGCCTTGGCGGCGGGACGGCGGGTTCGGGCCACCAACTCCCCGGCCACCACCTCACCGGCCCGCAGCAGCACCGCCGAGCCCCGGCCCTCCGGACCGACCACCACGTTCGCGCACCAGTGCACGCCGTAGCTGAAGTAGACGTACAGCCGGCCCGGCGGCCCGAACATGATCGCCGCCCGCGGGGTCGGGCCGCGGTGGGCGTGCGACGCCGGGTCCTCCCCCGCCCCCGAGTACGCCTCCACCTCGGTGAGCCGCAGGGCGACGCGCCCCTCCGGCCGGTCGGTGACCACCCAGCAGCCGAGCAGCGCGGGGGCCACCTCGTCGACCGGGCCGAGCAGCTGCGCGGCGGCGAGCAGCGGGCCGGGCGCCGCCGGGTCGGGCACCGGAGCGCTCAGAGGACCGCCGCCACCGGGGAGGACGACGACCACTCCGCGTGCTGCCGCGCCAGCTCCGCCAGCTGCGCCAGCTGACCGGCGACCCGCTCGGGCGCCGTCCCGCCCCGGGCCCTGCGCGCCGCCAGGGCGCCGCGCACCGACAGCACCGAGCGGACGTCGGGGGTGAGCCGCTCGTCGATGCCGGCGAGCTGGTCGTCGTCCAGCTCGTCGAGCTCGAGGCCCGCGGACTCGCAGAAGGCGACCATCGCGCCGGAGATCTCGTGCGCCGACCGGAACGGCACGCCCTGCCGGACCAGCCACTCGGCGACGTCGGTGGCCAGCGCGAACCCCTGGGGGGCGGCGGCCTCGATCACCTCCGGGCGCAGCGTCAGGGTGGCGACCATCCCGGTCACGGCCGGCAGGAGCAGGAGCAGCTGCTCCATGGAGTCGAAGACCGGCTCCTTGTCCTCCTGCAGGTCCCGGTCGTAGGCCAGGGGCAGGCCCTTGAGCATGGTGAGCAGGCCGGTGAGGTTGCCGACGAACCGGCCGGACTTGCCGCGAGCGAGCTCGGCGATGTCGGGGTTCTTCTTCTGCGGCATGATCGACGACCCGGTCGCCCAGGCGTCGTCGAGGACAGCCCAGCCAAACTCGGTGGACGTCCACAGGACGACCTCCTCGCCCAGCCGGGACAGGTGGACGCCGATCAGGGCGGCGGCGAAGCAGAACTCCGCGGCGAAGTCGCGGTCGCTGACGCCGTCGATCGAGTTGTCCGAGGCTCGGTCGAAGCCCAGCTCGGCGGCGACGGCGTCGGGGTCCAGCGGCAGCGAGGAGCCGGCCAGCGCGCCGGACCCGTAGGGGCTGACGGCGGTGCGGCGGTCCCAGTCGCGCAGCCGGTCGACGTCGCGGGCGATCGCGTGCGCGTGGGCGAGCAGCTGGTGGGCCACCAGGATCGGCTGGGCGTGCTGCAGGTGCGTCATGCCGGGGGCGGCGACGTCGGAGTACCGCTCGGCGAGGCCGACCAGGGCGTACTCGAGCGAGGCCAGCTCGCCGACCAGCGCGCGGACGTGGTGGCGCAGGTACAGCCGCAGGTCGGTGGCGATCTGGTCGTTGCGGCTGCGGCCGGCGCGCAGCTTGCCGCCCAGCGGGCCGAGCTTCTCGGTGAGGCCGCGCTCGAGCGCCTCGTGCACGTCCTCGTCGGACTCCTGCGGCCCGAAGGTGCCGGCCGCGACCTCCGCCGACAGCTCGGTGAGGGCGCCGACCATCCGGTCCAGCTCCTCGTCGGTGAGCAGGCCGCCGCGGTGCAGCACGCGGGCGTGCGCGCGGGAGCAGGCCAGGTCGAAGGGTGCCAGCGTCCAGTCGAAGTGCGTCGACTTGCTGAGCGCGGCCATCGCCGGGGAGGGACCGCCGCCGAAGCGACCGCCCCACAGCCGGGTGTGCGAGGGCTGCGAGTCGGCGGTCACGGGGTGGGTTCCTCCAGGTCGGCGTTCAGTTCGGGGTACACGGGCGGGGTGCGCCGGGCCAGCCCGGCCAGCCGCTCGGCCAGCGCGGGGCCACCGTCGGGCGCTCGGGAGACCACCAGCACAGTGTCGTCGCCGGCGATGGTGCCCAGGACGTCGGGGAGGCCGACCTTGTCCAGGGCGGAGGCGAGGAACTGCGCGGCGCCCGGCGGGGTGCGCAGGACGGCGAGGTTGGCGCTGCCGTCGGCGTGGGTGAGCAGGTCGGCGAGCAGCCGGGTGAGCCGGGCGGGTGCGGTCTGCGCCGGCCGCAGCGGCGCGTTCTCCGGCGGCAGCACGTAGCTGGCCGGCGCGCCGTCGGAGCCGCGCATCTTCACCGCGCCCAGCTCGTCGAGGTCGCGCGACAGCGTCGCCTGGGTGACCTCGATCCCGGCCTCGGCGAGCAGGGCCGCGAGCTGGGTCTGCGACGTGACCGCCCGGGCCTCGATCAGCTCGCGGATCCGCGCCTGCCGGGCGCTGCGGGACAGCGCGCCGGTCATCGTCGGAGGGACCTCATCGGGCACGCTCCAGCAGGCGGCACGGCCCGGCACCGGCGGGATCGCACGTGGCGGCGGTCACCGGTCCCCCTGCTGCAGCAGCCAGATGAGGACCGCCTTCTGGGCGTGCAGCCGGTTCTCCGCCTCGTCCCAGACCGCGCTCTGCGGGCCGTCGATCACCGACGCGGCGATCTCCTTGCCGCGGTAGGCGGGCAGGCAGTGCAGGACGATCGCGTCGGTGGCCGCGCGGGCCAGCGCCGCCTCGTCGACGGCGTACGGCAGGAAGGGCGCGATCCGCTCCTCGTACTCCGACTCCTGCCCCATCGACACCCAGGTGTCGGTGACCAGGACGTCGGCGCCGTCGGCGGCGGCCGCGGCGTCGGCGGTCCACCGCACCGAGCCGCCGGTCCCGGCGGCGATCTCCTCGGCCCGCTCGAACACCGCCGGGTCGGGCCGGAACTCCGCCGGCGAGCCGATCCGCACGTGCATGCCGGCGGTGGCCCCGCCCAGCAGGTAGGAGTGCGCCATGTTGTTGGCGCCGTCGCCGAGGTAGCTCATGGTCAGGCCGGCGAGCCCGCCCGGTCGATCCGCGTGGTGCTCGGCGATCGTCTGCAGGTCGGCGAGGATCTGGCAGGGGTGGAACTCGTCGGTGAGCGCGTTGACCACCGGCACCCGGCTGGCCGCGGCCATCGCCTCGATGCGGTCCTGGCCGAAGGTGCGCCAGACGATGGCCGACACCTGGCGGTCGAGCACGCGGGCGGTGTCCTCGACCGGCTCGCCGCGGCCGAGCTGGCTCGCGGCGGCGTCGATCACCAGCGGGTAGCCGCCGAGCTCGGCGACGCCGACGGAGAACGACACCCGGGTGCGGGTGGAGGGCTTGTCGAACAGGACGGCGACCGCCCGCGGCACCCCGTTCGCCGCACGCAGCGGGGTCGGCGCCGCCTCGGTGTGCCGGGTGCGCTTGAGCTCCGCCGCCAGGGCCAGGACCTCGGCCTGCTCGGCCGGCGACAGGTCGTCGTCCCGCAGGAAGTGACGGGTCACGAGCCGGCCGCCGCGTCGAGCGCCGCCGGGAGGGCGGCGACGAAGGCGTCGACCTGGGCGTCGGTGACCACCAGCGAGGGGGCCAGCCGGACGACGTCGGACGCGACGGCGTTCACCAGGAACCCGGCCTCCCGCAGCGCGGCCTCGACCCCGGCGGCGACCGGCGCGGTGAGGACGACGCCGAGCAGCGCGCCCCGCCCCCGGACGCCGGACACCCCGGCGTGGCCGAGCCCCTCGATGCCGGCGGTGAACCGGTGCTCGAGCTCCTTGGCCCGCTCCAGCAGCCCCTCGTCGCGGATGGTGTCGAGCACCGCGAGCGCGGCGGCCGCGGCGATCGGGTTGCCGCCGAAGGTCGACCCGTGCGAGCCCGCCGTCATCAGGTCCGCGGCGTCGCCGAAGGCGAGCGTCGCGCCGATGGGCAGCCCGCCGCCGAGCGCCTTCGCCAGCGTGACCACGTCGGGCTGGAGGCCGTCGGCCTGGTGGGCGAACCAGTGGCCGGTGCGGCCGATGCCGGTCTGCACCTCGTCGACGGCGAAGAGCGCGCCGGCGCAGGCGGCCGTGGCGGCGGCGGACGCCAGGTACCCGGCCGGCGGGGGCTGGACACCGCCCTCCCCGAGCATCGGCTCGAGCAGCACCATGGCGGTCGCGTCGGTGACGGCCGCGGACAGCGCGCCGGCGTCGCCGTAGGGCACGTGGGACACCCCGCCGGGCAGCGGGGCGAACGCGGCGGCCTTGGACGGCTGGCCGGTGAGCGCCAGCGCGCCCATGGTCCGGCCGTGGAAGGCGCCCTCGGCGGTGACCACCTGGGTGCGCCCGGTCAGCCGGCTGAGCTTGAAGGCGGCCTCGTTGGCCTCGGCGCCGGAGTTGCAGAAGAAGACCCGGCCGGGGCGGCCGGCGAGCTCCAGCAGCCGCTCGGCGAGCGCGACGCCGGGCTCGTGCATCGCCAGGTTGGACACGTGGCCGAGGGTCTGCGCCTGCCGCGTGATGGCCTCGACGACCCTGGGGTGGGCGTGGCCGAGGATCGTCGTGGCGATGCCGCCGAGCAGGTCGGTGTACTCGCGGCCGTCGACGTCCCACACCGTGGCGCCCTCGCCGCGGGCGAGCGCGACCGCCGGGGCCCTGTAGTTGCCCATCATCACGGCCGACCAGCGGCGGGCCAGCTCCTCCGTGTGCGTGTGCTCGTTCATGCTGTCGCCTCCTCCTGTGTCGGCTCGGTGGGCGCGGGGACGACCATCGTCCCGGTGCCCTCGGTCGTGAACATCTCCAGCAGCAGGGCGTGCGGGGTGCGGCCGTCGACGACGGTCGCCCGCTTCACCCCGCCCTCGACCGCCCGCAGGCAGGCGGCCATCTTCGGGACCATCCCGGAGTCCAGGCCGGGCAGGATCTCGGCCAGCTCGGCGGCGTCGATCTGCTGCACCAGCGACCCGCGGTCGGGCCAGTCGGCGTAGAGCCCCTCGACGTCGGTGAGGACGACGAGCTTCACCGCGTCCAGCGCCACGGCCACCGCGGCCGCGGCGGTGTCGGCGTTGACGTTGTGCACCACGCCGTCGGCGTCGGGGGCCACGGTGGCGATCACCGGGATGTGCCCGGACTCCAGCAGCGCCCGCACCGGCCCGGGGTCGACCTCGACCACGTCGCCGACCAGGCCGACGTCGACCGGCTCGCCGTCGACCGTCGCCGTCGTCCGCTCGGCGCGGAACAGACCGCCGTCCTCCCCGGACAAGCCCACGGCCAGCGGGCCGTGCTGGTTGATCAGCCCGACCACCTCGGGGGTGACCTGGCCGGTGAGCACCATCCGGACCACCTCGATGGTCTCCTCGGTGGTCACCCGCAGGCCGCCGCGGAACTCGCTGGTGATCCCGAGCCGGCCGAGCATCTCGGTGATCTGCGGGCCGCCGCCGTGCACGACGACGGGGAGGATGCCGCAGGTCCGCAGGAAGACCATGTCCTCGGCGAAGGCCCGCCGGCACTCCTCGTCGACCATCGCGTGGCCGCCGTACTTGATCACCACGACGTTGCCGTGGAACTCCTTGAGCCACGGCAGCGCCCCGGTGAGGACGGCGACCTTGAGCGCGTCGCCCTCCGGGTCGTACTGGCGCATCTTGCGGGTGGTGCCGATGCGCCGGCGGACGGCCGGGACCTCGGGGGCGGGCTCGCCGACGCGGACGTCGGGGGGCGTGGGGTCCTGGGCGTTCGGGTCGTGGCTCACGTCGAGTACGCCGAGTTCTCGTGCACGTAGGCGATGGACAGGTCGTTGGTCCAGATCGTCGCCTGCTCGGTCCCCGCCCTCAGGTCGACGTCGATGGTGATCGCCCGGCCGGTGAGGTCGACGCCCTCGCGCGGGTCGCCGATCGAACCGCCCCGGCAGACGGTGACCCCGTTGATGGTCACGTCCACCTGGTCGGCCGCGAAGGCGGCGTCGGTGGTGCCGATCGCGGCCAGCACCCGGCCCCAGTTGGGGTCGTTGCCGAACAGCGCGGTCTTGAGCAGGTTGTTGCGGGCGCAGGCGCGGCCGGCGGTGAGCGCGTCCTCGACCGTGGCGGCGTTGCGGACGGTGATCGCGATGTCCTTCGTCGAGCCCTCGGCGTCGGCGAGCAGCTGCATCGCGAGGTCGGTGCAGACCGCGGTCAGCGCCTCGGTGAGCTCCCCGGCGTCCGGGGTCACCCCGCTCGCGCCGTTGGCCATGACGACGACCGTGTCGTTGGTCGAGAGGCAGCCGTCGGAGTCGACCCGCTCGAACGAGAGCTCCGTGGCCGTCTCGAGCGCCGGCTGCAGGACCTCGGTCGGGACGACGGCGTCCGTGGTGATCACGACGAGCATCGTGGCGAGCGACGGGGCGAGCATGCCCGCGCCCTTGGCCATGCCGCCGACGGTCCAGCCCTCCCGCTGCTGCACCGCGGTCTTGGGCACCGAGTCGGTGGTCATGATCGCGCGGGCGGCGTCCGGTCCGCCGTCGGCGCTCAGCGCCTGCGCGGCCGCGGTCACCCCGGGCAGGAGCTTCTCCATGGGCAGCCGCATGCCGATCAGGCCGGTGCTGGCCACGGCGACGTCGATCGCGCCGAGACCGAGCGCCGCCGCCGTGTGCTCGGCCGTGGCGTGGGTGTCGGCGAAGCCCTCGGGCCCGGTGCAGGCGTTGGCGCCGCCGGAGTTGAGGACGACGGCCCTGAGGCGACCGGTCGACAGCACCTGCCGGCTCCACTGCACCGGCGCGGCCGGGAAGCGGTTGGTTGTGAAGACGGCGGCCGCGGCGTCGTGCGGCCCGTCGTTCACCACGAGGGCGACGTCGGGGTCCCCGGACGACTTCAGCCCGGCGGCGACCCCGGTGGCGCGGAAGCCCTCAGGTGCGGTGACGGTCACGGCGCGACCCCCACGAGCGGCAGGCCGGTGGTCTCCGGCAGGCCGAGAGCGAGGTTGGCGCACTGGATGGCCGCTCCCCCGGTGCCCTTGGTGAGGTTGTCGACGGCGGCGACGACGACCAGCCGGCCGGCGTCGGGGTCGACCGCGAGCTGGATCGCCACGGTGTTGGCGCCGAGCACCTGCGCGGTGGTGGGCCACTGCCCCTCGGGGAGCAGGTGCACGAACGGCTCCTCGGCGTAGGCCTTCGCGTAGGCGGCCCGGGCGGCGTCGGCGTCCACCCCGGGGGCGAGCTTCGCCGAGCAGGTGGCGAGGATGCCCCGGCTCATCGGCACCAGCGTCGGGGTGAAGCTGATCGAGACGGGCGCACCGGCGGCCTGCGACAGCGTCTGCACCATCTCCGGGGTGTGCCGGTGCACGCCGCCGACGCCGTAGGCGCTGACCGAGCCCATGACCTCGCTGCCGAGCAGGTGCGGCTTGGCCGACTTGCCCGCGCCCGAGGTGCCGGAGGCCGCCACGACGACGACGTCGGGCTCGACCAGGCCGGCGGCCAGGGCCGGGGCCATCGCCAGGGTGACCGACGTCGGGTAACAGCCCGGGACGGCGATCCGCCGCGCGCCGGTCAGCCGCTCGCGCTGGCCGGGCAGCTCCGGCAGGCCGTAGGGCCAGCTGCCGGCGTGCTCGGAGCCGTACCACCGGGTCCAGGCCGCCGGGTCGTTGAGCCGGTGGTCGGCGCCGCAGTCGACGACCAGCGTGTCGTCGGGCAGCTGCGCGGCGACCTCGGCCGACTGGCCGTGCGGCAGCGCGAGGACGACGACGTCGTAGCCGGCGAGGTCCTCGGGCCCGCTGGGCCGCACCTCGAGGTCGGCGTAGGGCAGCAGGTGGGGCTGGAGCTCACCGAGGCGTCGGCCGGCGCTCGATGCCGCGTGCACCCCGGTCAGCCGGAGGTTCGGGTGCCCGGCCAGCAGCCGGCACACCTCACCCCCCGCGTACCCGGTGGCGCCGGTGACCCCGACCGTCCACGTCCGCGATGTGCTCACGATGCATGACCATACACGACCATGCATGACCGTTCATCGCGGTGTCCCGGCCGGCGGGAGCACTTCGCGCGCGAGAGTCCCCCGGAGGGTCAGCCGCCGTAGCCGGCGAGCTTGGCCTCTGCGTCGGTCACGCCGCGGGTGAAGCGGCGCACGTACTCGGCCTCGAGCTGGTCGGTGCGCTCGCGGTGGTTGGCCCACGCCTCGGCCGACCCGGTGCGGAGGATGTCGTGCCGCTTCTCGTAGAGGTGGGCCAGCTCGCGGTTGAGGTCCTCGTCGGAGATCTCGGCCATGGCCGGTGGGTGCAGCATGGGGCCGACCCTAGGGAGCCCTGGCCGGACCCGCAGCGCGTCAGCCGAGCAGGTCAGCGTCAGCCCAGCGGGTCGCCGTCCCCCCAGGGGCGCAGCCGCAGCCGGCGGGCGTCGCCCTCCGGGGTGCGGGCCGCGAGCTCGGCCGGCGTCTCGTTGTTCACGTGCAGGAAGCGGCCGCCCCAGGCGTCGAGCTCCCCGGCGGCGATGGCGGCGACCATCCCCACCACCCGCTCGACCGGCGTCCAGTCCTCGAAGCCCTGCCACATGGCCATCGACCGGGTCATCGGGGTGTCGACGACGCCGGGCGCCACGTCGAAGGCGTGCACGTCCGTGCCCTCCAGCGCCCCCTCCAGCGCCTCGGTCATGCGCATCAGCCCGGTCTTGGCCACCGAGTAGGCCGAGTACTGCGGCCGGGCGCGCACGCTCATCCCGCTGGCGAGGTTGACGATCCGGCCGCGGTTGCGCAGGACCATCCACGGCACCACGGCGCGGCAGAGCAGGTACCCGCCGCGCACGTGGCTGGAGACGACGTCCCACCACTGGTCGGGGTCGGTCTCCCACAGCGGCTCCTCGGCCGCGTCGACGACACCGGCGTTGTTGACCAGCAGGTCGACCCGGCCGAGCTCGCCGGCGACCTCCTCCACGGCGGCGTCCACCGCGGCCCGGTCGGTCACGTCGGCGGTCACCGCGAGGGTGCGCGCGCCGGTGGCCGCGGCGATCTCGTCCATCGCCGTCCGCAGCCGGTCCCCGGTCCGGGCCAGGCCGGCCACGGCCATGCCGCGGGCGGCCAGGCCCTCGGCCAGGGCCCGGCCGATGCCGGTGGACGCCCCGGTGACCAGGGCGACCCCGTCGATCCTGTTCATGACCCCCTCCGGAGGCTCGTGCCGAGCGTGCGAGGCGTGAGAGGCAGGGGGTCCTTACCGGAGGGTCGCCCCGGTCCGCTCCCCCACCAGGGCGACCGCGCGCTGCCGCACCTCGGCGGCCTCCTCGCCGGTGAGCGTCCGGTCCGGCGCGCGGAGGGTGAGCGCGTAGGCCAGCGAGCGCTGCCCCTCCGGCACGGGGGCGCCGGTGTAGACGTCGAACAGCCGCACCGACTCCAGCAGCCCGCCCGCGCCCTCGCGCAGCGCGGCCTCGACGTCGGCCGCGGCCACCTCGGCGGGGACCACGAACGCGAGGTCGAGGAGCACCGGCGGATAGGTGGAGATCGGCGGGCCGGACGGCACGGGGCGGGCCGGCAGCGCGTCGACGTCGAGCTCCATGACCGCCGTCCGCGCCGGTAGCTCCAGCGCCGCGCACACCCGCGGGTGCAGCTCGCCCGCGTACCCGACGACGGTCCCCCCCACGAGCAGCTCGGCGCAGCGGCCGGGGTGCCACGGGGCGCGCTCGCCGGCCCGCACGGTCAGTTCCACGCCGGCGGCGTCGGCCACGCGGCGGGCGGCCTCGACCGCGTCGGCCCACTCCGCCGGCCGGCCCGGGCCCCACCAGCCGCGCCGCTCGCGCGAGCCGGTGAGCGCCACGGCCACGTGCCAGGGCTGCTCGGGCACCGCGCCCAGCAGCGCGGCGAGGACGTCGTCGCCGGGTCGGCGGTCGACCCCGGGCAGCGGCGCCGGCGAGCGCCGCCCCCCGGGGAACACCGCGCCGTGCTCGAACAGCGCCAGGTCGCGCTGGCCGCGGGCGAGGTTGCGGGCGAGGGCGGCGAGCAGGCCGGGCAGCAGCGTCGTCCGCAGCGCCGGCTCCTCCTCCGACAGCGGGTTGCGCACGAGCACGGTCTGCCGGCGCTCGTCGTCGGCGTCCAGGCCGAGCGCGTCGAGCGCCCGCTCGCCGACGAACGGGTAGGACGGCGCCTCGACGTGGCCGGTCTCGGCCAGCGCGCGGCCGATGGCCCGGCGCCGCCGCTGGGTCTCGGTCAGTCCCCCGCCGGGCGGGGCGGTGGGCAGCACCGACGGGATGTCGTCATACCCGGCGAGCCGGACGACCTCCTCGACCAGGTCGGCCGGGTCGGTGAGGTCCGGGCGCCAGGACGGCGGGGTGACGCGGAGCGCACCGTCGCCCGCCACGGTGCAGCCGACCGCGGTGAGCAGGTCGACCACCTGCGACTCCGCGTAGGGGACGCCGGCGACGCGGGCCGGGGCGCCGGCGTCCAGCTCGACGACCGGGCGCGGACCGCGGGTGTCGACGTCGACCGGCGAGCCGACCACGCGGGCGCCGCCGTACTCGGCCAGCAGCGCGGCCGCCCGGGCGAGGGCGACCACGGTCATCTCCGGGTCGACGCCGCGCTCGAACCGCTTGGCCGCCTCGCTGGGCAGCCGGTGCCGGCGGGCGGTGCGGGCCACCCCGGTCGGCTCCCAGTGCGCGGCCTCGAGCAGGACGTTCGTCGTCCCGTCCCCGATCTCGGTCGACGCACCGCCCATCACCGCGGCCAGGCCGATCGGGCCGGTGTCGTCGGTGATCAGCAGGTCGTCGGCGTCCAGCGCCCGCTCGGCGCCGTCGAGAGTGGTCAGCCGCTCCCCCGCCCGGGCCCGGCGGACGACGATCGGGCCGGTGACCGCGTCCCGGTCGAAGGCGTGCATCGGCTGGCCGAGCTCGAGCATCACGTAGTTGGTGACGTCGACGGCCAGGGAGATGCTGCGGACGCCGGACTGCGCCAGCCGCCGGCGCATCCACCACGGGCTCGCCGCGGCGGGGTCGAGGCCCTCGAGCGCGATCATCGAGAACCGGTCGCAGCGGTCGGCGTCCTCGACGCGCACCTGCCACGCCGGCTCGCCGGACCAGGACGGCAGCTCCAGCGCGCCGGCGTCGCGCCAGTCGACGCCCAGGCCGGTGCCCATCTCCCGGGCGAGGCCGCGCATGGCCAGGCAGTAGCCGCGGTCGGGGGTGACGGCGAGCTCGATGACGACGTCGTCCAGTCCGACCAGCGGCCCGGCCGGGGTGCCCGGCGCCGGCGCGTCGTCGCCCAGTACCAGGATGCCGGCGTGGTCGTCGCCGACGCCCAGCTCGCGGACGGAGCAGATCATCCCGTCGGAGACGTGGTCGTAGGTCTTCCGCGCGGCGATCGCGAAGCCGCCGGGCAGCACCGCACCGGGCAGCGCGACCACCACCGCGTCACCGGCGGCGAAGTTGCGCGCGCCGCAGACGATGCCGCGCGGCTCGCCCTCCCCGACGTCCACCTGCGTGTAGCGGATCGGCTTCTTGAAGCCGGTCAGCTCCTCGATCTCCAGCACCCGGCCGACCACGAGCGGGCCGGTCACCGGCTCGGGGCGGTGGATCTCCTCGACCTCGAGGCCGAGCCGGACGAAGGCGGTGTCGAGGTCCTCGACCGTCGTCCCGGCGGGGACGTCGACGTACTCGGCCAGCCAGCCGATCGGGACTCTCACAGCTCCACTCCGAACGCAGTCGTGAACCGGACGTCGCCCTCGACGATGTCGCGCATGTCGGTGATGCCCGAGCGGAACATGAGGCCCCGCTCGATGCCCAGGCCGAAGGCGAACCCGCTGTACTCCTCGGGGTCGACGCCGCAGGCGACCAGCACCCGCGGGTTGACCATCCCGCAGCCGCCCCACTCGACCCAGCGCGGTCCGTCGCGGTGCTCGGGGAACCACACGTCGAACTCGGCCGAGGGCTCGGTGAAGGGGAAGTACGACGGCCGCCAGCGGGTGACCGCCTCGGCGCCGAACAGGGTGCGGGCGAGGTGGTCGAGCGTGCCGCGCAGGTGCGCCATGGTCAGGCCGCGGTCGACGGCCAGGCCCTCGATCTGGTGGAAGACCGGGGTGTGCGTCGCGTCGAGCTCGTCGGTCCGGTAGACCCGCCCGGGCGCCACGACGTAGATCGGCGGCGTGCGGGACAGCATGGTGCGGGCCTGCACGGGGCTGGTGTGCGTGCGCAGCACCAGGCCGGAGTCCTCCGGCGCCACGAAGAAGGTGTCCATCATCGTGCGCGCCGGGTGGTCGCGGCCGATGTTGAGCGCGTCGAAGTTCAGCCACTCCGCCTCGAGCTCCGGGCCCTCGGCGACCTCGTAGCCCATGCCGACGAAGACGTCGGAGATCCGCTCGGCGAACGTGGTCAGCGGGTGGCGGGCGCCGCGGGGCACCCGGTCCCAGGGCAGCGTGACGTCGACCCGCTCCTCGGCCAGCACGCGGGCGTCGCGCTCGGCCTCCAGCTCGGCCAGCCGCCGCTCGTAGGCCTCGGTGACGGCGACGCGCGCGGCGTTGACCCGCTTGCCGGCGTCGGAGCGGGCGGCCGGGGGCAGCGCGCCGAGCTCGCGGCGGGCCAGCAGCACCGGCGCCCGGTCGCCGAGGTGGGCCGGCCGGACCGCGGCCAGCCCGGCGAGGTCGGCAGCCGCGCCGAACGCCTCGACCGCGGCGGCGACCGCGGCGTCGAGGGCCTCGGCGGAGAGCGCGGCGACCTGCTTGGGGTCGTAGGGGTCGTTGGCGCCAGACACGGGAGGCCATTCTGCCCGGCACCGGCCCGCGCACGCGCGTGGGTTCTCGGCACCCGCCCGCCGGGTCCCGCGACGAGATCTGCACAGTGGTCGCCATCGGCGCTCGACAGCGACGACTGTGCAGATCTCGCGGAGGGAGAGCAGCGGCGTGGCGGTCGTCCTCGCGCTGGCATCGGCGGTCGTCTACGGGACGGCGGACTTCCTCGGCGGGCTGGCGAGCCGGCGCGCGTCCGTCCTCGCCGTCGTCGCCCTCTCCCAGGCCACCGGGCTGGCCGCGCTGCTGCTGCTCCTGCCCTGGCTCGGCGGGCCGGTGACCGGCGCCGACCTGCTCTGGGGCGCCGGCGCCGGGCTGGCCGGGGCGACCGGGCTGCTGGTCTTCTTCCGCACGCTGGCCGGCGGGGTGATGAGCGTCGTCGCGCCGACGACGGCGGTCACCGCGGCCGCCGTCCCGGTGCTCGTCGGCGTCGTCTCCGGCGACCGGGTCGGGGTGCCGGCGACGATCGGCATCCTGCTCGCGCTCGTGGCCGTCGCCCTGGTCTCCGCCGAGGAGGGCGGGGGCGCCCTGCGCGCGGCCCGGCCCGCCGCCCTGGTGCCGGCGCTGCTGGCCGGCCTGGCCTTCGGCTGCTTCTTCGTGCTGCTCGACCAGACCCGCGAGGAGTCCCGGCTGACGCCGCTGGTGGCGGCCCGTGTCGCGTCGATCGGGCTGGTGGTGCTCGTGGCCGCGGCCGGGCGCCGCTCGCTGCGGCCGCCCCGCGCCGCGCTGCCGCTGGTCCTGCTCTCCGGGGTGCTGGACATGGCGGCGAACGCGCTCTTCCTCCTGGCCACCCAGGCTCCCGGCCAGCTGGCGATCACCGGCGTGCTGGCCTCGCTGTACCCGGTCAGCACCGTCGTCCTGGCCCAGGTGCTGCTGCGCGAGCGGCTGGCCGGCGCCCAGGTGGCCGGGCTGGTCGCCGCGGCCGTCGCCGTCGTGCTCATCACGACCCCCGGCTGACCCGTCTCCCCCGCGCGGGTGGGACGGCGGACCGATCGGTGCACGGACCGGCGTCCGCTGCCGATGCACCGCTCGTGGACCTCATCCGTACCGCCGCCGCCGACGCCCTGGACGCCGTCCTCGCCTCCGGCGGCGTCCGCAGCGTCTTCCAGCCGATCGTCGAGATCGACACCGGCCGGGTGGTGGCCTACGAGGCGCTCGCCCGCGGCCCGCACGGGCCGCTGGAGCGCCCCGACCAGCTCTTCGGCGCCGCCCGGGCCGCCGCCCGCCTGGCCGAGCTGGACCAGGCGTGCCGGACCGCGGCGCTGCGCGGAGCGGTCGAGCAGGGGCTGACCGCGCCGCTCACGCTCTTCGTCAACGTGGAGCCGGAGGTGCTGGACCAGGCACCGGTGGAGACGCTGCTGGGGCTGGCGACCTCGGCTCCCGGCGGGCTGCGGGTGGTCCTGGAGATCACCGAGCGGGCCCTGGCCGCCCGGCCCGCCGAGCTGCTGCGGACCGTGGCGCGGGTGCGGTCGGCGGGCTGGGGCGTGGCCGTGGACGACGTCGGCGCCGAGCCGATGTCGCTGGCCTTCATGCCGCTGCTGCGCCCCGACGTGGTCAAGCTCGACCTGAGGCTGGTCCAGGAGCGGCCCGGCCCGGACGTCGCCGAGATCATGAACGCGGTCAACGCCTACGCCGAGCGCACCGGCGCGGTCGTGCTGGCCGAGGGCATCGAGCACGAGCAGCACCTGGCCATGGCCCGCGGCCTCGGCGCCACCCTGGGACAGGGCTGGTTCTTCGGCCGCCCGGCCGCCGGCCCCGCGGACGACCGGGAGACCGGCGAGCTCGCGCTGCCCGGCTCCGCGGCCGCCGTCGCTGCCGACGAGACCGTCTCCCCCTTCGCCTGCCTGCCCGAGGGGACGCCGCTGCGGCAGGCCCCCAAGGCGCTGCTCATCGAGCTCTCCAAGCAGCTCGAGCGGGAGGCGATGCGGATGGGCCGCACCTGCGTGGTCGCCGCGGCCTTCCAGGAGGCCCGCCACTTCACGCCGTCGACCACCCAGCGCTACCGCGACCTGGTCGAGCGCACCGGGTTCGTGTGCGCGCTCGGCGAGGGCCTGCCCGAGGAGCCGCTGCCCGGCCTGCGCGGCACCACCCTCGCCGACGGCGACCCGGTCCGCGGCGAGTGGGACGTGACCGTCCTGAGCCCGCACTTCAGCGCCGCGCTGCTGGCCCGCGACCTCGGCGACACCGGCCCCGAGCGCGAGCGCCGGTTCGAGTACGCCCTGACCTACGACCGCGACACCGTGGTGGCCGCGACGTCGTCGCTGCTGGCCCGGGTCGCCCCGCGGGTGGCCCCGGCGCCCGAGCCGGCGCGCCCGGCGGCACCCACCCCGGCGGTGGCGGTGGCCCGGGCGGCCGCGGCGGGCGTGCCGGCCGGCGAGGCGCTGCTGCTCGAGGCGCTCGGCGCCACGCCGAGCGGCGTCGCGGTGGCCGACCTGCGGCTGCCCGACCAGCCGCTGGTCTACGTCAACCCGGCGTTCGAGCGGCTCGCCGGCCTGCCGCGCGAGCAGCTGCTCGGCCGCAACTGCCGCTTCCTGCAGGACCCCGACACCGACCCGGGCGCCGTCGCCCGCATCCGCGCCGCGATCGCCGCCGGCGAGGAGTGCCGGGAGACCGTGCTCAACGTCCGCGGTCCCGAGCGCACCCCGTGGTGGAACGAGCTGCACCTGGCGCCGGTCCGCGACACCTCCGGCGCGGTCGTGCAGTACATCGGCGTGCAGGTCGACGTCACCGCCCGCGTGGAGGCCGAGCGCGCGCTGGTGCAGGAGCGCGACCGCACCCGGGCCGCGCTGGCCCGCATCGAGGAGCTCGCGGCCACCGACCCGCTCACCGGGCTGGCCAACCGCCGCCGGCTGCAGGAGCAGGTGGAGACCGCGTTGTGGGACGCCCGCGCCCGCGGCGAGTCCCTGGCACTGCTCTTCCTCGACCTCGACGGCTTCAAGGCCGTCAACGACCGGTTCGGCCACGCCGCCGGCGACGAGCTCCTGCAGGAGGTGGCGGCCCGGCTGCGGCAGCGGCTACGCCGCCGCGACCTGGTGGCCCGCCTCGGCGGCGACGAGTTCCTCGTCGCCCTCCCCGGCCTCTCCGGCGACGGCGAGGCACACGCGGAGGCACGCCGGGTGGCCGACGCCCTCGTCGAGGCGGTCAGCCTGCCGGTGGACGTGCACGGGGCGCCGGTCTTCGTCGGCGCCAGCGTCGGGATCGCCGTCGCCCCGGAGGACGGCGTCGGCTTCGCCACCCTGCTGCACCTGGCCGACACGCGGATGTACGAGGCGAAGGCGGTGCTCGCCCGCTGACGCCGGGGGCGGCTCAGGCCGGCGGCAGGAGGGCGGCCAGCCCGCCGTGGGCGAGGTCGGCGAGCTGCTCGGCCAGCTCCCCCGCCGGCACCGTGCGGGTGTCCGCCCACCAGTGCGCGGCCAGCTGCACCATGCCCACGACGCCGTAGGCCCACGTCATCGCCCCGGCGGCGGACCGCCCGGCGGCCGTCAGGCGCTCGGTCATGAGCACCCCGAGTGCGTCGGCGACCTGGCGCTCGGTGGCGGCGACGAGGTCGGCGCGGCCGGACCGGCCGGCCTGGGCGTAGGCGAAGCGGTACAGCGCCGGCTCGTCCTCGATGAGCTGCACGAACGCGCGGATGACGCCGTGCAGCCGCGCGCGGTCGTCGGCCCGCTCGAGCGCCAGCTCGCCGAGCAGCCGGGGCAGGAGGAGGTCGTCGGCGATCCGCTCCAGGACGGCGTCGACCAGCTCGTCCTTGTCGCTGAAGTACCGGTAGATCACGGTCTTGGACACCCCGGCGGCGCGGGCGACGTCGTCGACCGCGAAGTCCGGCCCGGCCGCGCGCACCGCGGTCAGCGCCGCCCCCACCAGCTCGGCGCGGCGCTCCCGCCGGTGCTCGGTCCAGCGGGCCCGTCGTCCGTCCGGCGCGGAGCGGCCCTCCACGGCGGGGCGGCTCTCCGTCGTCCTCGGCACGGACCCATCCTCCCCCATCATTTGCGTGTGTCAGTCGGTAACAGCTACCGTCGGGCACAGCATCACCCGACCCGCCTCGGAGGAGTGCCCGATGACCGCGACCGTCCCCGCCGCCGCATCCGCCCCCGCGACCCGGACGCCCACCCGCGCCACCGACCGCCAGGAGCTCTCGACCCGGCTGCTCGGGTCGGCGGCCAAGCGGTCCTACGACCCCGCGGTCGACGTCGACTGGTCGGCCCCGGTCCCCGGGGACCTCTACGGTCTCTCGCCGGAGTGGTCCTCCCTGTACGGCACGCCGCTGTGGGACGGGCTGACCGAGCAGCAGCGGATCACCCTGACCATCCACGAGTACTGCTCGATCTCCGGCGTCGGGATCTGGTTCGAGGGCCTGCTCATGCAGCTGGTGCTCAAGGACGTCTACGGCGACGACCCCTCGCAGCCGCACGTGCAGTGGGCGCTGACCGAGATCGCCGACGAGTGCCGGCACTCGGTGATGTTCGCCCGGACGGCGCAGACGTTCGGGGCGCCGTCCTACCAGCCGCCGCCGTCGATCCTGCGGCTGGGCAAGGCGTTCATGGCGCGCGGCTCGGGCCCCTCGGCGTACGCCGCGATCCTGGTGGCCGAGGAGATCCTCGACATCCTCCAGCGCGACCTCATGCGCGACGAGCGGGTGCAGCCGCTGACCCGCCGGACCAGCGAGATCCACGTGGTCGAGGAGGCGCGGCACATGCGCTTCGCCCGCGACGAGGTCGCGCGCCGCACCCCGCGGCTGGGGTTCCTGGCGCTGCGCCGGCACCGGACGCTGGTCGCCTCGGTGGCCGCGATCGTCGCCGACAACCTGGTGCAGCCGCAGGTGTACGCCTCGGTCGGGCTCGACCCCGCGGAGGCCAAGGCCGTCGCCCGCGCCAACGAGCACTACCGCGCCAAGCTGCGCGACGCCTCCTCCGGCCTGGTCGCGTTCCTGCGCGAGGTCGGCCTGATCGGCGGGCCCTCGGAGCTGCTCTGGAAGCGCGCCGGCCTCGTCTGATGAGCACTTCGCGCGCGAAGGTCCCGCCGACGCCGGGACTTTCGCGCGCGACGTGCTCTCAGCCCTGGGCGAGCTGGGTGGCGTAGAGGCAGATCGCGGCGGCCGCGGCGAGGTTGAGGCTCTCCGCCCGCCCGCGCATCGGGATCCGCACCCGGGCGTCGGCCAGCGTCGCGAGGTCGGCCGGCACGCCGCGGGCCTCGTTGCCGAACAGCCAGAGCACGGGCCCGGACAGCACGTCGCCGAGGGCGTCCAGCGACGCCTCTCCCCCGCCGTCGGCGGCCAGCACGGTGACGCCGGTGTCCTGCAGGGCCGGGACCAGCTCGGTCAGCGGTGTCCCGCGGACGACGTCGACGTGGAAGAGGCTCCCCGCGCTGGAGCGCACCGCCTTGCCGCCGTAGGGGTCGGCCGACCCGGCGCCGAAGACGACGGCCCCGGCGCCGCACGCGTCGGCGGTGCGCAGCACGGTGCCGGCGTTGCCCGGGTCGGCGAGCTCGGCCAGCGCGACCGACAGCCGCGGCGGGGCCTCGGCCAGCCGCGCGGCCGGGACGTCGCGCAGCGCGCAGACGGCCACCAGCCCCTGGGGGGTCACAGTCTCCGACAGGCCCGCGGCCGCCTTCTCGGTCACCAGCCGCACGGGGACGCCGGCGCCGGCCAGCAGCTCGCGGTGCGCGGCTGCGGCGGCCTCGGTGGCGAACACCTCGCGGACGCCGTCCGGCGCGGTGGCCAGGGCCTCGGACACGGCCTGCCGGCCCTCGGCGAGGAACAGCCCTGCGGCGTCGCGGCCGGCCCGGCGGGTGAGCTTGCGGGCCGCGGCGACGCGGCCGGAGCGCTCGGTCAGCAGCTCGGTCATCGCTCCTCCTCCCGGCGGGCAGACGGCGACGCCGCCGGCGCCGGCCCCGGGGGGCCGGTCACCGGCGGCGTCGTCGGTACTACGGGGCGCAGGCTCAGGCGGCCTGGGCGCCGGTCGCCTCGGGGTTCGCCGCGAGCGCGGCCCGGGCGGCCTCGACCAGCGCGGTGAACGCGGCCGGCTCGTTGACGGCGAGCTCGGCCAGCACGCGGCGGTCGAGGTCGATGCCGGCGAGCTTGAGGCCCTGCATGAACCGGTTGTAGGTCATGTCGTTCTGGCGCGCCGCGGCGTTGATGCGGGTGATCCACAGCTTGCGGAAGTCACCCTTGCGCACCTTGCGGTCGCGGTAGTTGTAGGTGGCCGAGTGGAGGATCTGCTCCTTGGCCTTGCGGTACAGGCGGGACCGCTGGCCCCGGTAGCCACTGGCGGCCTCGAGGGTCGTCCGGCGCTTCTTCTGGGCGTTGACCGCCCGCTTCACGCGTGCCACGTGAGAGCTCCTGTCTTCTCGTTACGGGAGGGCGGTCAGATGCCCAGCAGCTTCTTGAGGTTCTTCGCGTCGGACGGCGAGATGACCTGGTCCTGGTCCAGCCGGCGCTTGCGCTGGCCCGACTTGTGCTCGAACTTGTGCTGGTTGTTGGCCTGCTCGCGCATGAGCTTGCCGCTGCCCGTGACGCGCACCCGCTTGGCGGTGCCCTTGTGGGTCTTCTGCTTCGGCATGTCCTCGCCTGTCCTGTCGTCTACGTGCGGGTGCGTGCGGCAGCACGGGGCTGCCGCACGCACCCGTGGTCTCGGTGGTGCGGTCCTGCGGTGGCGCAGGGGGTCAGGCGCTGGGCGCCTGCTCCGCTTCCTGCTCCCCCTTCGCCGGCCGCCCCTTGCCCTGCTGGGCCTGGGCGTTCCGGTGCGGGGCGATCACCATGACCATGTTGCGGCCGTCCTGCTTCGGGTTGGACTCGACGACGCCCAGTTCGGACACGTCGGCGGCCAGCCGCTGCAGCAGGCGGTACCCCATCTCCGGGCGCGACTGCTCGCGGCCGCGGAACATCACGGTGATCTTGACCTTGTCGCCGCCCTTGAGGAAGCGCTCGACGTGGCCCTTCTTGGTCTCGTAGTCGTGCGGGTCGATCTTGAGGCGCAGCCGCATCTCCTTGATGACGGTGAGCGCCTGGTTCCGCCGGGCCTCGCGGGCCTTCTGGGCGGACTCGTACTTGAACTTCCCGTAGTCCATGAGCTTGGCGACGGGCGGCCGGGCCATGGGCGCGACCTCGACGAGGTCGAGCTCGGAGTCCTGGGCCAGGCGCAGCGCCTCGCCGATCGACACGATGCCGACCTGCTCGCCCTCCGGGCCGACGAGGCGGACCTCGGGGACGCGGATACGGTCGTTGATACGGGGCTCGGTGATGGCCTCTCCTCTGCTTCAGCCTGGGAGGGGCTCGCTGTCCGACCACCGGACGCCGGCAGACAGAAAGCCCCGCGAGCGAGTGCTCGGCGGGGCCCACTGGCCGGTGGCGCACGCACCCGGGGCGGGGTGCTGCGCGTCGCGGGAGCCGGCCACGGGGGCCGGCACTCGCGAACCGGGGACCTGGGCGCCTCGACGGCGCCAGGTGGGAGCGGGCTCCTCTTGGTCAGCGGCCCGGGGCGGGGCCGCTGGGTGGTTCACGCGCCTCGTGTAGCGGGGAGGCACGCCCATGCTACAGCGTCGGGGACCCCGGGGACATTCCCGCCCCCGGTTCAGTCGTCGTAGAGCAGCGGCAGCGGGGCGGGCTCGGCCGCCCGCGCCTGGGCCAGCAGGGCGCGCAGGCCCTCCACGGCGCGGACGGCGTGCTCCTTGTCGGCGGCCTGGACGGCCAGCATCGACACCTCGTCGCCGTTGGTGAGCAGCAGGCTGGCCCACGAGGAGTGCCGGTCGAAGCGCACCGACCGCACCGCGGCCCAGGGCAGCTCGTGCCGGACGAAGAGGTTGCGCACCCGCACCCCGGTGGCGTCGGCGTCCACCCGCGACCGGCCCATCGTCAGGATGCCGGCGCCCAGGCACACCCCGACGCCGATGATCGCGACCTGGTCGGCCCAGCCGAACTGCACCACACCGGTCGAGGAGTCCGGCAGCAGCAGGCCGACGACGGCCATCGCGGCGACCACGACCGCCGCCCCGAGCGCGCAGACCGTGCGCAGGCGGCGTGGGACGGCGGAGACGGCGGCGGGGGCATCCGGGGTGGCCACGGCACCATCATCCCGCGGGCTGGCAGGGTGCGGGCGTGGACAGCGACGTCGAGGTCACCGGGACCGCCCAGCGCGCGGCCTGGCTGGCCCGCGAGGTACCGCCGGTCGAGCAGCTGCGCCCGGACCTGTGGTCGATCCCGGTCCCGATGCCGGACAACCCGCTGCGGTACGTGACCTCCTACGTGTTCGCCCTCGACGGCGGCGGCCTCGGCCTGGTCGACACCGGCTGGGACTCCGACGACGCGTGGACGTCGCTGCGGGCCGGGCTGACGGCGATCGGCGGCGACGTCGGCGACGTGCGCGGCGTCCTGGTCACGCACATGCACGGCGACCACCACGGGCTGTCCGCCCGGGTGCGCGAGGCCTCCGGCGCCTGGATCGCGATGCACCCGGCCGACGCCGCGATCGTGCGGCGCTCCGCGGCCGCCGACCTCGAGGTGTTCATCCGCACCCAGATCGCGTCCATGGTCGCCCTGGGCGCCGACGAGGCGACCGCGACGTCCGACGCGCCCACGCCGGAGCGGCTGGCCGGGCTGCGGCGCCAGGCGATCCCCGACCGGCTGCTCGAGGACGGCGAGGTGGCCGACTTCCCCGGCTGGTCGCTGCGCGCCGTCCACACCCCGGGGCACACCCCCGGTCACCTGTGCTTCGCCGAGCAGCGCACCGGGCTGTTCCTCGCCGGCGACCACGTGCTGCCCCGGATCAGCCCGAACGTCTCCGCGGGCCAGGGCTCCGACCCGGACCCGCTGCGCGACTACCTCGCGTCGCTGGCCAGGGTCGGCGACCTCGACGAGCCGGTCGAGGTGCTGCCGGCGCACGAGTGGCGCTTCCGCGGGCTGGGCCTGCGCACCGCGGAGCTGACCCGCCACCACGAGCAGCGGCTGGCCGAGCTGCTCGACGCGATCCGCGCGCACCCGCACAGCACGCCCTGGGAGCTGGCCGGGTACCTCACCTGGTCACGGCCGTGGGAGCAGTACGCGAACGCGATGCGGATGTTCGCCGTCACCGAGACCGACGCCCACCTGCGGCTGCTGGCCAGCCGGGGGCTGGTGGTCGGCAGCGACGACCCGGTGCGGACCTGGACCGCCGCGGTCCGCTGACCCGGCCGGGGCACGGGGTGTTCGGCGTCCCCTCCGGCACGTGACCGGTGCCACCGCCGGCACCGGCGTCCCGACACATCCCCGCAACCCGGGTGGCGCACGATGGACCGGCTACAGCACCGGACCAGGGGGACGCGGGTTGACCGACACCGAGGCACCGGACGCCGTCCTGCCGCTGGCCGGGTACACCGTCGCTGTCACCGCGGCCCGCCGCAAGGAGGAGCTCGGCGCGCTGCTCGACCGCCGGGGCGCCCGGGTCGTGTACGCCCCCGCCATCCGGATCGTGCCGCTGGCCGACGACACCGAGCTCGTGGCCGCGACCCGCGACGTGCTGTCGGCGCCGGTCGACCTGGTCGTCGCCACCACCGGCGTCGGGTTCCGCGGCTGGCTGGAGGCCGCCGACGCCTGGGACCTGCCGCTGGTCGACCACCTGCGCGGGGCCCGGGTGCTGGCCCGCGGGCCCAAGGCACGCGGCGCCATCCGCGGTGCCGGCCTGGTCGACGCGTGGTCACCGGAGTCGGAGTCCTCGGCGGAGGTCCTCGAGCACCTGCTCGCCGGCGCGGAGGGCCCGCTGGAGGGCCGCCGCATCGCCGTCCAGCTGCACGGCGACCCGCTGCCCGACCTCGTCGCCGGCCTGCGCCGCACCGGCGCGCAGGTGCTGACCGTGCCGGTCTACCGCTGGGTGCTGCCCGAGGACGTCGCCCCGGTGCGCCGGCTGGTGGCCGCGGTCGTGGCCGGGGCCGTGGACGCCGTGACGTTCACCAGCGCCCCGGCCGCCGCGAGCCTGCTGCAGGTCGCCGGGGAGCTGGGGAGGCGGGACGAGCTCGTGGCCGCGATGCGGGACCGGGTGATGGCCGTCGCCGTCGGCGCGGTGACCGCGGGGCCGCTGGAGGCCGCCGGCGTCCCGACCTGCCAGCCGGAGCGGGCCCGCCTCGGGGCGCTCGCGCGCGAGGTGGTCGCCCGGCTGCCCGAGCGCGACCCGGTGCTGCGGCTGGGGGCGACGACGCTGCAGGTGCGCGGCACCGCGGCGGTGGTCGACGGCCGGCTGGTCGAGCTGGCGCCGGGGCCGATGGCCGTGCTGCGGGCGCTGGCCCGCCGGCCCGGCGTCGTCGTCCCGCGGACCGAGCTGGTGGGTTGCCTGCCCGGCGGTGGGGACGGGCACGCCGTGGAGATGGCGGTCACCCGGCTCCGCGCGGCCCTGGGCCGCGGCGTCGTCGAGACCGTCGTCAAGCGCGGCTACCGGCTCCCGGTCTGAGGTCGAGGCGCACGAGGACGCGGGGGAAGCCGTTGACCACGGAGCCGGTGTCGGCCACCTTCGCGAAGCCGGCCCGCTCGAACAGGGCCCGCGTGCCGACGTAGGCCATCGTGAGGTCGACCCGGGCACCGTCGTTGTCGACCGGGTAGGCCTCGACCGCGGGCGCCCCGTGCGCGCGGGCGAACTCCACGGCCCCGTCCACGAGCACGTGGGCCAGGCCCCTGCCCCGGTGCCCGGGGCGCACACGCACGCACCACAGCGACCACACGTCGAGGTCGTCGACGTGCGGGATCTTCCGGTTGCGCGCGAACGAGGTGTCGGCCCGCGGGTGCACCGCGGCCCAGCCCACGACCTCGTCCCCGTCGTAGGCCAGCACCCCCGGGGGCGGGTCCTCGGCGACGAGCTGCCGCACCCGCTCCCCGCGCGCGGGACCGGCGAGCGCCAGGTTCTCCCTCGACGGGATGCGGTAGCTCAGGCACCAGCACACGTTCGCGTCCGGCCGCTTGGGGCCGACCATCGTCGCGACGTCGTCGAAGTCGGTGGCCGGGCGCACCTCGATCGCCATGCGGCCATCCTGGCCCGGGCGGAGTCGCTCGAGTGCGGTTCCCGCGCTCGGGCGACTCCGCCCGGCGCGGCTCAGACGCCGGCCATGGGGGCGCCCCTGCGGAGGTAGACCGCCCAGGTGACGACGACGCAGACGGCGTAGAAGGCGATGAACGCGACGTACGCGCCGTCGCCGCTGCCGGTCGTCAGGAACGACTGCCGGAACGCGAGGTTGACCAGCACGCCGCCGAAGGCGCCGACGGCCCCGGCGATGCCGATGAGCGCGCCCGACATCCGCAGCGCCCGCCGGTCGGCGGCCGCGGGGTCGCCGCCGGCCGCGACCGCCAGCTGGGCCTGGGTGCGGAAGACCGCCGGGATCATCTTGTACGTCGAGCCGTTGCCGATCCCGCTGAGCACGAACAGCAGCACGAAGCCGACGACGAACAGCGGCAGCGACCCGATCCGGCTGGCCGCCAGGACCACCGCGGCGCCGGCGGCCATCGCCACGAAGGTGGCGGAGGTGATCCGCGCGCCGCCGAAACGGTCGGCCAGCGACCCGCCCAGCGGACGGATCAGGCTGCCCAGCAGGGGGCCCAGCCAGGTCAGGTAGGCCGCCTCCAGCGGGATGTCGAAGTCGGCGGCGAACTGGTTCTGCAGCACCTGCCCGAAGGCGAACCCGAAGCCGATGAACGAGCCGAAGGTGCCGATGTACAGGAACGACATGACGTAGGTGTGCGGCTCGCGCAGGGCCTGGCGCATGGCCCGTGGCTGGTTGCGCGCGGTGGCGAGGTTGTCCATGAGCAGCGCCGCGCCGACGGCGGCGACGACGACCAGCGGGATGTAGACCCACAGGATGATCCGCGGGTGCTGGGCGCCGGCCGTGGCGAGCACCAGCAGGCCGACGAGCTGGACGACGGGGACGCCGAGGTTGCCGCCCCCTGCGTTCAGGCCGAGCGCCCAGCCCTTGAGCCGGTCGGGGTAGAAGGCGTTGATGTTGGCCATCGAGCTGGCGAAGTTGCCGCCGCCCACGCCGGCCAGGCAGCTCACCACCAGCAGCGTCGAGTAGTCGACGCCGGGCTCGAGCACGACCGCCGTGGCGATGGCCGGGACGAGCAGCAGCGCGGCGGAGACGACCGTCCAGTTCCGCCCGCCGAACTTGGCGACGGCGAAGGTGTACGGCAGCCGGACGAACGCGCCGAGCGCGGTCGGCAGCGTGGTGAGCAGGAACTTCCCGGCCGGGTCGATGCCATAGACCGGCTCGGGCAGGAACAGCACGAGCACCGACCACAGGCTCCAGACCGAGAAGCCGACGTGCTCGGAGAACACGGAGAAGAACAGGTTGCGCCGGGCCACCCGCTTCCCGGTGGACTCCCAGAACCGCGGGTCCTCGGGGCGCCAGTCCTCGATCCACCGCCCGCCCGGGGGTGGGGGCGACGCCGGCGGGGCGGCGGTCGCCGGGACGCTGGCGGGGTGGGTGGCAGCAGCGCCGGCGGGGCGGGTGGCAGCAGCGCCGGCGGGGCGGGTGAGGGCAGCCATGGGAGGACGGTGGCGGGCCCGGGTTCCCCACCCGTTGCCGCGCGGATGACCGTGTGTTCCGTTTCCCTCACCGCGGCGGCGGCGCGCCCGTGAGGCGGTCCGGCGGGGCCGGCGGCCTGCCCCGCGGTGGTGAGGCCGCCACCGCAGGCGGTGCGCCCGCGGCGCCCCGCCGGGATGATCACCGCGTGAGGGACACCCTGGACGGCTCGGCGACCGACGGCGCCACCCCCGACGGCCGCACGCTGGTCGAGACCGGTGAGCCGGTGGCCGGCTCGATGAGCCGGTCGGCGGCCACCCTGCTGTTCGACCCGGCGAGCTCCCGGGTGCGCGTGGACGAGCGGCTGGCCGCCTGCCTGCGCCGGGTCGCC
The DNA here is from genome assembly GCF_054050735.1 of Blastococcus sp. SYSU D00813. Taxonomy (NCBI): domain Bacteria; kingdom Bacillati; phylum Actinomycetota; class Actinomycetes; order Geodermatophilales; family Geodermatophilaceae; genus Blastococcus; species Blastococcus sp. SYSU D00813. The sequence continues at coordinate 27,349 of NZ_JBJGZX010000035.1, forward strand.
ACCGACAGCGCCGTGCTGCCGGTGCCGCGCGAGCGGGTGCGGGCCGGCGCCGCGCTGGCCTTCGCCGTCGAGCTGACCGTGACCCGGGTGTCGTCGGGACGGCCGGTGCGCACCGACGGCTTCCTCACCCCGGACGTCGGCGGTCGCGCGCCCGCCGACGAGCTGGCGGAGGCCGCCGTCCTCGCCGCCCGGCAGACGCCCGAGGAGTGGCGCGTCCGGCACCTGGGCTACCTGCTGGCCGAGGCCGCCGTCTCCCCCGACCTGGACGCCGGCGTCGTGCACCGCGGGCTGCGGCTGGCCGGCGAGCTCACCGGCCGCCAGCTCGTCGTCCTCGCCGCCGTGGGCCGCCGGGACCGCACGCCGCTGCCGATGGCACCGCTGCCGGCCGACCCGCGCGGGTGGACGGCGTGGGGCGCGCTCGAGGACGTGACCGACCTGCAGCGCCGCGGACTGCTCGACCCGCCGCCGGCCGCGCCCCGCCCGGGTGGGGCCGCCCTCCCCCGGCTGCGGATGGCCGACCTGCGGCTGACCCGCCGGGGCGTGCTGGTGCACCGGCTCCTCGCGCTCGACTTCGTCCGCGACGAGGCGGTCGCCGCCGTCCTGGGCGCGCTGGACCTCCCCCGCTCCTGAGCTCCCCCGGCCGGGCCACCGTTACCGAAACGTGATGCACCGGGTGTGGGGACCAGGAGGGGCCCACCGCGTGTAGAGGGCAGGACCTGCGAGAGGGGACTGCGTGCGCGACCACGACGACCGGGCCTTCGCGGACTTCGTGTCCCGGGAGCAGCCGGCGCTGCTGCGTCTCGCCGTCCTCCTCACCGGTGACCGCGGACATGCGGAGGACCTCGTGCAGACGGCGCTGGTCAAGACCTACCGGCACTGGCCGCGGATCTCCGCGGCCGGCCCGCCGACCGCCTACGTCCGCCGCGTGGTGGCCACCAGCCACGTGAGCTGGCGGCGCCGGCTCGCGTGGAGCAGCGAGCAGGTCGTCGAGACGCTGCCCGACCGCCCCGACGACTCCGCCACCCCGGCCGACCCCGACGAGGACCTCCGCGCCGCGCTCCGCGCCCTGCCCCCGCGCATGCGCACCGCGGTCGTCCTGCGCTACTACGCCGACCTGTCCGTGCAGCAGACCGCCGAGGCCATGGGCTGTTCGGCCAGCGCGGTCGACACCCAGACCAGCCGCGGCCTGGCCCGCCTGCGCGCCGCCCTGGCCGCTCCGGTGCCGCCCGCGGTCAGCGCCGGCCACCCCGAGGAGCGACCGTGAGCACCGAGACGAGCCTCCAGTCCGAGCTGCGCGCGCGGCTGACCCGGATCGCCGAGAGCACCGCCCCGCCCGAGGACCCGGGCCTGGCCACCCGCATCGCCGCCCGGGCCCGCGCCCGCCGTCGCCAGCGGATCGGGCTGACCGCGCTGGCGGCCGCCGTGGCCGCCGTCGTCGTCGCCGTCTCGGTGGCGCTCTCGGGGACGGCGACCGGACCGGCCGACGACCAGACGACCGGTCCGGCCTCGCCCGCCTCCACGGTCGACGTGCTCGCCGGGCCGGTGCGGGGCCAGCTGGCCGGCGACGCGGCCTTCCTGGAGGGCGTGCGGCGACTGCCGTGGACGACGCCGGACACCGCGTCCCTCGGCGCGGTGCCCGACCCGCCGGTGGAGACCCGCCAGGTCGTCTGGGCCGGCGACGTCGCCGGCGGCCGGTGGGCCCTCGTCGCCGGGCAGAACACCGCCCAGCCGCAGGGCGAGGCCGCCGACCCCGAGCGGCAGACCGACCTCGGCGCGCTGAGCCAGGTCGCGGTCGCCTGGTTCACCGGCCCCACCGGGGCCGCTCCCGAGCAGATGACCGTCGTCGAAGTGCCGCGCGGGGTCGACGCCTCCCGGCCGATCGCCCGGGTCGACGCGACGACCGGCGCCCTGGTGGTCGTCGCCCTGCGCGGGGACGCCGTCGAGGTGTCCCGCCGGCCCGAGGTCGCCGCCGACGCCACGGTGAGCCGCGCCTGGGAGCCGGTGGAGACCGTCGACGGGGTGGCGGTCGTGGACCTGCCCGACGACGGGACGGCGACCCCGCCCGCGCTGCTGTACCGCGTGCTGCGCGACGGCGCCGTGGCCGTGGAGAGCGGACCCGACGGAGCCGGCGCCTTCGAGCCCGGGCCGCAGGTGCCCGTGGAGTGGCTGCGCGGCCAGCCCGGGTCGGCGCTCGCCGGCGCGGCGGGGCAGGTCCCCGACCACGCCCAGCAGGTCCTGTGGACTCTCGGCCTGACCGCCGACGACGTCCGCTTCGCCGTGGCCTGGGCCGGCGCGGTCCCCGCGGCCGACGACCGGACGGCCGCGGTCACCCTGCTCACCGCGACGCTCCCCTCCGGCGCGGTCTACGCCCAGGCCGACCTCTCGGTCACCTCGCGGGACCTCACCAGCGGCGCCGGCACCTGGTGCGGCAACGAGCTGCGGCCCGCCGGCCCTCCGGTTCCCGAGCAGACGTTCGTGCTGCGCTGCGACGTCACCGACCTGAGCGCGGACGCGACGGTCCTGCCGACCCTCGTCGTGGTCGCGCCGCCGGAGGCCGCGGTGGCCCGGGCGCTGTCGGCCGACGGCGACGACCTCGGCTCCCACGTCCTCGACGGCGGGGTCGTGGTCGCGGAGTTCCCCGAGGGCACCGCCACGGTGGTGTCGGAGACGTCCGAGGGCGCCGTCCTCGCCGAGACCCGGGTCATGGGCCAGGTGACCTGGGATGACTGAGCCGGCCGCACCGGAGCCGGCATCGGTGCTCGCCGCCCGGCAGCTGGCCGACGAGGCGCACGCGCGCCGCCTCCGACGCCCCCCTCCGCGCCTCCTCCGCCTCGACCGGGACCGCCGGCGGGCCCTCCCGCCGGCCGGCTCGGAGCCCTCGGCCGGCTGACCGGCTGGCTATGGTCCGCGCCACATCCGACCGACCCGCCGGAGGACCCGTGGACCTGCAGACCCTCGCCGACCGCATCGAGATCCGCGACGTGCTGACCCGCTACTGCCACGGCATCGACCGCGGCGACTGGGAGATGTACCGCAGCGTCTTCACCGAGGACGCCGTCATCGACTACACCTCCGCCGGCGCCCCGAAGCTGCCGCGCGACGAGATGGTGGAGATGCTCTCAGCGGCGTTCTCGACCTTCCCGTTCACCCAGCACCACGTGACCAACGTCGAGGTCCAGCTGGACGGGGACACGGCGAAGGTGGTCGCCGACTTCTACAACCCGATGCAGATCCCCGGCGTGCAGGGCTTCACGTACACCGGCGGCTACTACCACCACGACATGGTCCGCACCCCCGACGGCTGGCGGTCCCGTCACCTCTACGAGGAGAGCATCTGGTTCGTGAACCCGGTGCAGGCGCCGCCGGAGGGCGTCGTCGTCGGCTGAGGAGCCGCGCCGGCGTGTGCGCGCAGGCCGGAGGACCCGGCCGGGTCCGCGGCCTGCGCGCACACGGTCAGGCGTACTCGCCCTCGTGGGCCACGCCGGACAGCGTCACAGTCCGGCCCTCGAGCTCCGGGTGCGCCGCGCGCACCTCCTCGAACTGCGCCTCCACTTGCGCCACGAGCTCCTCGGCGCGCTCCTCCCGGCCCAGCGCCCGGCCGGTGACCAGCGTCTGGTCCTGCCACGGGGTGCCGAAGGCGGGGAACTCCGCCGGCTGCACGACGACCGGCGCGATGCCGCTGAGCGTCTCGTACTCGGCCTCGGTCAGGCCCGCGGTGACGGCCATGATCAGGTCGGGCTCGAGGACGGCGACCTGCTCGGCGTCGAGCTCGGTGCGGGGCAGGACCACCGGCTCGGCGTCCCCGGCCGCCTCGTCGGCCCACGCGAAGAACACGTCGTCCTCGGGACCGAAGGCGTAGCGCACGGCCACCGGGACGACGCCGAGGGCCAGGATCGCGTCCTGCTCGGTGTACCGCAGCGACACGACTCGCTGCGGCTCCTCCGGGATCTCGGTCTCGCCGTAGGCGTGCCGCCGCCGCGATCATGGGCATGGTGCCGCCGACACGCGCGAACGCGCCGGTGGGAGCGGCAACGCGCCCATGATCGCCGCGGGCGGGCGGGACGTCACACGTCGACGACGAGCATCCCGTCCACCTCGCGCACGGGGTACACGCGCACCGCGAGGGAACCGCTGGTCGCCGCGCCGTCCGCCCACCGGTAGGCGTACAGGTGCAGGGGGCAGACGAGCACGTCCGGGTCGGTCTGCCCGTCGGCGAGCGGCCCGCCGGCGTGCGGGCAGGCCGCCTGGGTCGCGTGCAGGGAGCCGTCGCGCAGCCGGAAGACGGCGACCTGGGTGCCGCCGGCGACGAAGGCCCGCCCCTCCCCCGGCGGCACGTCCTCGACCCGGCCGACGGTGTACGCGCGGACCCCGGCGGCGGGGGCGGGACGTTCGGTGGTGAGGCTCATCGGACGGGCACCTCCGGCAGTTCGACCAGCGGCAGGGAGGGGCGGAACTGCCCGGGCGTCGCGGGCTCCGCCAGGTCCTGACCCCACGGGTCGCGGTAGGCGTCGATCGAGCGCTGGATGCCGGCGTCGAGGTCGGCGCAGATGCCCTCGCCGTCCTCCAGGAGCACGAGCTTCAGCCGGTCCAGCCCGATCCGCGGCACGAAGTCGTAGGTGCGCTCCAGCCAGTTGGCGTTCTCGCGGTAGTACTGCAGGAACCGGCCGGTCAGCTGCAGCACCGCCTCGGTCGAGTCGACGGTGGCCAGCAGGTCGCCCTTGCGCACGGACGCGCCGGCCGCTCCCCCGATGTAGACCTCCCACCGGCCCGCCCCGACCGCCACCACGCCGACGTCCTTCACGTAGGCCTCGGCGCAGTTCCGCGGGCAGCCCACGACCGCCATCTTGATCTTGGCCGGGCTCTCGATGCCCTGGAACCGGGTCTCCAGGTCGATGCCGAGCTGCGTCGAGTCGTCCAGGCCGAATCGGCAGAAGTCGCTGCCCACGCAGGTCTTCACCGTGCGCACGCTCTTGCCGTACGCGTAGCCCGAGGGCATCCCGAGGTCGGCCCACATGGCCGGCAGGTCCTCCTTGCGGACGCCGAGCAGGTCGATCCGCTGGCCGCCGGTCACCTTGACCATCGGGACCTCGTACTTCTCGGCGACGTCGGCGATCTTCCGCAGCTGCGCCGGCGTGGTCACCCCGCCCTTCATCTGCGGGACGACGGAGAAGGTGCCGTCGCGCTGGATGTTGGCGTGCACCCGGTCGTTGATGAACTCCGCGTCCTTCTCCGGCAGGTAGTCGTGCCCCCACACCATCTTCAGCAGCGAGGTCAGCCCCATCTTCGACTTCGCGTCCTCCTTGCCACCGGGGGCGAGGGCGGCGAAGACCTGCGAGACCGACCGCAGGTCCTGGGCCCGGATCGCCGCCATCAGCTCGGGCTTGGCCAGCGGGACGCCCGGCACGTACCAGGACGCCGAGGGGTCCTCGGTGACCTCGCCGTCGGCGGCCCACTCGACGACCTGCTTCACCAGCGACTTGCACGAGCCACAGCCCTTGCCCGCGCGGGTGCGGTCCATGACGGCGCCGACGCTGCCGCAGCCGTCGGCGACCGCGCCGCAGATCGCACCCTTGGTGACGCCGTTGCAGTTGCACACCTGGCTGTCGGCGGGCATCTCGGCGACGCCCACCTCCTCGGCGCCGTCGGAGAGGTCGACCAGCAGCCGGATCCGCTCCTCGGGCAGCGGCGAGCCCCGGTCGAACGCCTGGGTGAGGTAGGCGACCTTGCGGGTGTCGCCGAGCAGCGTGGCGCCGACCAGCCTGTCGTCGCGGACCACCACCGACAGGTGCACGCCGCGCCTCGGCTCGCTGATCACGAGGAACTCGTCGTCGTCCCGCTCGGGGGTGCTGACCCCCATGGTGGCGACGTCGACCCCGGCCACCTTGAGCTTGGTCGCGGTCCGGCTGCCGGTGTACTCGGCGGTGGGGTCGGTGCCGGTGAGGACGTCGGCCAGGACATTCGCGTGCTCCCACGCCGGCGCGACCAGGCCGTAGACCGAGCCGCGGTGCTGGGCGCACTCGCCGATCGCGTAGACGTCGGGGTCGTCGGTGCGCAGCTGGTCGTCGACCACGATCGCGCGCTCGACCTCCAGCCCGGAGCGGACGGCGACGTCGGTGTGCGGCCGGACGCCGGCGGCGACCACGAGCAGGTCGCAGTCGAGCCGCCGGCCGTCCTTCAGCACCACCCCGGTGACGTGCTCGGTGCCGAGCACCTCGGTGGCCAGGACGTCGAGGTGCACGGTGATGCCGAGCTCCTCGACGCTGCGCTTGAGGATCGCGCCGGCCTCGGCGTCGAGCTGGGCGTTCATCAACCACGGCATGGCGTGCACGAGGTCGACCTGCAGCCCGTGGCCCTGCAGCGCCCGGGCGGCCTCCAGCCCGAGCAGCCCGCCGCCCATGACGACGGCCCGCCGGCAGCGGCCGGTCGCCTCGAGCATCGCCCGGGTCTCGTCGATGGTGCGGAAGCCGTACACACCCGGCAGCAGCGCGCCATCGGCCGTCCGGACACCGGACATCGGCGGGATCCACGAGTAGCTGCCGGTGGCGAGCACCAGGTGGTCGTAGGGGGTGACCGAGCCGTCGGAGCCGTACACGACCTTGGCCGCGGTGTCGGCCCGCTCCACCCGGACCCCGGCGCGCAGGTCGACCCCGTTGTCGGCGTACCAGTCGTGGCTGTTGAGGACGATCTCGTCCTCCGACGACTCCCCGGCGAGCACCGGGCTGAGCATGATCCGGTTGTAGTTGCCGTGCGGCTCGTCGCCGAAGACGGTGATCCGGAACTGCTCGCCGCCGCCGCGCTCGAGCACCTCCTCGACGAAGCGGGCGCCGGCCATGCCGTTGCCCACCACGACCAGCCGCGCGCGGGGATCGAACTCGTCGTCCCCCAGGGGGAGCGAGGTCAGCCCCTCCGGGCGCCCGCCGAGCACGGCCGTCATCAGACCTCCACCAGCCCCAGGTCGACGACGAGCTCGCCGGTGACGCCCTCGGGCGCGGCGGCGTGCAGCTCGACGACGGTGCCGCCGGGCAGGTCCTCGACCACGCGCAGGGGCACGTGCACGTCGCCCTTCGCCCCGATCGGGAACCAGCGCATCGGCTCGCCGTCGCGCAGCAGCAGGACGTAGACCAGCTCGCCGGTGGAGTTGCCGCCGCGGAAGTACAGCGCCTGCGCGGTCGTACCCGAGGGCACGGTGTAGCGCAGGGCGGCGTCGACGGGGCCGGGCTTGGCCAGCCCCTCGCCGGTGATCGGGTAGACGCCTTGCAGGAAGCGTGGGGTGCTCTTCACGCGGGTGCTCCTCGGGGATCCGAAGGGGGTGCTGGAACGGGCCGGCGGGCGGGGCTCGGGGACGGCGGCCGGGGCGTGCGGGCGGGGCCGCGGCTGGCCGGCGTCGGGCGGCGGGGGGATGTGCTCGGTCGGCCCGCCGACGCGGGTCACGGCGACGGCGCAGACCTTGAAGGCGGGCATGCGGCTGGTCGGGTCGAGGGCGGGGTCGGTCAGCGCGTTGGCGCTGGACCCGCCGCCCCAGTGGAAGGGGGCGAAGACGACGTCGGGGCGGATCGCGTCGGTCACCGAGGCGTGGAAGCGGGCGCGGCCGCGGCGGGTGGCGAGCTCGACCACGTCGTCCTGCGCGACGCCCAGCCGGCGGGCGAGGTCGGGGTGCAGCTCGGCGCGGGGCGTGGGCGCGACCACCTGCAGGCTGCGCGAACGGCGGGTCTGGGTGCCCGACTGGTACTGGGCCAGCACCCGGCCGGTGGTGAGCACGTACGGGTACTCGGCGTCGGGCCGCTCGTGCGCCTCGACGTGCTCGACGCGCAGGAACCGGGCCCGGCCGTCGGGGGTGGCGAACCGCTCGGTGAACAGCCGCGGCGTGCCGGGGTGTGTGTCGGACGGGCAGGGCCAGAAGACGCCGTCCTCGGCGTCGATCCGGTCGTAGGAGATCCCGGAGTAGTCGGCGGCTCCCCCGGCGCTGGCCCGGCGCAGCTCGTCGAACACGGTCTCCGGGTCGCCGGAGAAGAGGTGCCCGGCGCCCAGCCGGCCGGCGAGCGTGGCCAGCAGCTGCAGGTCGTCGGGGACGCCGGCCGGCGGGTCGAGCGCGCGCCGGCGGCGGACGACCCGCCCCTCGACGTTGGTCATCGTCCCGGCCTCCTCCGCCCACATCGCGCTGGGCAGGACGACGTCGGCGAGCTCGGCGGTCTCGGAGAGGAAGAAGTCGCTGACGGCGAGGAAGTCCAGGTCGCGCAGCCGGCTGACCACCCGGCGGGCGTCGGGCGCGGACACGGCGACGTTGGAGGCGAGCACCAGCAGCGTGCGCACCCCGCCGTCCGTCCCGAGCGCGTCGAGCAGCTCGAAGGCGCTCCTGCCGGGCATCGGCAGGTCGTCGGGGTCGACGCCCCACACCGCGGCCACGTGCGCCCGGGCGGCGGGGTCGCGCAGCGACCGGTAGCCGGGCAGCTGGTCGGCCTTCTGCCCGTGCTCGCGGCCGCCCTGCCCGTTGCCCTGCCCGGTCACGGTGCCCCAGCCGCTGCCCGGGCGGCCGGGGAGTCCGAGCGCGAGCGCCAGGTTGATCCACGCCTGGGCGGTGTCGGTGCCGCTGCGGTGCTGCTCGGCGCCGCGGGCGGTGAGCACGATCGCCTTCTCCGCGCGGGCGAGGGCGAGGACGGTGCGCCGCTGGTCGGCGACCGGCACGCCGGTGAGCCGCTCGACCCGGTCGGGCCAGTAGGCGGCCACGCCGGCGCGGACGTCGTCGAAGCCGGTGGTGCGCGCGGCCACGTACTGCTCGTCGACCAGCCCCTCGGCGACCGCGATGTGCAGCAGCCCGTTGGCCAGCGCGAGGTCGGTGCCCGGCAGCGGCTGCAGGTGCAGGGCGGCGTTGCGGGCGGTCGCGGTGCGCCGCGGGTCGACGACCACGTGCTCGGCGCCGCGCTCGCGCCCGGCGTCGAGGTACTGCATCGCCGGGGGCATGGTGTCGGCCGGGTTGCTGCCCACCAGGACGACCACGTCGGCCTCGGCGAGGTCGGACAGCGGGAACGGCATCCCCCGGTCCAGGCCGAAGGCCCGGGTGGCCGCGCCGGCGGCCGAGGACATGCAGAACCGGCCGTTGTAGTCGATCGCGGAGGTGCGCAGCGCGACGCGGGCGAACTTCCCGAACTGGTAGGCCTGCTCGTTGGTCAGCGAGCCGCCGCCGAAGCAGCCGACGGCGTCGCGGCCGTACGTGCGCTGGGTGCGGCGGACGGCGCCGACCACCCGCCCCAGCGCCTCGTCCCAGGTCGCCTCGACCAGCGGGCTGGTGCGGTCGCCCGGCACGGCGCGCACCAGCGGGCGCAGCAGCCGCTCGGGGTGGTCGAGCAGCTCGACCGACGACCAGCCCTTGGAGCACAGCCCGCCCCGGTTGGTCGGGAAGTCCAGCGGCACGACCGTGGCCGGCCGGCCGCCCGCGGTGACCCGCATGCCGCACTGCAGCGAGCAGTAGGGGCAGTGGGTGTCGGTGGTCCGCGACGGGCCCGCCGCGCCGGTGGCGGGCTCGGGTGCGGTCGCGGCGGTCACGGGGACGAGGGTGCGTGCCGGTCGTTTCCCGGTGGGGGCCCCGGCGTCAACGTCGCGTTCCGAACACCTCACGACCGGGCACCGACGACGGTGCGGTGCAGCCGACCGGGCAGGATGCAGACGACGACGCCCTGAGCAGCCGGGCGAGGGAGGTGCCGTGGCGACACTCGACGAACCCGACGACACGGGTCTCGACCCGGACTCCCCGGAGGCGCGCGGCGGCGCCGCGGCCGTCATGCCGGCGGGCCCGCCCGACACCGGGCGCTTGCCGCTGGACCGGCGGCGGGTCCTCGGGGCCGCGGTCGAGTTCATCGACGCCCACGGGCTCAGCGCGCTGACCATGCGCCGCCTGGGGTCCGCGCTCGGCGTCGAGGCGATGGCTCTCTACCGGTACGTGCCCGGCCGCGAGCAGCTGCTCGACGGGGTCGTGGAGAGCGTCATCGACGAGCTGTACGGCGACCCCGACGTGCACCTGGAGGCCGCGCACGGCTGGCAGGACTACCTGCAGCGCCTGGCGCACGGCGTGCGCCGCATCGCGCTGGCCCACCCGGAGGTCTTCCCGCTGGTGGCCACGCGTCCCCCGGCGGCGCCGTGGGTGCGCCCGCCGCTGCGCAGCCTGCGCTGGATCGAGTCCTTCCTCGTCGCGCTGACCGGCCACGGGTTCTCCGAGGACTCCGCGGTGGCCGCCTACCGCGCCTACAGCAGCTTCCTGCTCGGCCACCTGCTGCTCGAGGTCTCGCAGAAGGGTGTCGCGGTCAACGCCGAGGACGCCGGGATCGGCGAGCCGGAGGTTCCCCCCGACCTGACCGGGTACCCGACGGTCGTGCGGCTGCAGGGCCTGCTCTCGGTCGACGAGTCGGCCGCGGAGTTCGAGGAGGCGCTGGAGAACCTGCTCGGCCGGCTGGAGGTCGTGCGGCGCGAGGGGCGCGACCCGCAGCGTCCCGAGACGTTCACCTGAGCGACGTTTACGACGTAAACCGTGGGGCACGACTGGGTCCGGCGGCCCGCCCGGTGTACGCGGCCCGGGGGCCTGCCGCACACCCAGTCCACTCCCCGAGGAGCACCTGTGATCACCGAGCAGCAGATCAGCACCGTCATCGGCAGCACCGCCGTCGGCCCCGAGGGCAAGCTCGGCACCGTCGGCGAGGTCTACCTCGACGACGAGACCGGCCGCCCCGAGTGGGCCACGGTCCGCACCGGCCTGTTCGGCACCAAGGAGGCCTTCGTGCCCCTGGCCGACGCCACGCTCTCCGGCGACGAGCTCCGCCTGCCCTACGACAAGGAGAAGGTGAAGAACTCGCCGCACCACGACGTCGAGGGCCACCTCTCCCCCAGCGAGGAGGCCGACCTCTACCGCTACTACGGCCTCGGCGGCACGCAGTCGGTCGCCGACGCCGTGGGCACCGCCCGCGGGCCCGAGCTGACCGAGACCCGCGCCGACCGCGACCTCGACGCGCGCGGCACCGTCGGCCACGACACCTCCGGCCCGACCACCGACGACGCGATGACCCGGTCCGAGGAGCGGCTGTCGGTCGGCACCCAGCGCGTGGAGAGCGGCGTCGCCCGGCTGCGCAAGTACGTGGTGACGGAGAACGTCACCGAGACCGTGCCGGTGTCGCACGAGGAGATCCGCGTCGAGCGCGAGCCGATCACCGACGCCAACGTCGGCGACGCGCTGGACGGCCCGGCGATCTCCGAGGAGGAGCACGAGGTCGTGCTGCACGCCGAGCGGCCCGTCGTGGCCAAGGAGGCCGTGCCGGTCGAGCGCGTCCGCCTGGACACGACCACCGTGACCGACACCGAGACCGTCAGCGACACGGTCCGCAAGGAGCAGATCGAGTTCGACGGCGGCGACACCACCCGCCGCACCGACCGCATCTGACGTGCACCTGATCAGGTGACCACGGCCGGCCGGGGGCTTCCCCGGCCGGCCGCGCGGGCACACAGCGCCGGCCGACGGCCCCGTCCGGAGGCTCGCCCCGAGCTCGGCAGGGGTGAGGAGGACGGGGTCCTTACTCCTGGAGACCCGATGAGCAGCAGCACGACACCCGACGCCGGCGCGACCGCAGGCGCCCGCGCCACCCGGGGCACCGCCCGCGACGCGGTCGACGCCCAGCACGCCCGCTTCGGCGGCATCAAGTGGGGCGCGGCCTTCTTCGGCTGGCTGTCGGCCAACGGCCTCGCCGTCCTCCTCGTCGCGCTGCTGGGCGCGGCGGGGGTCGCGATCGGGCTCACCCAGGGCCTCGACAGCGCCGACGAGGCCGCCGAGGAGGCGGCCACCATCGGGCTGGGCGGCGGCATCGCCCTGGTCGTGGTCCTCTTCCTGGCCTACCTCGCCGGCGGCTACGTGGCCGGGCGGATGTCCCGCTTCGACGGCGCGCGGCAGGGGCTGGCCGTCTGGCTGATCGGGCTGCTGGTCGTGGCCGCGCTGGCGGTCGCCGGGCTGGTCTTCGGCCGCGAGTACAACGTCCTCGAGCGGCTGGACCTGCCGCGCATCCCGATCGACGAGGGCACCGGCACCACCGGCGGGCTCATCGCCCTCGGCGCGGTCCTGGTGGCCACGCTGCTCGGCGCCGTGCTCGGCGGGAGGCTCGGCACGCGCTACCACCGCAAGGTCGACCGCGCGGGCTTCGACGCCGTCTGACGAACGACCTCCCCGCCCCACCGGCCACGTGGCCGGTGGGGCGTCGTGGTCTGATGCCGGGGTGAGCGACGTCCCCACGGTCGTGCAGGTGGGTGCGCCCTCGGTGCGCCGGGCCGAGCAGCGCGACGTCCCGCGGATCGCCGCGACGCTGACCGTGGCGCTGGCCGACTCGCGCTGGACCCGCTGGGCGCTGCCCGAGGACGGGCGGATCCAGCGGCTCACCCGCTGGCACGAGCTCGCCGCCGGCCACCGCGGCGTCGCCACCGGCAGCGCGTGGGTGACCGAGGACGTCACCGCCGTCGCCACCTGGGAGGCCCCGCCGGGCGCAGAGGGCACCTCGCCCGTGCCGGCCGACGTCGCCGCGGCGCTCGCCCGCGAGCTGCCCGTCCTCTCGGGGTCGCACGCCGCGCAGGTGGCCGCGACCCGGGAGGTCGTCGACGCCGCCCGGCCCGCCGGCCCGCACTGGTGGCTCGCCCACCTGGGCACCCGCCCCTCCTCGCGGCGGCAGGGGTTCGGCCGCGCGGTCCTCGAGCCGGCACTCGCCCGGTGCGACGCCGACGGCGTCCCGGCGGCGACGGCGGCGTACACGTGGGCCGGCGTCCGGTTCCTGCGCGGCTCGGGCTTCGAGGTGACCGCCTCCCTGCACACCGCCGACGACGAGCTGCCGGTCTGGGTGCTCGTCCGTGAGCCGGGTTCCAGCCGGCCGGGTGTCGATCCGGCCTGATCCCGTTCGTCCAGGGGGTGAGCGGGGGGCAGGAGCCGCCCGCCGGACCGACAGGAGACGACATGCCGCACTACCTGCTCACCGTGGTCCAGCCCGGCGACGGGACGCCGCCCCCGCCGGAGGTGCTGGAGCCGATCATGCGAGACGTCGACGCGGTGAACCGCGCGATGGTCGACGCCGGCTGCTGGGTGTTCGGCGGCGGCCTCCACCCGCCGGCCTCCGCCACCACGCTGCGCCCCCGGGACGGCGAGCTGCTGGTCGTGGACGGGCCGTTCATCGAGGCGAAGGAGCACGTCGGCGGGTTCACGGTGGTCGACGTCCCCGACCTCGACGCCGCGCTGGGGTGGGGCCGCCGGCTGGCCGCCGCCACCACGCTGCCGATCGAGGTCCGGCCGTTCCAGGACGGCTCGGGCCGCCCCTGACGTGACCGACGTCGAGGCGGTCTTCCGCGAGGCGTACGGCCGCGCGGTCGCTGTCCTGACCCGTCTCCTCGGCGACATCGACGCCGCCGAGGAGGCGGTGCAGGACGCGTTCCTCGCCGCGCTCCAGCGCTGGCCGGCCGACGGCGTCCCGCCCAGCCCGGCCGGCTGGATCGTCACCACCGCCCGCAACCGGGCGATCGACCGGGTCCGCCGCGAGGCCACCCGCGACGCCCGGCACGTGCAGGCGGCGCTGCTGGCCGAGCCGGGGCCACTCCCCGAGGAGGGGGCCGTGCGCGACGACCGGCTGCGCATGCTCTTCACCTGCTGCCACCCGGCGCTGGCGCCGGCCGCCCGGGTGGCCCTCACCCTGCGCCTGGTCGGCGGGCTGACCACCGCGGAGATCGCCCACGCGTTCGGCGTGCCCGAGCCGACGATGGCGCAGCGGCTGGTGCGGGCGAAGGCGAAGATCCGGGAGGCCCGCATCCCCTACCGGGTACCGACCGAGGCCGACCTGCCCGACCGCCTGGCCGGGGTGCTCGCCGTCGTCTCCCTGGTGTTCACCGAGGGGCACACGGCCAGCGCCGGCGACGAGCTGGTGCGCAGCGACCTGTGCGCCGAGGCGATCCGGCTGGGCCGGGCGCTGGTGGAGCTGATGCCCGACGAGCCGGAGGCGCTGGGCCTGCTCGCGCTGATGCTGCTGACGGAGGCGCGGCGTCCCGCCCGCGTCTCCCCCACCGGCGACCTCGTCCCGCTCGCCGAGCAGGACCGCAGCCGCTGGGACGCCGCCCTGGTCGCCGAGGGGCAGGACCTGGTCCGCCGCTGCCTGCGCCGCGGCGCCCCGGGGCCCTACCAGGTGCAGGCGGCGATCCAGGCGGTGCACGCCGACGCCGCGACGGCCGCGGACACCGACTGGCGGCAGGTCGTCGTCCTCTACGACCACCTCATGGCGCTGACGCCCTCCCCCGTGGTGGCGCTCAACCGCGCGGTCGCGGTGGCCGAGGTCGACGGCCCGGCCGCCGGGCTGGCCGCCCTGGAGGCGGTCGACCTGCCGCGGTCGCACCTGCTCCCCGCCGTCCGGGCCGACCTGCTGCGCCGGCTCGGGCGCCCGGACGAGGCGGCCGCGGCCTACGACGCGGCGCTCGCACTGGTCGGCAACGAGCGCGAGGCCGCGTTCCTGCGGCGACGGCGCGATGAGTTGCCGGGCCCGGGCCGGTCCTGAGGAGCATGAGCACACCCCTGGGCGTCGTCTTCACCGCGCCCATCGAGAAGGACGGCGCCTTCCCCACCTACCTGACCGTGCCGGACTCGGCCGAGCTGCTGGGCACCCGCCGCGCGGTCGAGGTGACCGGGACGACGGACGGCCACCCGTTCGCCGCGACCCTCATGCCCTCGGGCACCGGACCGTACTGGCTGCCGCTGCGCGCGGCGATCTGCACCGCGATCGGCAAGAGCCGCGCCGGCGAGGTGGTCACCGTGCACCTGCGGGAGCGGCTGACGTGACCGGCGGCACGCGGAGGACGTGCGGGAGCGGTGTCGAATCCGGGCCCGTCCGTTCGACGTACCGGTGCGCGCGGGTTCGTACCGGTCGGCACGACCGGGGCCCGCGCGGACGAGAGCAGAGGGGCGACGGATGCGCTTCATGGTGATGGCCAAGGCGACGGCGGACACCGAGGCCGGGGTGATCCCGCCGATGGAGGACTTCGAGGCGATGCTCGCCTACCAGGAGGAGATGCTGGCGGCCGGCGTCCTCGTCGACCGCGGGCACGGGCTCAAGCCGAGCGCCACCGGCGCGCGGGTGCGGTTCTCCGGCAGCGAGCGGACGGTGATCGACGGCCCCTTCGCCGAGACCAAGGAGCTGCTCGTCGGCTACATGATCCTCGAGGTCAGCTCCCTGGAGGAGGCCGTCGAGTGGGTCAAGCGCTCGCCGGACGTCGGCGGGGACGGCGAGGTCGAGATCCGCCCCGTCTACACCGACGAGGACTTCGGCGACAGCGTCACCCCCGAGATGGCCGCGGCCGACGACGCGCTGCAGCAGACCCTGGCCGAGCGCCGCTGACAACGGATCGCACGGGCGGGTGGCGGTGCTGTTCCCTCGCCGAGGTGACCGGCACCGCCACCTCCCGTGCCGTCGAGGCCGTCTGGCGGATCGAGGCGGCCCGGCTCATCGCCGGCCTGGCGCGGCTGGTGGGCGACGTCGGGCGGGCCGAGGAGCTCGCCCAGGACGCGCTGGTGGCCGCCCTCGAGCAGTGGCCGGTGTCCGGGATCCCCGACCGCCCGGGCGCCTGGCTGACGACCGTGGCCCGCCGCCGGGCGGTCGACGGGATCCGCCGCGACGTCGCGCTGGCCGGCAGGGTCCGGTTGCTCGGCCGCGAGCTGCCCGAGGGTGAGGAGCTCCGGCTGCCCGAGCCGGTCGAGGACGACGTCCTGCGGCTGGTGTTCACCGCCTGCCACCCGGTGCTCGCCCCCGAGGCGCAGGCCGCGCTCGTCCTGAGGATGCTCGCCGGGCTCACCACCGAGGAGATCGCCCGCGCGTTCCTCGTGCCGAGGGCGACCATGGCCCAGCGCATCGTCCGGGCCAAGCGCACGCTGGCGCAGGCCCGGGTCGGCTTCGAGTCGCCTGGCGCCGACGAGCTGGCGCCCCGGCTGGCCTCGGTCCTCGCCGTCGTCTACCTGGTCTTCAACGAGGGCTACTCGGCCACCGCCGGCGAGGACCTCGTGCGCCCGGCCCTGTGCGAGGAGGCGATGCGGCTGGGCCGGGTGCTCACCGCGCTCGTGCCGGCCGAGCCCGAGGTGCACGGCCTGCTCGCGCTGATGGAGCTGCAGGCCTCGCGGCTGCGGGCCCGCACCGGCCCGGACGGCGCCCCCGTCCCCCTGCTCGACCAGGACCGGAGCCGCTGGGACGGGCTGCTGGTCCGCCGCGGGCTGGCCGGGCTGGCCCGCGCCGAGGAGCTGGGCGGGGCCGCCGGGCCGTACACGGTGCAGGCCGCGATCGCCGCCTGTCACGCCCGGGCCCGGACGGCCGACGCGACCGACTGGCGGCGCATCGCCGCGCTGTACGGGGTGCTGGGGCGGGTGGCGCCGTCGCCGGTGGTCGAGCTGAACCGGGCGGTCGCCGTCTCCATGGCCGACGGCCCGGCCGCCGCGCTGGCGCTCGTCGACCGCCTGGAGGGGCAGCTGGAGGGCTACCACCTGCTCCCGGCCGTCCGCGGCGACCTGCTGGTCAGGCTCGGCCGGGCGGCCGAGGCGCGGGCCGAGTTCGACCGGGCCGCCGGGCTCACGGCCAACGAGCGCGAGCGCGACCTGCTGCTGGCCCGGGCCCGCGAGTGCGTCTGACGCCGCTACGCGTCCTCGTCGGCGAGGGTGCCGACCGCCTGTGACAGGTCGTCGACCGGGACGGCGCCGCGTGGACCGCGGCCACCCGGCCCTCCCGGTCGATCAGGACGGTCGCGGGCGTGGTGGTGATCGGACGTCGGTGGAGGCGCGCGACACCTCGCCGTCCGGGCGTGCCACCGGGCCGGCTGCCACCGATGAGAGCGGGCGGCCCGCGAGGTCTCCCCTCACGACCCGGCCGCAGCGGCCGGCGTGACGACCCGGAGGCCCCCCGTGACCCAGTACCTGCTCTCCCTGCCGCACGACTCCGCCGAAGAGCCCACGATGGCGTCGATGGACCCCGCCGACCTGGAGGCCGCCATGGCAGCGGCCGGCGCCTTCCTCGAGGAGCTGACGGCCGCCGGTGCCCTCGTCTTCGCGGGGGGACTGCACCCGCCGTCGACGGCGGTCACCGTCGACCACACGGGCGACGACCTCGTCCGCGCCGAGGGGCCCTACACGCAGGCGCCGGAATACCTCGGGGGACTCTGGGTCGTCGAGGCACCCGACCAGGAGGCCGCCGTCGCGTGGGCCGCGAAGGCGGCGGAGGCCCTCGGAGCCCGGATCGAGGTCCGCGCCTTCCAGGAGGTCCCGGACCGGTAGCCCTGGACACCTCGTCCCCGCGGCACTCACTCCCAGGAGCGTCGGCGGCGCTTGGTCTCGCTCCG
The DNA here is from genome assembly GCF_054050735.1 of Blastococcus sp. SYSU D00813. Taxonomy (NCBI): domain Bacteria; kingdom Bacillati; phylum Actinomycetota; class Actinomycetes; order Geodermatophilales; family Geodermatophilaceae; genus Blastococcus; species Blastococcus sp. SYSU D00813. The sequence continues at coordinate 44,716 of NZ_JBJGZX010000035.1, forward strand.
CTGCTTCTTGGCCTGCAGCCGCCGCTCCTGCGAGCCCCGCGTCGGCTTCGTCCGCCGCCGGGCCGGGGCCGGTGGGGCGAGCGCGGCCCGCAGGACGGCCGCCAGCCGCTCCCTGGCCGCCTGCCGGTTGCGCAGCTGCTGGCGGTGCTCGGAGGCGACCACGGTGAGGACGCCGTCGACCAGACGCCCACCGAGCCGCTCGGCCAGCCGCGTCCGCTGGGCGTCGGTCAGCCCGGGCAGCGTGAGCGGAGCGAGGGAGAGCTCGACCCGCGAGTCGGCCGTGTTCACCCCCTGCCCGCCGGGGCCCGACGACCGGGAGAACCGCCACCGCAGCTCCCCGGCGGGGACGACGAGGGAGCCGGTGACGGGCAGGTCACCGGCGGCGTCGTCGGAGGAGGCGGGCACCCGGACAGTCTCGCGGCGCGGGCAACCGGGTTCTCAGGCGGCGGAGGGCACCGGGTCGGCCCCGCCCCGGGCACCCGGCCGGCAGCGGACGAGCCGGCGCACCGTCAGCCACGAGCCGCGGCCTGCGCCGTGGGTCTCCAGCGCCTCGACGGCGTAGGCCGAGCAGGTCGGCGTGAACTGGCAGCACGGCGGCCGCTTCGGGCTGACCTCCCGCTGGTAGACCCGGACGGCCGCCACCAGCCGGTCGGCCAGCCGGCCCCGGCGGGGCCCGGTGCCCGCGCGGTGCACGTGCCGCACCGTCGCCGGCGCCACGTAGAACATGTCCATGCCGCAGCCGATGGCGTTGGCCAGGCAGCAGCCGGTGTTGAGGAACAGCAGGTCGCGCAGGCAGGAGTCGTCGCCTCTGCGGCGGTACCCGTAGCCCGGCGGCGGCCCGTACCCACGGCCGTACCCGCGGCCGTAGCCCGGTGGCGGGCCGTACCCGCGTCCCCAGCCGGGGCCGTACCCGCCGCGCCTCCGCCGGCCGCCGCCGCTGCTCCAGATGAACACCATTCCCCGATCCTGCGGTCCGCGCCGGGCGGCCGCAGCGCGGAGGATGGGCACCGTGCCGTCGTCCTCCCTCGCCGATGCGCTCGCCGCCGGGCCGGTGGTCCTCGACGGCGGGCTCGCCACGGAGCTGGAGGCCCGCGGGCACGACGTCTCGTCGGCGCTGTGGTCGGCCCGGCTGCTGCTCGACGACCCCGGCGCCGTCGTGGCGGCCCACGCCGCGTTCGCGGCGGCCGGCGCCCAGGTGGCGACGACGGCGAGCTACCAGGCCAGCATCGAGGGGTTCGCCGCGGCCGGGGTGGACGCCTCGCGGGCGGAGGACCTGATCCTGCGGTCGGTGGAGCTGGCGAGGCAGGGTGCGCCCGGCGCCTGGATCGCCGGCTCGGTGGGCCCGTACGGGGCGACGCTCGCCGACGGGTCCGAGTACACCGGCGCCTACGTCGAGGACCTCTCCATCCGCCGGCTGCGCGCCTTCCACCGGCCGAGGATGCACCTGCTGGCGATGGCCGGCGCCGACGTCCTCGCGTGCGAGACCGTGCCCGCCGCCGCGGAGGCCGGGGCCCTGGTCGCCGAGGCCGTGACCCTCGGCGTGCCGATGTGGCTGTCGCTGACCACGGTGCTCGACGACGACGGCGTCCCCCGCACCCGCCGGGGTGAGCCGGCCGCGGACGTCTTCGCGCTGGTCGCCGACGTGCCCGAGGTGGTCGCCGTGGGGGTCAACTGCACCGCGCCGTCCGCCGTGGGCCCGTTCCTGGCGGCCGCGGCCGTGAGCGGGAAGCCGCTGGTCGCCTACCCGAACAGCGGCGAGGGCTGGGACGCCGCCGGCCGGCGGTGGACCGGCGCCGGCGGCGTCGACCCGGCCGCCGTCCCGGGGTGGGTCGACGCCGGCGCCCGGCTGCTGGGCGGTTGCTGCCGCGTGGGCCCGGCGGACATCCGCGCCGTCGCGGACGGGGTGGGGGGGGGGGGGGGGGGGGCGCGGGGGCGGGGGGGCCGGCGGCCCCCCCTGCCCGCGGCTGGCGCAGCCCCTCGCAACGCCGCGC
>NZ_JBJGZX010000036.1:0-45473 GCF_054050735.1 Blastococcus sp. SYSU D00813
CCCCCCCCCCCCCCCCCCCCCCGCCCCCCCCCCCCCCCCCCCCCCCCCCCCCCCCCCCCCCCCCCCCCCCCCCCCCCCCCCCCCCGCCCCCGCCGCCCCCCCCCCCCCCCCCCCCCCCCCCCCCCCCCCCCCCCCCCCCCGCCCGAGCACCGCCTCGGCCCGCGTGCCGGCGTACACGTCGGCGGTGTCGAACGTCGTGATGCCGGCGTCGAGGGCCGCGGCCACGCACGCGCGGGCGGCGTCCTCCTCGACCTGGTCACCGTGGGTGAGCCAGTTGCCGTAGGCGATCTCGCTGATGGTCAGGCCGGAACGGCCGAGGCGTCGGTACTCCACGACCCCGGACGCTAAGCGAAGGACGGCCCTCCTGCAGGGGCCGCCGCGAGCTCGCGAGCGGTGGGGGCAGGAGGGTCCTACACCTGCTGGCCGACGGCGACCTCGGGCTTGGGGAAGCGCCAGCGGCGGATCATCGTCGACCGGCTGATGCCGTACCAGACCAGGCTCCGGGGCTTGGTCTTCTCGTTCGGGAAGCGGTCGCGCACCGTCCGCGAGATGCGCCGGCCCAGCACCACCGAGTCGCCGATGAAGACCAGGAAGTAGGCCATCCACATCAGCACGGTGTAGCCCTGCACCGCCGGGCTGGGGACGAAGTAGCCGACCAGGATCAGCGCCGCGATCGGCAGGAAGAAGGAGCCCAGGTTGCGGCGCGAGTCCACGACGTCGCGGACCAGCTTGCGGACCGGGCCCCGGTCGCGGGCCGGCAGGTAGGAGTCGTCGCCCATCGCCATGCGCTCGCGCGTGCTCGCCCGGCGGGCGGCCTGCTGCTCGCGCATCCGCTTGTAGGCCTCCTTGCGGGTGGCCGGGGGCGGCGGGGGAGGGCCGGGCCGGCGGGCCTGGGCCTCGCTGCGCTTCGGCGTGGGACGCCCCTTGCCCGCCTTGACCAGTTCCGCGGTCAGGTCGGCGGGCGTGTCGGGCGCGGCCTCGGCGCGGTCGCGGCGCCCGGGCAGACGGAGCTTCACGCGAACGAGTCTACGTGGGGACCGGCACGATCCCCGCCGGTCACGGCATCGCGCCGTACAGTGGGAAGAGGACCCGCTGCGGCGGTGTTGGCCCGGTGCGGGACCTGCCGCACCAGGCACCCCTCGGACGTGGGAGGAACACACATGACGGTGCAGGACACCACGGCGACCGGCGTCGTCCTGAGCGAGCCGGCGGCCGCCAAGGTGAAGGCGCTGCTCGACCAGGAGGGTCGTGACGACCTGCGGCTGCGCATCGCCGTGCAGCCGGGCGGGTGCTCCGGTCTGCGCTACCAGCTCTTCTTCGACGAGCGCTTCCTCGACGGCGACCAGACCTACGACTTCGGTGGGGTCGAGGTCATCGTCGACCGGATGAGCGGGCCGTACCTGGGTGGCGCGGTCATCGACTTCGTCGACACCATCGAGAAGCAGGGCTTCACGATCGACAACCCGAACGCCACGGGTTCGTGCGCCTGCGGCGACAGCTTCAGCTGACGGAGGACCCCGTCGCCCCCCAGAACGCGCTCCGCGCGCCTTGGGTCCCTGCGACGGGGCAGTTCCAGACGTGACGGAGGCCCGGTCCCCCTCGGGGGGCCGGGCCTCCGTCGTCTCGTCCTACAGCTTGACCGGGTAGACGGTCTCGGGGATCTCGGGCTTCACGCGCTCCTCGACGAAGATGCCGTGCCAGACCATGAAGACGAGCACTTCCCAGACCTGACGGGCGATGCGCTTGCTCGGCACGTCGGCCGCGCGCAGCCGGTCGAGCAGCCCGAGGACGTGGTCGCGGTCGAGCCACTCGTCGGTCTGGCTCTCGGTCACGATGCCCCGCGCCCACTCGTGCAGCGGGCCGGCCAGGAAGTCCGCCGTCGGCACCGGGAAGCCCAGCTTGCGCCGGTTCATGATCCGCGGCGGCACGATCTGGGCCATCGCCTGGCGCAGCGCGTACTTGGTGGCGTCCCCGCGGCGGGGCACCCGCTGCTCCACGGGGATGGTGCTGGCCAGCGCGAACACCTCGGGGTCCAGGAACGGCACGCGCAGCTCGAGCGAGTTCGCCATCGTCATCTTGTCGGCCTTGACGAGGATGTCGCCGCGCAGCCAGGTGAACAGGTCGACGTACTGCATCGCCGTGACGTCGTCGTACCCGGCCTCGCGGGTGCGGCGGTACAGCTCCTCGGTGACGTGCACGTGCGACAGGTCCGGGTCGCGGCCCGGCAGCAGCTGCGCCAGCTCGTCGGCGTTGAGGTTGCGGGCGTTCCCGTAGTACCGCTCCTCCAGCGGCTGCGAGGCGCGCTCGAGCAGGCTCTGCCCGCGGACGCCCTCGGGGACCAGCTTCGACAGCCGGGCCAGCGTGCGGCGGCCGGCGGCCGGCAGCCTCGACGCCCACGCGAGGCTCAGCGGCTCCCGGTAGATGGTGTAGCCGCCGAACAGCTCGTCGGCGCCCTCGCCGGACAGCACGACCTTGACGTGCTTGCGGGCCTCGCGGGCGACGAAGTACAGCGGGACGAGCGCCGGGTCGGCGACCGGGTCGTCGAGGTACCAGACCACCGTCGGGATGGCCTCGGCGAACTCCTCGGCGGTGATCTCCACCGGCACGTGCCGCACGCCGAGGATCTGCGCGGACTCCGCGGCGATCTCGATCTCCGACTGCTCCTGCCGCTGGAAGCCGACCGTGAAGGTCATCAGGTCGGGGTTGTAGCGGTGGGCGAGAGCCGCGATCGCAGTGGAGTCGATCCCGCTGGAGAGGAACGACCCCACGGTCACGTCGGCGCGCATGTGCTTGGCCACCGACTCGTCGAGCGCCTCGGCGATGCGGTCGTAGAGCTCCTGCTCGCGCCCGGCGGGCACCGGCTGCGGCTTCCACGCCGGGTGGAAGTAGCGGCTGGTGTGCAGCTCGCCGTCGACGACGGTGAAGCTCGTGCCGCTCTCGATCCGGCGGATCCCGCGGTGCAGCGTGGCCGGTTCCGGCACGTACTGCAGGGTCAGGTAGTGCTGCAGGGAGGCCGGGTCCACCCCGCCCGCGGCGGCGCTGCCGCCCAGGAGCTGGAGCACGGCCTTCTTCTCGGAGCTGAACACCAGCCCGCCGTCGGCCAGGCGCGCGGTGAACAGCGGCTTGATGCCGAAGGGGTCGCGGGCCCCGAACGCCGTCCGGGTCTGGGTGTCCCAGATGACGAAGGAGAACATCCCCCGCAGCCTGCGGACGACGTCCTGGCCCCACAGGTGGTAGCCGGCGACGATCGTCTCGGTGTCCCCGTGCGTGGCCAGCTCGGCCCCGGCGGCCTGCAGCTCCTCGCGCAGCTCGAGGTAGTTGTAGATCTCGCCGTTGAACAGGATCCGGTAGCGGTCCCGGGCGTAGGGGAGCGGCTGGGGGCTGCCCTCGAGGTCGATGATCGACAGCCGGTTGAAGCCGAGCACCACGTTCGCGTCGGACCAGACGGCGGTGTCGTCGGGCCCGCGGTGGTGCAGGCAGTGCAGCGCCTCGCGGACGCCGTCGACGATCGGCTCGCCGACCCGGTCGGCGTCGGTGGACAGGTAGGCCAGCAGGCCGCACATGGGCGCAGGTCTCCGGTTCGTGTCCCGGCGGTGGGCCGGGACGGTGGTCAGACGCGCTCGCCGGCGCGGGTCTTGCGGGTGGCGATCCGCTCGGCGACGAAGGACAGGATGGGGACGGTGCCGGCGAGGATCGTCAGCACGCTGCCCCGCAGGGTCCAGCGGGCGCGGATCGCCAGGTCGACGGCGGTCACGAAGAAGACGAAGTAGAGCCAGCCGTGGGCGGTCCCGATGACCGCCACCGGGGCGTCGGGGCCGCCGAGGTACTTCACGGGGACGGCGACCAGGACCAGTGCGATCAGCAGGACGCCGACCACCCAGGCCATGACCCGGTAGCGGAGCAGGGCGGCGGGGACGTCCTTGCCGACCCGGCGGGCGAGGGCGCGCGGCAGCCCGGCCGGCGCCGCGGTGGGCTCAGCGGCCACCGGGACCCCGCTGGCCGAGCGCCTTCTCGTTCAGCTCCGCCAGGTAGGCGTTGTACGCGGCCAGCTCGGGGTCGCCGGTCGTGTCGACCCGGGGCCGCTGGTAGAGCACGAGGGAGTTGCCCGGCTCGTCCTCGTCGGGGTCGCGGCGCAGCTCGTCGCGGACCATGCGGATGTAGAACCACAGGCCCATGAACCCATAGAGCGGCCACTGCAGGGCGTAGCTCCAGTTCACCGCGCCGCCGCCGTCCTCGGCCTTGGTCAGCTGCCAGTGCCCGAGGAAGAACGTGGCGACGAACAGCGCCGCCACGAGCAGGTGCATGGCCACCCACTTCGGGGTCAGCAGCCGGGAGAACACCCCCCGACTCTAACCGCCGGGACCCGGCGCCCGGGCCCGGTCGTGGCGGCCGTCACGGCGTCCGCGGGGCGGCGCCCGCAGCTCCAGGGTCACGACCCGGCGACGACGCCGCGGGTCGTGTCTCTCCGGTGCCGGGCCGCCGAGCGGGGTCGGCTAGTCTCGCCGCAGACTGTGGTCGGTGCGCGACCGCACGCCGGAGCGGTGTGCGGCGGCACCGGGGATGACCGTCCAGGAACTGCCGGACGGCGGACGAGGAGGCAACGAGCAGTGGCTCGAGGCAACAGGCTCGCGCGGGTCGCCGCGCTCGGTCTCCTGGGGGTCCCGGCCCTCTCGGGGTGCACCCCCGACAACGAGTTCTGGCGCTGGGGCTGGCCCGAGGGCATCACCGAGCAGTCCCAGAGCATGAAGGAGCTGTGGATCTGGTCGGTCATCGCCGCCCTGGTCGTCGGCATCCTGGTGTGGGGCCTCATCGGCTGGTCGATCGTGCGCCACCGCAAGAAGAGCGACGAGCTCCCGCGGCAGACGGCGTACAACCTGCCGCTGGAGATCGTCTACTCGATCATCCCGTTCCTGATCATCGCCGGCCTGTTCTTCTTCACGGTCGTCGTCCAGAACCGGGTGCAGGAACGCTCGGACGACCCGGACGTGAACATCACCGTCCAGGCCTTCAAGTGGAACTGGGAGTTCCTCTACGCCGACACGGCCGAGGACGAGGCCGACCAGGTCAGCACCGTCGGCAACAGCGAGGAGATCCCGATCCTCGTGCTGCCCACCGGGCAGACCGTGCAGTTCTACGTCCGCTCCGCCGACGTCATCCACTCGTTCTGGGTGCCGGAGTTCCTCTTCAAGCTCGACGTCATCCCGGGCAACGAGAACGGCCGGGACAACGTGTTCGAGGTGACCATCGAGGAGGGCCAGGAGGGCGCCTACGTCGGGCGTTGCGCCGAGCTCTGCGGCACCTACCACGCGTACATGAACTTCGAGATCCGCGTGGTGAACCAGGACGACTACGCGCGCTACATCGAGCTCCGCGAGGACGGCGCCACGACCTTCGAGGCGCTGGAGGAGGTCGACCCCGAGCTCGGTGGCTCGTCGGTGTCGACCCAGCCCTGGGACATCGCCGAGGACGCCCAGCAGGTCGACGGCTGACGTGGCCGCGCAGACGACGTCCCAGAGCACGACGCAGCAGGGAGGGCGACCGTGAAGGTCGAAGCCGCAATCTTCAACATCGTCTCCGTCACCCTGGTCGTCTTCGCCGTGGTGTACGGGCTGTGGGCGCAGGAGCCGATCGGCACCACGGCTCTGGCGCTGTCGGCGGGGCTGACCATCCTGGTCGGCGGGTTCTTCTGGTTCATCTCCCGGCGCATCGACGCCCGCCCGGAGGACCGCAAGGACGCCGAGATGGCCGACGGCGCGGGTGAGCTCGGCTTCTTCAGCCCGGCCAGCTACTGGCCGCTCGGGATCGCCCTCTCCGCGGCCACGACCGCGCTGGGCCTGGCGTTCTTCTACCCGTGGCTGATCCTCATCGGCCTGGTCGCCGTGCTCATCACGGTCGGCGGGCTGCTGTTCGAGTACTACGTCGGGCAGAACGCGCACAGCTGACGCGCACCGCCTGACACCGAGGGCCCCTCCTGCAGCCGCAGGAGGGGCCCTCGACGTCTTCCGCGCCCCGGTCCGGGCCGGGCCCGGGTCTGGGCCCGTCGTGGGCCTCCGGGGCCGTCGCCGGGCCGCGGTCGTCCGGGCGGCCGGGGGTCGACGGCCGGGCGTCGTCCCGCCGGCCGGCCGATCCCGGCCCGTTGCGGCCGCTCACGACCGACGCTGGTCGTGAGCACGGGCGCAGCCGCCGACGGGGGGACGTGGGACGGCCGTCGAGCCGTCGCTCCGGCGGCCGGGGGTCGACGGCGTCGCGCGCCAGCGGGTGACCAGGCGGCGACGTCCCGCCAGAGCGGATCGACCCGGCCGACCGTCGACCCGCAGCCGGCCACCAACCGGCCTGGAGTGGCCGCTGAGGGGCCAACGCCTGCTCCAGGGTGCCGCGGGACCGCCCACCGACTGCTGAGGCGCCCGTGCAGCCTCCCGGGCGGACCGCCGGCGGACGCGCGCGCGTGCCGACCGCACCGTGGCGGGGACCAGCCCACGAGGCCTGGCCCGGTCCGCCTGCTCCCTCGCCGGAACGCGCAGCGGGCCCTCGACGGCGCCGCGGGGGAGTGCCGGCGGCCCGACCAGGCACCTCTTGTGAGGCTCGGAGTGCCGCCTGACGGAACCTGGGCGGCCCGTCACCCGGACGTGGGGAGCCGGGACGTCGTCCCGGAACAGCGAGAGGGCCCGGTGGACGGTGTCCACCGGGCCCTCTCGATCAGTTCGACCGCGTCAGTCGCGCGGCTCCTGCGGCTTGCCGCCCTCGGAGGGGCGGCCGCCCTCGGACGGACGCCCGGAGCTGGTCAGCTCGCGGTCCTCCGCGCCGGACAGGCCGCGCTCCTCGCGCCGCTGCTCGAGCTCGACCTGGGCCGGCTCCTCGATCGGCGTGAAGAACCCGCGGATCGCGCGGCGCGCCCCACCGATCTGGTTCATCCGCTTGGGCACGGGAGCGCCGCCGTAGGCGAGCTGACCGTGGCCGTGCTCGTCGACCGGGCCGAGAGGCTGGTGCACCTCGATGAACTCACCGTGCGGCAGACGCCGGATGACACCGGTCTCGATGCCGTGCTCCAGCACCTCGCGGTCGTGCTTCTGGAGTCCGAGGCAGATGCGGTAGGTGAGCACGTAGACGATCGGCGGCAGGATGACGAGCCCGATCCGGCCGGCCCACGTCATGGCGTTGAGGCTGATCATGAACTTGTCGGCGATGACGTCGTTCCCGCCCGACAGCAGCAGGACGATGTAGAAGGTCAGGGCCATCGCGCCCAGCGAGGTCCGCACCGGGACGTCGCGCGGCCGCTGCAGCAGGTGGTGCGACGCGGTGTCGCCCGTGAGCTTCCGCTCGATGATCGGGTACAGCGCCAGGACCGTGAAGATGATCCCCGGGAGCACCACGGTCGGCCAGAACAGCGCCGGGATCGTGTAGTCACCGGGCAGGTTGATGTCCCAGGCCGGGAAGAGACGTGTCGAGCCGTCCAGGAACATGACGTACCAGTCGGGCTGGGACGCCGCCGAGACCTGCGCCGGGTTGTAGGGGCCCCAGAGCCACAGCGGGTTGATCTGCACCAGCCCGCCGAGCGCGGCGCACACACCGAACACGACGAAGAAGAGGCCACCGGCCTTGCCGGCGAAGGTCGGGAACAGGCGGTTGCCGACCACGTTGTGCTCGGTCCGGCCCGGGCCGGGGAACTGGGTGTGCTTCTGCTTCACCAGGATCAGCAGGTGGAGCGCGATCAGCGCCAGCAGGATCGCCGGGATGAGCAGCACGTGGGCGATGTACAACCGGCCCACGATGAGCTCACCCGGGTAGTCGCCGCCGAAGACCGCCCAGTGCACCCAGGTGCCGACCACCGGGATGGCCAGGATGATCGCCGACATGATGCGCAGGCCGGTGCCCGACAGCAGGTCGTCGGGGATCGAGTAGCCGGCGAAGCCCTCGAGGATCCCGAGCACGAGCAGGCCGACGCCGATCAGCCAGTTCGTCTCCCGCGGCCGGCGGAAGGCACCGGTGAAGAAGATCCGCAGCAGGTGGCAGACGATCGACGCCATGAACAGCAGCGCGGCCCAGTGGTGGATCTGCCGGATGAGCAGGCCACCGCGGACGTCGAAGGAGATGTCGAGCGTCGACTCGTAGGCCGCGGACATCTCCACGCCGCGCAGCGGGGCGTAGCTGCCGTTGTACGTGACCTCACGCAGCGACGCGTCGAAGAAGAAGGTCAGGTAGGTGCCGGTCAGCAGCAGGATGATGAACGAGTAGAGCGCGATCTCCCCGAGCAGGAACGACCAGTGGTCGGGGAAGACCTTGTTGAGGGTGCGGCGGAGGGGACCGGCGACGATGAGACGGTCGTCGACCTCCAGGGCCATCTTTCCGGCGCGGGTGGTCGGGGCACCCGGGGCCGTGGCGGTGCGAGCCATCAGATGCGCTCCCGGTTCCAATAGGTGGGACCCACGGCCTCAATGTAATCGCTGCGCGCAATGAAGTAGCCCTCGTCGTCGACCGCCAGCGGCAGCTGGGGGAGCGACCGGGTGGCCGGCCCGAAGACCGGCTTCGCGCCCTGCGTGATGTCGAACTGCGACTGGTGGCAGGGGCACAGGATCCGGCTGGTCTCCTGCTCGTACAGCGACACCGGGCAGCCGGCGTGCGTGCAGATCTTGGAGTAGGCGACGTAATCGCCGTAGCCGAAGTCGTCCTGGCCCTCGCGGGGCTGGTTGACCGCGACCTGCTCGGGGCGCAGCCGGAAGAGCATGGTGGCGGCGTCGGACTCGCGGTTGCCGCCCGGGACGGCCGGGAAGACCGTCTCCAGGGAGCCGGGGACGGCGTCGCCCGGGCGGATCGGCGTGCCGTCGTCGCGGACCAGGCGGACGCCCTCGGCCCAGGAGGTACGGCCCAGCGGGTCGCCCTTGTTCGGGTTCTTGATCAGGCCGCCCAGCGGCATGAGCAGCATCAGCCCGAGGCCACCGCCCATGAACGCCAGCGACCGGGTGATGAGCTTGCGCCGCGCCAGGCCGCTGTTGTGCAGCCCGCCGACGAGGGTGGCGCCGGTCGTCACGCGGTCGAAGTGCGAGCCGTCGTGCTTGTCCTGCACCGCGGTCTCGTGCGGCAGCAGCTTCTTGGTGTAGAGCACCAGGCCGACGCCGACGAGCGTGAGGGCCAGGCCCATCAGCAGGCCGAGCAGGGGCGTGAACAGCGTGCTGAACGAGTCGCTGTCGATGGTCCACTCCCAGTCGGGGAGGAACCAGCCGGCGCCGAGGTAGACGACGACGAACCCGAAGCCCGCGAGGCCGGCGAGACCGAACACGGTGCCGATCTGGCGGACGTAGCGACGCTCGAGCGCCGAGCCCGGCTCGGGGCCCGGGTCCACGTGCAGGACCTGCACGCCGTCGTACAGCGCACCCAGGCGGTCGAGCTCCTCGCGCGGCATCGCCGCGAGCTGCTCCGGGGTGTAGTCGTCGTCCGGCCCGCCGTGCAGCGGGCCGGGGGTGTCCGCGCCCCCGGCGGAGCCGGGGCGGGTGTCGTGCGTGGTCACGCCTTGGTCCCCATCCAGAAGATCCCGAACATCAGTGCGCTGATCCCGACCACCCAGATGACCAGGCCCTCGCCGACCGGGCCGATGCGGCCGATGCCGGCACCGCCCGGGTCGGGCATCTCCTTGACGGTCTGGATGTAGTTGATGATCGAGCGCTTCTCCTCCGGCGTGAGCTGGTTGTCACCGAAGACCGGCATGTTCTCCGGGCCGCTCAGCATCGCCGTGTAGACCTCGAGGTCGTCGGCGTCGTGCAGGCTCGGCGCGTACTTGCCGGAGGAGAGGGCGCCGCCCTCGCCGACGAAGTTGTGGCACGAGGCGCAGTTCAGGCGGAACAGCTCGCCGCCGAGGGCCAGGTCGCCGTCGCGCAGGTCGCCGCTGGGCACCGCGGGCCCGCCGCCGTTGGCCTGCACGTAGGTGATGAGCTGGTCGATCTCCTCGTCGCTGAACACGACGGGCTTGTCCGGGCCCTGCTCGGCCTGGCGCACCAGCGGCATGCGGCCGGTGTGCACCTGGAAGTAGACGGACGCGCCGCCGACGCCGATGAGCGAGGGGCCACGGCCCTCGACGCCCTCGAGGTTCTCGCCGTGGCAGGTGATGCAGCTGTTCTCGTAGATCTCGCGCCCGGCCGTGTAGTCGGCGCTCTCGGCGCCCTGCGCCTCCTCCGCGTGCGCGGGGGCGAGGGTCGAGTACAGCGCGCCGGTCAGCACGAGGGCGGCCATCAGGCCGGCCACGTTGGCCACGCGGCGACGGGCCTTGGACAGGCGTCGGGAACGGGCGGCGGCGGCCGGGGTGCCCGCGGCGGGACGGAACCGCCGGGTGCGGGCGCGACGCGGCACGTCGTCGGGCTGGGCGTCGGACTGCGGGTTCGTGGTGGACACCGTTTCCCTAGCGGATCAGGTAGATCGTGGCGAACAGCCCGATCCACACGACGTCGACGAAGTGCCAGTAGTAGGAGACCACGATCGCCGAGGTCGCCTGTGCCGGCGTGAAGCGGCCCATGGTGGACCGGATGAGCACGTAGATGAAGGCGATGAGCCCACCGATGACGTGCAGCCCGTGGAACCCGGTCGTGATGTAGAAGACCGACCCGTAGGTGCTGGAGGAGATCGAGGTGCCGTGCTCCTCGACCAGCGTGACGTACTCGAAGGCCTGGCCCAGCACGAAGATCAGCCCCATCACGAAGGTGATGGAGAACCAGCGGCGCAGCCCGTACACGTTGCCCTGCTCCGCGGCGAAGACGCCGAGCTGGCAGGTCACCGACGACGCGACCAGGATCGTCGTGAAGACCAGGGCGTACGGCAGGTTGAGCTCGGTGGGCTCGGGTGGCCATCCGTCCGTGGCGCGCGCCCGCGCGGTGAAGTACATGGCGAAGAGCCCGGCGAAGAACATCAGCTCGCTGGAGAGCCAGACGATCGTGCCGACGCTGACCATGTTCGGTCGGGTCAGGGAGTGCACCCGCGAGGTGTCGAAGGTGCCGCTCGCGACGGGAGCCGTTGTCACGCCGCCATCATGGCACCGCGTGCCGACGACGACGACCGTGGGTGGGTGCGCGTTGCGGGCTGTGACCGGGTCGAGACCCGGGCCCGGCGGGGATCCGTGCGGCGCGGCGTGACCACTAGGCTCCCGGGTGTGAGCGCCACCTCAGCGAACCCGGCCGTCCCGGCCACCGTCGTGGTCTACAGCTCCCGGCCGGAGGTCCGCCAGGCGGTGCGGACGGCGGTGGGGCGGCAGCCCGCGGCCGACGTCGGACCGATCACGTGGATCGAGTGCGCCACCGGCGAGGAGGTCGTCGCCGCGGTCGACGAGGGCGGCATCGACCTGTGCGTCCTCGACGGCGAGGCCCAGCCCACCGGCGGCATGGCCCTGGCCCGCCAGCTCAAGGTCGAGGTGGCCGACTGCCCGGCGCTGTGCGTGCTCATCGCCCGCCAGCCCGACCGCTGGCTGGCGCACTGGTCGCAGGCGGACCTGACGCTGCCGCTGCCGGTCGACCCGTTGACCGCCCCGCGCGCCGTTGCCGACGTGCTCCGGTCGAGGGTGGGCCTGCCCGCCGTCCGCCGCTGAGCGCGTGGGCACACCGACCTGGCCGGCGCTGCTGACCCGGCTGCTGGCCCGCGAGGACCTGGCCACCGACGACGCGGCCTGGGCGATGCGCGAGATCATGGCGGGGGAGGCCACCCCGGCCCAGATCGCGGCGTTCGCCGTCGCGCTGCGCGCGAAGGGGGAGTCGCCGGCCGAGGTGGCCGGGCTGTCGGCCACGATGCTGGAACGTGCCACGCCCGTGGAGCTGACCGTCGGCTGCGTCGACATCGTCGGGACCGGTGGCGACGGCGCGCACACGGTGAACATCTCGTCGATGGCGTCGGTGGTGGCCGCCGCGGCCGGGGTGCCGGTCGCCAAGCACGGCAACCGGGCGGCGTCGTCGTCCTCCGGCGCGGCCGACGTGCTCGAGGCGCTCGGGGTCGTCATCGACCTGCCCGCCGACGCCGTCTCGCGGTGCGTCGAACGGGCGGGGATCGGCTTCTTCTTCGCGCCGGTCTTCCACCCCGGCCTGCGGTTCGCCGGGGCCCCGCGCCGCGAGATGGGCATCGGCACGGTCTTCAACTTCCTCGGGCCGCTGGCCAACCCCGCGCGGCCCGTCGCGGCCGCGATCGGCTGCGCGGACCCGCGGATGGCCCCCGTCCTCGCCGCGGTGCTGGCCGGGCGCGGCACGAGCGCGCTGGTGTTCCGCGGGGACGACGGCCTCGACGAGCTCACCACCGCGACGACCTCGGCGGTGTGGGTCGTGTCCGACGGCACGGTGCGGCCGGACCGGGTGGACCCGACCGCGCTCGGCATCCCGGCCGCGCCCGTGGACGCGCTGCGCGGCGGCGACCCGGCGTTCAACGCCGACGTCTTCCGCCGGGTGGTCGGCGGGGAGCCCGGACCGGTGCGCGACGCCGTGCTGCTCAACGCGGCGGCGGCGCTGGCGGCCTTCGACGGCCCCGGCGACGACCTGACCGCGGCGCTGTCGGCGGCCCTGGGACGGGCGGCGGCCGCGGTGGACGACGGGCGGGCGGCCGCGCTGCTCGACCGGTGGGTGCAGGTGAGCCGCGAGGTGGCCCCGGCCCGCTAGTCGGCGGTGTCGAACCCGATGGCGAAGGCGGCCTCGAGGTCGTGGCGGGAGTACGCCCGGAAGGCGATGTGCGTGTCGGTCTCCAGCACACCGGGCACCTTGCTGATCCGCCCGGCGATCACCTCGGCGATCTGGTCGAACTCGCGGACCCGCACGATCGCGATCAGGTCGGCGTCGCCGGCGACCGAGTAGACCTCGCTGACGCCCTCGAGGCCGGCCACGGCCTCGGCCACCTCGGGGATGACGTCGGTGGCCGCGTCGATCATGACGATGGCGGTGATCACGCCGGGGATGCTAGCCGGGCCGAGGCCCTCCCGTCGGGTGCGGACCGGCCGGGGGAGACCCGCTCGGGACGGGCCCGGGTGCCGAGGGACCGGCCGTCGGCGAAGGGCTCGCGCTCGCGGCGGCCGGCCTCCACGCGCTCCAGGAAGCCGCTGTAGGAGCCGGTCCCCGGCACGGGGCAGGCCAGCGTCCCGTCGACCTCCACGAGCCGCGTGCCAGGCTTCTCCATCCAGCGCAGCACCAGCTCGGTCTCGTCGACGGTCGCGGCCAGCTCCCCCTCGGGCCCCACCGGGGTCTCGGCGGTGGCCAGCAGGCCGGCCAGCGTCTGCCGCACCGAGCTGCCCCGCGGTGCCCCGCCCGCGGCCACCAGGCGCCCGCGGCGGACGACGGACAGGTGCCACCCACCGGCGCCGTCGGGCCGGGCGACGACCAGCTGCGGCACCGCGGCCAGCGACTCCAGCCGTTGCCGGCGGCGCACCGCGCGCACGAGGACGGCGGCGCGGTCGCGCAGGACGGCGGCGTCCTCGAACCGCTCCTCGGCCGCCAGCCGGTCGACGCGGGCGAGCAGGGGGCTGAGGAGGGCCTCGGGGTCGGAGGCGACGGCGGCGCGCAGGACGCCGGCGATCTCGCCGTACTCCTCGGCCGACTGCGCCCCGGTGCACGGCGCCCCGCACCGCCCCATGCCGGCCAGCGCGCAGGCCGTGCCCAGGACCCGCAGCGACAGGCGCGAGGTGCACTGCCGCAGCGGCAGCGACTCGTGGATCGCGGCGGCCGCGGCGTCGGCCGCCCGGCGGTCGGGGAACGGGCCGAGGAAGACGCCGGCGCCCGGGCGGACGCGGCGGACGACCGAGAGCCGGGGGAAGACCTCCTCGGTCAGCCGGATCCACAGCGCCCGCTCGGGGAACCGGGAGCGCCGGTTGTACCGCGGCTTGTGCTCGGCGATCAGGCGCAGCTCGCGCACGGCCGCCTCGAGGTCGTGGGCGCAGGGGATGGCCTCGACCCGCTGGGACAGCGCCACCATCTCGGTGATCCGGCTGCGCTGCTCGCTGGAGGAGAAGTAGCTGCGCACCCGGCTGCGCAGGTCGTTCGACGTCCCCACGTAGAGCGGTTCGTCCTTCGGGCCGCGGAACAGGTAGACGCCCGGCCCGCTGGGCACGCCGTCGGCCAGGTGCCGCTTGCGCCGCCGCTCGGGGTCGACCTGCCGGGTCAGGCCGGTGAGCTCCTCCAGCGAGGTGATGCCCAGCGGGCCCAGCCGCTCGAACAGGCCGTGCAGCACGTCGACCGTGGCGCGGGCGTCGGCCAGCGCGCGGTGGCAGGGGTCGGTGGTGGCGGAGAAGTACGGCGCGAGGGTGGCCAGCTTGCAGTTGGGCACCTCGTCGCGGCTGAGCAGCCGGCGGGCCAGGACGGCGGTGTCGACCGAGGCCGCCGCCGGCCAGGGGATGCCGTTCTCCGCGCACGCCGCCTTGAGGAAGCCGAGGTCGAACGGGGCGTTGTGGGCGACGAGCACGGCGCCGTGCGCGAACTCGAGGAAGGCCGGGAGCACGCTGCCGATGCGCGGCGCGGCGGCGACCATCGTGGTGGTGATGCCGGTCAGCACGCTGATGTAGGGCGGGATCTCGCGCCCCGGGTCGACCAGGGTCTGGAACTCCCCGAGGACCTCCCCGCCGCGCACCTTGACGGCGCCGATCTCGGTGATCGCGCTGTCCCGCGGCGACCCGCCGGTCGTCTCGAGGTCGACCACCACGAAGGTCACCTCCGACAGCGGTGTGCCGAGCTCCTCGATCGTGGCCTGCACGTACCGCGGACCCGGGTCGAAGCGCGGTGCCAGGTCGCGGCCGCCGGAGCCGGCGGGAGGGACCCACCCGTGCGGGGTGGCGGGAGCGGGTGGCACGCGGCGGACGGTAGGTCGGGGCACCGACAGTCCCGCCGAGCCACGCCGACGCGCCCGCCTCCCGCGGGGGTCCTCCTCCAGCTCGGGGGTGTCCCCCGCGAGGACGAACCCCCAGGTCGGGGTGGCGGAGGGGCGTCGGACGGGACACCATCCCGTCGGGGTCGCCGAGGACCCCGCCGGAGAGAGGGAACCGATGCTCCAGCGCTGGCCGTGGCGCGCACGTCGTCCGTCGGTGCTCCTGGCCGGGGCGGCCGCCGTCGTGGTCGCCCTCGCCGGCCCGCTGGCCGGACCCGCCGCGGCGGACCCGAGCGACCAGCCCGGCGGGACCACCGGCGTCCTGGACAGCGACGCGCTCGACGAGCTCCAGCGGCGGGCGGCGGAGGTCCAGGCCGACCTGCTGGCGCGCCAGGGGGAGGTCGTCGCGGCGCAGGAGGCGCTGGCCGCCGCCCGGGTGACGGCCGAGGAGGCCGAGGCCGTGGTCGCCGACGTGGAGGGGGAGCTGGCCGGCTACCAGGACGTCGTGGCCGAGTACGCCTCGGCGGTCTACCGCGACGGCGGCGCGCTCACCCCGCTCACCCTGCTGCTGACCGGGGGCGACCCGGGCGAGATCGTCGCCGCGATGGGCTACCTGGACGCCGTCGACGCGCACGCCGCCGAGGTGGTGACCGCGGCCGAGCGGCAGCGCCAGGCGGCGGTCGCCGAGCGCGACCGCGCCGCCGCGGCGCTGGCGGAGGCCCAGGCCCGCGCCGACCAGGTCGCCGCGGAGGTGCAGGAGCTGGAGGACGCCGCGGCCGCCGTGACCGGCGAGCTGGACGCCGCCCTGGGCGACGTCGACCGGCAGCTGGCGCAGCTGCAGCAGGAGCAGGTCCGGGTCAACGAGCAGACCGCCGCCAACTGGCAGGCCTACCTCGACGAGCTGGTGGCCGCCGGGGTGCAGGCGCCGCCGGCCGCCGAGATGCTCGACCCCGTCGCCGGGCTGCCCGGCGGGCTGGTCCCGGTCGGCTCGGTCTCCGGGGGCGCCCAGGCCGGCGCCGCGCAGCTGCCCCGCCAGCCGACGTCGCTGCTCGTCCTGCCCCGCGAGGTGCTCACGGCCGTGACGACGGCGATGGGGCAGCTGGGCCTGCCCTACGCGCCGGGCACCACGGGCCCGGAGTCGTTCGACTGCGGGTCGCTGGTGCAGTCGGCCTACCGCACGGCCGGCATCGAGCTGCCGGCCGACCAGGCCGGCCTGTTCGCGGTCACGCGGCCGATCGCGAACGAGGACGTCCTGCCCGGGGACCTGGTCTTCCTGGGGACGCCGGAGGCGGGCCTCGGGCACGTGGGCCTGGCCCTGGACACCCGCTCGATGCTGGCCGCCGACGCGCGGGCCGGCGCGGTCGTCGTGCGCTCGCTGCCGATGGACCAGGTGCTGATGATCGGCCGGCCGAGCACCGGCCAGCGCCCGGCCGAGCCGGCGCCCGGGCCGACCGGGGGCGCGCTCGAGGTGGAGTGCGGCAACACCGTCTACCCGCCGAGCTTCGACGGCGCGCGGTCGTGGGGCGGGTACCCCAACGGCCTGATCCCGCCGAGCGCGCTGTGCGAGATCGGGGTCGCGGCCCACTCGCTGCGCTGCGACGCGGCCGCGGCCTACCGGGCGATGGACGCCGCCTACGCCGCCGCGTTCGGCTCGCCGATCTGCATCACCGACTCCTACCGGACCTACGCCAGCCAGGTCCGCCTCTACGGGCAGAAGCCGGCGCTGGCGGCCGTGCCCGGCACCAGCAACCACGGCTGGGGACTGGCGGTCGACCTGTGCGGCGGCATCCAGGACTTCGGCACCCCGCAGTACCGGTGGATGGTGGCCAACGCCGGCCGCTTCGGCTGGCTGCACCCCACGTGGGCCGATCCCGGCAACGGGCGCGAGGAGCCCTGGCACTGGGAGTACGCGGGCACCTGACCCGGAAC
The DNA here is from genome assembly GCF_054050735.1 of Blastococcus sp. SYSU D00813. Classification (NCBI taxonomy): domain Bacteria; kingdom Bacillati; phylum Actinomycetota; class Actinomycetes; order Geodermatophilales; family Geodermatophilaceae; genus Blastococcus; species Blastococcus sp. SYSU D00813. The sequence goes on from NZ_JBJGZX010000036.1 coordinate 16,732, forward strand.
TGTCGGTGGCCGTGCCTAGCGTCGCGCCTGACCGACGAGAGGACCGGGAGGAGAGCGGCCATGCTCATCGACTGCGACACCTGCACCGCCCGCGGTACCGGCTGCGCCGACTGCGTGGTCACGGTGCTGCTGGGGGCCCCGCCGGGCTGGCAGGGCACGGATCCGGCCGTGGTGCCGATGACCCGCCGTCCGGCGTCCCCCGCGGAGGAGCCCGTGACGGCGACCACCCAGGCCGGGGTGGTCGTGGAGCTCGACGAGGTGGAGCGCCGTGCCGTCCGGGCGCTCGCCGAGGGCGGCCTGGTGCCCCCGCTGCGGCACCGGACGGGGCCCGACGACGCGTCCGGCGACCACCGCCGGATCGGCTGACGGGTCCGGGGGACCCGGGGACGGTGACGCACCGGAGTGGCGAGCGTGCTGATCGTGCTGTTTCCCACAACGCACGCACCCCCCGTTTGTCACTTCTGCATCACGTCCGTACCGTGTCCGGCGTCCGACCGGGTGGTCGTCGCCCCGCGCGGGGTGACCTCGGCCGGACACCGCCGAGTCACCGCAGGCTCCGGCGCCGCCACCACGGGGCGCCCGGGACCGAGGTGAGCCGGGGACCCACCGCAGCACTGGGGTGAGTTCTCGTGTGCGCCGGCATGCCGGTGTGCACGCGCCGTCCGCGGCGCGCAGAGATAGGGCACGTCTTCCCAGCCCGAACCCGTCAGCTAACTCGGTAGGCGGTTGCTGAGGAAGAACGGAGAGCCGCCGACCGTGGCGACGCCTCGCCCTGCCCTGGGGCATGCACGAGATCAGTTCCACCCCGGTCTCCCGTCCGGGAACCGCCGTCCCACCCGCTCCCGCCGGCTCGGCCGCGGAGTGCTCGTGGGGACCACCGCCGCCCTGACGATCACCGTCCTGCCGGGCACGGCCGCCGCCGACCCGGAGGCGGCCACCACCCCGGAGCAGGCCGCCCAGCTGGTCGCCGACGCCAGCCACCGCCTCGAGGCGGTCTCCGAGCAGGTCAACGAGGCCCGCGAGGTCCTCGCCCTGCAGCAGCTCGCCGCCGCGGCCGCCCGCCAGGAGGTCGAGACCACCCAGGCGCAGCTGGACTCCCTCGACGGGCAGATCCGGCAGGTCGCCCGCAGCGCCTACACCGGCGCCGACGACGGGCTGGCGACCCTCGACCTGCTGATGACCAGCGAGTCCGCCGAGGACTTCGTCAGCAGCCTGGCGATGCTCGAGCACATCGCCGGCCACACCACCGGTGTGCTGGACGACGTCTCGGCCGCTGCCGAGGTGGCCGAGCAGGCCCGGGCCGACGCCGAGTCGGCCGAGGAGGCCGCCCAGCAGACGCTGGACGACCTCAGCGCCCAGGAGGACCAGCTCCAGTCCGACATCGCCGACTACCAGCGGCAGTACGACGAGCTGACCGCCGCCCAGCAGGCGCAGGTGCAGCAGGCCCAGGCCGCGCACACCGGTCAGGCCGTGGCGCCGGCCGCGGTCGCCCGCCCGGTGGCGAACAGCGCCGCCGCGCAGGTCGCCGTCGACACGGCGCTGGCCCAGGTCGGGGACCCCTACGTGTGGGGCGCCGGCGGGCCGAACTCCTTCGACTGCTCGGGCCTGACGCAGTACGCCTACGCCGCCGCCGGCGTGAGCCTGCCGCACTCCAGCCGCATGCAGTCGCAGATGGGCACCTCGGTCTCGCGGGGCGAGATGCAGCCGGGCGACCTGATCTTCTACTACAGCCCGGTCAGCCACGTCTCGATGTACATCGGGAACGGCCAGATGGTGCACGCCTCCACCTCCGGGCAGCCGGTGAAGGTGGTCAGCGTCGACTCCATGGGCGGGATCACCGCCATCCGCCGCATCGTCTGAGCCGGCGCCCCGCAGCGGGCGTCGACAGGACCGGGCCGGTGACCCCTCGGGGGTCACCGGCCCGGTCCCTTCGGCCCCGGTGCAGAGGGCCGCGCCGAGCTCGCCAGGCGTGAGGGGCAGCGGGGCCCTTCTTCTAAGCTCGGGATGTGTCCGCCCGCCGGGCCGCGCTCGTGGCCGCGGTCGTCCTCGGTGCGGCCTTCGTCCTCGTGGTGGTCCTGCGGACGCCCTGGACCCTCCTGCCCGCCCTGCCGGGCGGCGCCACCGCGCCCGACCCCGGCGCCGGCCTCCCGGCCGCCGTGGTGGAGCGGGCGGAGGCCTTCGCCGGCGCCATCCGCCCGGCGTCGCTCGCCTCGCTGGTGCTGGGGCTGGCGGTGTCCGCCGTCCTCGGGCTGACCCGCCTCGGCGCGCGGCTGGTCCAGGCCGTCGCCCGGCCGCTGGGCGGCGGGTGGGTCTGGCAGGTGCTGCTCGGCACGCTGGCGCTCAGCGCCGTGGGCCGCCTGGTCACCCTGCCGATCAGCGTCTACGGCGAGGTGGTGCGCCACCGGTACGGGCTGTCGACCCGCAGCTGGCCCCTGTGGGCGCGCGACGTCGTCGTCTCGCTGGCCATCGACGCGGCCCTGACCGCCCTGGGGCTGCTCGTGCTCGTCTGGCTGGTGCGCAGGGCCCCGCGCACGTGGTGGGCCTGGGCCGCCGGTGCGGCGGCCGCGCTCGTCGTCGTCGGGTCCTTCCTCTACCCGGTGGTCATCGAGCCGGCGTTCAACAGCTTCGAGCCGCTGCCGGCCGGACAGCTGCGCACGGACCTGCTGGAGCTGGCCGACGAGAACGGCACACCCGTCGAGGACGTGCTGGTGTCCGACGCCTCCCGGCGGACGACGTCGCTGAACGCCTACGTCTCCGGGTTCGGCAGCACCCGCCGGATCGTCCTCTACGACACCCTGCTGACCCGGCTCCCCGACGACGAGATCGAGTCGATCGTCGCCCACGAGCTGGGCCACGTGGCCACCGACGACGTCCTCACCGGCACGCTGATGGGCGCCCTCGGCGCGGCCGGCGCCGTGTGCCTGCTCGGCTGGCTGCTCACCTCCGCGCCGCTGCTGCGCCGGGCCGGCGTCGGGTCCCCGGGCGACGGCCGGGTGGTCGCGCTGGCGCTGCTGCTCGTCTCCGCCGGCACCCTGCTGGCCACGCCGGTGCAGAACCTCGTGTCGCGGCAGATCGAGACGCGCGCCGACCTGCACGCCCTCGAGCTGACCGGGGACGCGCAGGCGTTCGTCGACATGCAGGAGCGGCTCGCCTCGACCAACCTCTCCGACCCCGACCCGCCGGCGGCCTGGCACTGGTTCTTCGGGTCGCACCCCACCTCGGCGCAGCGGATCGCCTTCGCCGAGGACTGGCTGCGCGCGGGGGAGCCGTGAGCCGCACGCTCGTCGTCACCAACGACTTCCCGCCGCGCCAGGGCGGCATCCAGACCTTCGTGGCGGCGCTGCTGGCCCGCCGCCCGCCTGACTCCCTCGTGGTGCTCGCCTCGCGCTCGCCGGGCTGGGAGGAGCACGACGCCGCGCTGCCGTACCCGGTGGTCCGCCGTCCGACGGCGATGCTGCTGCCCACCCGGGGCGCCGCCCGGGCCGCCGCCGACCTCGCCCGCCGGTACGGCTGCGACACCGCCTTCTACGGCGCGGCCGCCCCGCTCGGGCTCCTGGCGCCGGCGTTGCGCTCGGCGGGGGTGCGCCACCAGGTCGGGGCGACCCACGGGCACGAGACCGGCTGGGTCGCCGTGCCCGGCGGCCGGCAGCTGATGCGCCGGATCGCCGCCGAGCTCGACGTGCTCACCTACATCAGCGAGTACACCCGCGGCCGGCTGGAGCCGGCGCTGCGCGGGCGCGCGCGGATGGCGCAGCTCTCCCCGGGGGTGGACGTCGAGGCGTTCTCCCCGGCGGCCGACGGGACGGCGGTCCGCCGCCGGTACGGGCTGGGGGAGGCCCCCGTCGTCGTCTGCGTGTCCCGGCTGGTCGCGCGCAAGGGCCAGGACGTGCTCGTGGCCGGCTGGCCGCGGGTGCTCGCGCGGCACCCGGACGCGCGGCTGCTCCTGGTCGGCGGCGGGCCCGAGGAGGCCGCCCTGCGTCGCGCCGTCGCGGCGCGGGGGCTGGGCGACTCCGTCGTCCTCACCGGGCCGGTGCCCCCCGGCCAGCTGCCCGACCACTACGCCGCCGGGGACGTGTTCGCCATGCCCTGCCGCACCCGGCGGGGCGGCCTCGACGTCGAGGGGCTGGGCATGGTCTACCTCGAGGCCGCCGCCTGCGGGCTGCCCGTCGTCGCCGGCACCTCCGGCGGCGCCCCGGAGGCCGTGCAGGACGGCGTCACCGGCCGGGTCGTGGCCGACCCGCGCTCGCCCGAGGGCGTGGCTGCCGTGCTGACCGGGCTGCTGGACGACCCCGAGCGGGCGCGGGCCATGGGCCGGGCCGGCCGGGCCTGGGTGGAGCAGCGGTGGTCGTGGACCCGGATCGCCGAGACCTTCGCGGCCCTGCTGGAGCCCGGGAACGGCTGAGCCCCGCCCCGCCGGTGGCGGGACGGGGCTCGGCGAGGTGGTTCAGCGGGCGTAGATCGACTCGACCTCGGCGTCGAACTCCTTGAGGACGACGTTGCGCTTCAGCTTCAGGCTCGGGGTCAGCATCCCGTTGTCCTCGGTGAAGTCGGTCGTCAGCACCTTGTACTTCTTGATCGCCTCGGCCTGGGAGACGGCCTTGTTGGCGTCGGCGACCGCGGCGTCGAGCTCGGCCCGCACGTCGGGGTCGTCGACGAGCGCGGTGATCTTCGTGTCGGCGGGCTTGCCCTTGGACTCCAGCCACTGGGGCAGGGCCTCCTCGTCGAGGGTGATCAGCGCGCCGATGAACGGCCGCTGGTCGCCGACGACGATGCACTGGCTGACCAGCCGGTGCGCGCGCAGGCGGTCCTCGAGGACGGCCGGGGCGACGTTCTTGCCGCCGGCGGTCACCAGGATCTCCTTCTTGCGGCCGGTGATCTTGACGAACCCGTCGGCGTCGATCTCGCCGAGGTCGCCGGTGTGGAACCAGCCGTCGGCGTCGATCGCCTCGGCGGTGGCCTGCTCGTTCTTCCAGTAGCCGCGCATCACGACGCCGCCGCGGATGAGGATCTCGCCGTCGTCGGCGATCGCGAAGGCGACGCCCGGCAGCGGCCGGCCGACGGTGCCGATGCGCAGCGCGTCGTCGTGGTTGACCGACGCGGCGGCGGTGGTCTCGGTCAGGCCGTAGCCCTCGTAGACCGTGACGCCGATGCCGCGGAAGAAGTGGCCCAGCCGGTCGCCGAGCGGGGCGCCGCCGGAGATGGCGCCCAGGCAGCGGCCGCCGAGCGCGGCGCGCAGCTTGCCGTAGACCAGCTTGTCGAACAGCGCGTGCTGGGCGCGCAGGGCCAGGCCGGGGCCGCCGGTGTCCTGGGCGCGGGACCAGTCGATGGCCACCTGGGCGGCCCGGTCGAAGATCTTGCCCTTGCCGTCGCCCTCGGCCTTGGCCTTGGCCTGGTTGAAGACCTTCTCGAAGACCCGAGGGACGGCGAGGACGAAGGTCGGCTTGAAGGCGCCGAGGTCCTCGACCAGGTTCTTCACGTCGGGGGTGTGGCCGATGACCGTGCGGGTCTTGATCGCGCCGACCTGCAGGACCCGGGCCAGCACGTGCGCCAGCGGGATGAACAGCAGCAGGGAGCCCTGCACGTTCATGAACCGGCCGAGCAGGCTCATGCCGTTGCCGACCTCGAAGAGGAAGTTGCGGTGGGTGAGCTCGCAGCCCTTGGGCCGGCCCGTCGTCCCGCTCGTGTAGATGAGGGTGGCCAGGCTGTCGGCGTTCAGCGTCGCCCGGCGCGCGTCGAGCTCGCTGTCGGGCACCTCGGCGCCGGCCGCGGTGAGCGTGCCGAGGGCGTCGTCCTCGATGACGTAGACGGGACCCAGGTCCGGCGCCTGGTCGCGGACGGAGTCGACCGCGGCGGCGTGCTCGCCCTTCTCCACGATCATGGCGGTGGCGCCCGAGTCGGAGAGGATCCACGCCACCTGGTCGGGGCTGGAGGTCTCGTACACCGGGACGACGACGGCGCCGGCGGTCCAGATGGCGAAGTCGACGACCGTCCACTCGTAGCGGGTCTTGGCCTGCAGGGCGACGCGGTCACCGGCCTGGACGCCGGCGGCCACGAGGCCCTTGGCGACGCCGCGGACCTGGTCGCCGAACTCCCGCCAGGTCACGTCCTCCCAGCGGCCGTTGCGCTGGATGCGCAGGCCGACCTCGTCACCGTGTCCGGCGACGTTCTCGGCCAGCATGTCGGGGAGGGCCTCGTCCGGGCCCACCTCGGTCGTCGCGGGGACGCTGAACTCGCGCACGCCTGGTCCTCTCTGCCGCACCGCGCCCCGGGCGCCGTCGCCCGGCCGGCCCCGGTGGGGCGTCCGGCCTGCAAATCTAGTCGGTGGTGGCTACTCGTGAGTAGCTGAGGCGGGCGTCTGCCCGCGGCGGCGGGCGCGCGAGCGGTTAGCCTGCTCCGCATGGCCGACCAGTCCACCCAGTCGATCGTCGTCGACGCCCCCGCTGCCGACGTGATGGCGGTCATCGCCGACTTCGACGCCTACCCGACGTGGGTGGCCGCGGCTAAGCGGGTGGAGGTCCTCGAGACCGGTCCCGACGGCCGCGCCCGGCAGGTCCACTTCGTGCTCGACGCCGGCGCGGTCAAGGACGACTACGTCCTCGACTACACCTGGGAGGGCGACCGCCGGGTCTCCTGGCGGCTGGTCAAGGGCCAGATGCAGAAGCGGCAGGAGGGGTCCTACACCCTCGTCGAGACCGACGGCCGCACCGAGGTCACGTACGCGATCACGATCGACCTCTCCATCCCGATGCTCGGGATGATCAAGCGCAAGGCCGAGAAGGTCATCCTCGACACCGCGCTCAAGGAGCTCAAGAAGCGCGTCGAGGGCTGACCCGGCGTGACCACCACGCTCGTCACCGGTCCCGGCGGGGCCGGCTCCTCCACGGTGTCGGCGGCCCTGGCCGTCCGCGCGGCACTCGCCGGCCGCCGTGCCGTGCTGCTGTCCCGCCGGCCGGTCCCGGTCGGCGACGTCGAGGGCCTGCGCGTGGTCACCCCCGACCCGCAGCGGGCCTTCGAGGGCCTGTGGGGCTCGGTCGGCCCGGCGCTGACCGCGGCCCTGCCCGACCTGCCGGTCCCGCCGGCCTCGTCGGTGGTGGCGCCGCCGGGCGCGGCCGACCTGGCGCTGCTCGCCGGGCTCGCCGACGCCCAGGCCGACGGCGGGGCCGACCTCGTCGTGGTGGACGCGGGGCCGCTGGAGGCCGCGCTGGCGCTGCTGGCCCTGCCCGCGGGGCTGCGGTGGTGGTTCGGCCAGGTGCTGCCGACCCGGCTGCGCATGCTGGGCGCCGTCCGCACCGCCGCGGTGCGCACCGGCGCCGTCCGCCCCGGCCCGGTGGACGCCGCCCTCGCCGCGGTGCCGGCGGTCGAGCGGCTGCTCGCCCGGGTGGACCTCGCCGACCCGGCCACCACCGAGCTGCGGCTGGTCACCGAGCCGCGGGAGGCCGCGGTCGCCGCGGTCCGCGACGCGCTCCCGGTGCTGGCGCTGCACGGGCAGCGTCCCGCCGTGGTGCACGCGCGCGTGCTGGCCGACGGCGGCTCGGGCCCGTGGTGGGACGCGCGCGTCGCCGAGCAGGACCGCTGCCTCGCCGACCTGGCCGGCCTCGCCCCGGTGGCGCCGCTCCCGGAGCTCGCCCGCGCGCCCGCCGGGGCCGACGCGCTCGCCGCGCTGCTGGCCGCCGACGCCGTCGCGCCGGTGGCGTCGCCCGAGGTCCCGGCGCCGGCGCGGGTGCCCGGCGGGTGGCGGCTCGCCGTCCCGCTGCCCTTCGCGCGGCGCGGGGCGCTGGAGCTGACCCGGTGGGACGACGACCTCGTCGTCACGGTGGCCGGCGCCCGCCGCTCGCTGCGCCTGGACCCGCTGCTGCGCCGCTGCGTGGTGACCGGCGGGTCGCTGACCGACGCCGGCACCGCGACCGCGCGGCTGGAGGTCGACTTCGCACCTGATCCGCAGCAGTGGCCGGCCGACCTGCTGGCCGCCGAGGGGAGCACCGCATGAACCCGGGGGACGACTGGCTGGAGCACGCGCGGCGGCTCGTGGCCGGGCTGGGGCAGTCGCTGGCGGCCGCCGCGCCGGCCGACCGCGCGGACGCCGCGGACGGGCCGGAGCCGGCCGCCGCGCACGGGTCCGACTGCCGGTGGTGCCCGCTGTGCCAGGCGGCGGCGGTGCTGCGCGGCGAGCGGCCGGAGGTGACCGCGGCGCTGGCCGACGCGCTCGGCGCCGCGGCCGCGGCCCTGCGGGCGCTGGCCGCCGAGCCCGGGCGCCCCGCGGAGGAGCCGGGGCGGGCGGAGCAGCCGGCCGGGGCGGAGCCCGCGGCCGCGCCGGGCCCGCAGCCGGGGCCCGAGACCGCCGGTCCCGTGGTGCAGCACATCGAGATCGCCTGAGGTGGACGCCCCCGCCGTCGGCGTCGACATCGGCGGCACCAAGGTCGCCGGTGGCCTCGTCACCGCCGAGGGGGGCGTCGTCGGCACGGCACGCCGGACGACGCCCGGCGGCTCCCCGGCCGAGACGGAGGACGCGATCGTCGCCGTCGTCGAGGAGCTCACCGCCGCGGCGGGGGAGCCGCCGGTCGGCGTGGGGGTCGGTGCGGCCGGCTGGTTCGACCGCACCGGGGACACGGTCCTGTTCAGCCCGCACCTCGCCTGGCGCAACACCGCGCTGCGGCGAGACCTGGCCCGGCGGCTGCCGCTCCCGCTGTGGGTGGGCAACGACGCCGACGCGGCCGCCTGGGCCGAGTACCGGTTCGGTGCGGCCCGGGGCGCCCGGCTGGCGCTGATGGTCACGCTCGGCACCGGGATCGGCGGCGGGATCGTGCTCGACGGCCGGCTGCAGCGCGGCGCGCACGGCGTGGCGGGGGAGTGGGGCCACATGCGCGTCGTCCCCGACGGACGGCTGTGCGCCTGCGGCAACCGCGGGTGCTGGGAGCAGTATGCCAGCGGCACGGCCCTGGCCTCGACCGCGCGGGAGGTCGCGCGGAGCTCCCCGGCCGCGGCCGCCGGGCTGCTCGAGCGGGTGGCCGGCCGGGCCGACGCGCTCACCGGCGAGGACGTCGCCGAGGCCGCCGCGGCGGGGGACGCGCTGGCCCGGGAGCTGATCGCCGAGGTCGGGCACTGGCTGGGGCAGGGCATCGCCGACCTCGCCGCCGTCCTCGACCCCGACGTCGTCGTGATCGGCGGGGGCGTCAGCGTGCTGGGGGAGGCGGTGCTGGCGCCCGCGCGGGAGCGCCTGGAGCGGGCGCTGCCCGGGCGGGGCTTCCGCCCGGGCCCGGAGGTCGTCGCCGCGACGCTGGGCGCCCAGGCCGGCCTGGTCGGTGCCGCCGACCTCGCCCGGCTGGAGGCCGGCGTCCGCTAGCCGAGAGGCACCCCCGCCGGCGGGACGTCAGACGACCGCGCCGTCGTCGCCGTCCTCGACGGAGCGCTCGCGCATCCGCGACACGAGCATGTAGACCCCGCCGACGACGGCGGCGACGCCCAGCACCAGGCCGACGTCGAGGGTCAGGCCGACGACGCCCGGCGCGATGACCAGCAGCGCGCCGACGGCGATCAGCAGGCTGGCGTAGAGCGTGTTCGGGGACGGCACGCCCACCGGAGGAGGTGGCGGCGGCTCGAAGTGCTCCTCGGGGCGGTCGAGCACCGGCAGCTCGTGCGGCGCCGGGGGCGCTCCGTCGGCCGGCTCGCGGTCGACGACGACCCGGCCGTGCTCCGCCTCGTAGGCCGACACGATGCGCGCCCACTCGGCGTCCTCGTCGACCTCCCGCCGGGCGGACCGGGGTGTCGCGGTCCGCTCCGGGGCGTGCTCGTCGCCGTGCTGCTCGACCAGCTCCCGGCTCTCCCGCACCCGGGCCCGGTCGACGAAGAGCCGGTCGCTGGGCGGGCTGGGGAGGAAGACCGTGCGGGTGTAGGGGCCGACGTCGGTGGCCGGCTCCAGGTAGGCGGCGATGCCCGCCTCGCGCAGGACGTCGAGCAGGTGCTCCCCGACCCGCGGGTCCACGTCGCGCAGCGGCGACCACAGCGCGGCGTCCAGGCCGTTGTCCCGGCGGCCCCGGCCGCGCCTGGGCTCGCTCACGAGCCCTGCCCCGGCGCCGGCACCCGCTCGCGGATCCAGGACACCGACTCCGCGAAGATCCGCGGGGCGTCGTTGTCGAGCGTGGCCACGTGGTAGCTGTCCTCGAGCAGCACCTCGGTGGTGTCGGTGCTGGAGACCCCGGCCAGCAGCACGCGCACCGAGGCCGGCTCCACCACGTGGTCGATGACGCTGCGGAACACCAGCAGCGGGGCGGTGACCCGGGCGAGGTCGGCACGGGTGGCCGTCCAGAGGCGGCGCAGGCCGAGCACGGCGCGGGTCGGCAGCTTCGCGTAGGCGCGCTCGTCGACCCCCGGCTTCTTGACGTCGTTGGCGATCGCCTTCCAGCTCGGCGTGAGCCGCGCCAGCACGGGCAGCAGCTTGGCGTCGAGCCGCTCGGTGAGCAGTGAGGGGTTGACCAGGACGAGCGCGGCGACGTCGTCCGGCCGCAGCTCCGCCAGCCGGACCGCCAGCGTGCCGCCCATCGACAGGCCCGCGACGACCACCCGGTCGCACTCGGCGCGCAGCTCGTCGAAGGCGCCGCCGACCGCGTCGAGCCAGTCCGGCTCGGTGGAGAGGTTGCAGTCCTGCCAGCGGGTGCCGTGACCGGGCAGCAGGGGGGCGCGGACGGCGAAGCCCTCGGCCGCCAGGTGCTCGCCCCACGGCCGCATGCTGAACGGCGACCCGGTGAACCCGTGCACGAGCAGGACGCCCGTGCCGTCGCCGCCCGGTCCGGCGGGGAAGGCGAACGGCTCGGCGCCGGCGACGACGGTCGCACCGGCGGACGGCGGCGGGGTGGGTGGCACGGGTCTCCTCGGCGTCCGGTGGCCGTGCCGACGGGCCGGCGTGTCGCGGTACGGGAGCGGGCGGATTGTCGTTCCGCCGCGCGGCTCCCTAGTCTGACAGTTCCCGAGGGAGGCGTGTTGTTCTACTGGTTCCTCAAGTTCGTGGCGATCGGGCCCTGGGTCACGCTCGTCTGCCGGCCGCAGGCCGAGGGCGTGGACAACGTCCCGCGCTCCGGTGCGGCCATCCTCGCGAGCAACCACCTCTCGGCCGCGGACTGGATCTTCATGCCGCTGCAGCTGCGCCGCCGCGTCACGTTCCTCGCCAAGCAGGAGTACTTCACCGGCAAGGGCGTGAAGGGCTTCCTGCAGCGCGCCTTCTTCTCCGGTGCGGGCCAGGTGCCGATCGACCGGTCCAGCGCGTCGGCCGCCGAGGACGCCATCCGCACCGGCGTCCGCATCCTGCGCGACGGCAAGCTGCTGGGCATCTACCCCGAGGGCACGCGGTCGCCCGACGGCCGGCTGTACCGCGGCAAGATCGGCGTGGCCCGGATGGCGCTGGAGGTCGGCGTCCCCGTCGTCCCGGTCGCGATGATCTACCGCGAGCGCAGGATCCCGGTGGTCGGCCGGTACCTGCCGAAGGTGTGCGTGCGCTTCGGCCGGCCGCTGGACTTCTCCCGCTACGAGGGGCTGGCCGGCGACCGCTTCGTCGAGCGCTCGATCACCGACGAGATCATGTACGAGGTCATGACCCTGTCGGGCCAGGAGTACGTGGACGTGTACGGCGCGCAGGTGAAGAAGTCGATGGACGCCGGCGGGGTGAGCGCCTCCGAGGCGGTCCGCCGGCTGCAGCCCCCGGCCGACGAGGCCGGGGACCGGGCCCCCGAGGCGCTGGCGGGCTAGCGCTCCAGCAGCCGGTCGAGCAGGCCGCGCAGCAGGTCGACCAGCTCCGCGCGCTCCATCGCGGGGTCGCGCACCCACTGGCTCACCAGGTCCTCGGTGAAGGCGAACCAGGCCCGGACGAGCTGCCGGCGGCGCGCGTCGTCCGGGGCGCCCAGGGCGGTCAGCGTGACCTCGACCAGCTGCTCGCGCGTCTGGTCGTACACCTCGGCCACCCAGGGGTCGCCGGCCGCCGCGCCGCGGACGAACGACAGGTGCGCGTCGCGGTAGGTCTCCACCCAGGAGACGTAGCGCTCCAGCATCCCGGCGGCCTGCTCGCCGGCCGGCAGGCCCGGCCGCGGCGCCAGGTGCTCGAGCAGGACGTCGGCCGCCGCCCGGGTGACGGCGGTGTAGTAGTCGCGCTTGCTGGCGAAGTAGTGGAACAGCAGGCTGCGGCTGATCCCCGCCCGGCGGGCCACCTCGTCGATCGTGAGCTCCTGCACCGGGGTGGTGGGCAGCAGCTCCAGGCCGATCGCGACCAGCTGGGCACGGCGGTCGCCGGCCGAGCGGCGCCGGGACGGTCCGGCTCCGGCGGGGGCCACGGTCAGGCGGCGACCCGGTCGAGCGCCCCGGCGAGCAGCCGGTCGAGGGCGTCGACGACGAGCCCGGTCCGCTCCTGCAGCAGCATGTGCCCCGTGCGCGGCGCCACGTGCAGCACCGCGTCGGGCAGCGCCTCGGCCAGCTGCCGGCTGTGCCGCACCGGGGTGAGCTTGTCGCCGTCGCCGACGAGGACCTCGACCGGCACCCGCGACAGCGCGGCCAGCTCGGTTCGCTTGTCGTGGTCCCCGAGCGCCGGGTAGAAGACGGCGAACGCGCGGACCGTCGAGGCGTGCATGATCTCCGCGCCCTCGCGGACCATCTCGTCGGTCGCGTCGGCGCCGTACAGCAGCCCGCGGACCAGCTGCCGGTGCCGCCGGCCGGCCGGCGGGGCGAGGCGTCGCAGGGCCTCGACCACCCGCGCGCCGCCCACCGCGGCGGCGACCAGCCCGGGGGCGAACCGGCGGGCCAGCCGCTCCTGGGTCGTCCCCGGTGGCGGCCCGAGCTCGCCGGCCGACGTCGACACCAGCAGGGCACCGCGCACCCGGTCGCCGAACAGCTCCGGGCGGGCCGCGGCCAGGCACATGATCGTCATGCCGCCCATCGAGTGGCCGGCCACGACGACGGGGCCGCGGGGCGCCAGCCGGTCCAGCACGTTCCCCATGTCCAGGCCCAGCCGGTCGATGGTCACCGCGGCCGGGTCGTCGTCGCCCGCCGCCCAGGTCGACCGGCCGTGGCCGCGCTGGTCGTAGCGGACCAGCCGCAGGTCGCCGGCGGCGATGCGGGGGACGAGCCGTTCGACCGGGTCGTCCCAGGAGGCCTGCGAGAGCGTCCAGCCGTGGGCGAGGACGAGGGTCACCGGCGCGTCGTCCGAGCCGTCCACCGTGGCGTGCAGCAGCGCGTCGTCGTCGGTGCGGACGGCGGCCGTGCGTCGCTGCCGCAGCTGTCGGCCGGTCACGCCGCCACCTCCGAGGGACGCCGGTCGCCGGCGGGGGTGCCGACGTAGTTCTCGCGGTCCAGCCGGCGGGTCATCCGCCGGAACCGGAAGGTGAAGTCCGGCCAGAGGGTGGTGTTGTGCCCGTGCCGGTCCAGGTACCAGGAGGCGCAGCCGCCGGTCAGCCAGACGGTGCCCCGTGACCTCCTCGCGATGAGGTCGCGGTAGGCGCGCTGCGCCTCGGGCGTGGTCTCCAGCACCGCCAGGCCCTCGGCGGCCATGGTCTGCAGGGCGTCGTCGACGTAGGCGACCTGCGACTCGATCATGTAGACCATCGACGTGTGGCCGACGCCGACGTTCGGCCCGACCAGCAGGAACAGGTTCGGGAACCCGGCCACGGTGGTGCTGCGGTTGCTGACCATGCCCTCGGCCCACACCTCGGCCAGCGTGCGCCCGTCGCGGCCGGCGATCCGCTCGGCGATCGGCAGGTCGGTCACGTGGAAGCCGGTGGCCAGCACGATGGTGTCGGTGGGCCGCTCCAGCCCGTCGCGCGTGACGACCGAGTGCGGCCGGACCTCGGCGATCCCGGCGGTCACCAGCTCGGCGTTGGGGGCCGCGACCGCCGGGTAGTAGTCGTTGCTGATCAGGATCCGCTTGCAGCCGATCGTGTAGTCCGGCGTCAGGGCCGCGCGCAGCTTCGGGTCGCGCACCTGCCGCGCCAGGTGCGCCCGCGCGAGGCGGCCGACCGGCTTCAGGAACCGCCGCCGCTTGGCCATGCCGACGACGAGGAGCTCCCGCACGACGTAGAGGACGGCGCGCACCAGTTTCTGGAACCCCGGCAGCCCCCGGTAGAGCCGCTGCGTCCAGGGCCGCACCGGGTGGTCGGTGCGCGGCACGATCCACGGCGGCGTCCGCTGGTAGACGGCGAGGCTCTCCACCCGCGGCTGGATCGCCGGGACGATCTGGATGGCCGAGGCGCCGGTGCCGATGACCGCGACCCGCTCGCCGGTGAGGTCGTGGCCGGCGTCCCAGCGGGCCGAGTGCATGACGGTGCCGGCGAAGGAGTCGAGGCCCGGGATGTCGGGGTACGTCGGGTCGGCCAGCGCCCCGGCGGCGGAGACCAGGACGGTCGCCCGGAACTCGCCGGCCGTCGTGGTGACCACCCACTGGCGCGCGGCGTCGTCCCAGCGGGCCGCGGTGACCTCCGCGCCGAACACGCACCTCTCGCGGACGCCGTAGCGGTCGGCGGTGGCCTGCAGGTAGGCCTGGATCTCCGGCTGCTCGGAGTAGGAGCGCGGCCAGTCGGGGTTGGGCGCGAAGGAGAACGAGTAGAGGTTCGACTGCACGTCGCAGGCGGCGCCGGGGTAGTGGTTGTCGCGCCAGGTGCCGCCGACGTCGTCGGCACGCTCCAGCAGCACGAAGTCCTCCTCGCCGCGGCGGCGCAGCGCGATGGCCATCCCCAGCCCGGCGAAGCCGGTCCCGATGATCGCCACCCGCACGGTGCGGGCCGCCCGGTCCGCGTCGGACCGGGTCTCGAGCGTGCTGGTCACCGTGGGGTGCTCCTGTCCTCGGCTTGCTGAGCAACGGTCAGCAAGCTACAACGGCTCTTGAGCAGTGCTCAACACGAGCGCACCGAGCCCTGGAGTCCCCGATGGCGCTTCTGTCCCGCACGCGCACGCCCCTGGCCGGCAAGAGCGTGCTGATCACCGGCGCGGCCCGCGGCATCGGTGCCGCCCTGGCCCGCAAGGCGGCGGCGCGGGGCGCCCGGGTGGCGCTGGCCGGGCTGGAGCCGGAGCTGCTGGCCCGGGTGGCCGACGAGCTCGGGCCCGAGCACCTGTGGGTCGAGTGCGACGTCACCGACCCCGAGGCGCTGGCCACGGCGGTGCAGCGGGTGGTCGACACCTTCGGCGGGCTGGACGTCGTCGTCGCCAACGCCGGCATCGCACCGCTGACCACCGTCATGACCAGTTCGGCGCACGCGCTCGCGCGCACCATCGAGGTCAACCTCATCGGCACGATGCTGACCGCCCACGCCGCGCTGCCCTACGTGGCGAAGCGCCGGGGACACGTGCTGCTCGTCAGCTCGGCCGCCGCCTTCACCGTGCTGCCGGGGATGAGCGCGTACTGCGCGTCCAAGGCCGGGGTCGAGCGCTTCGGCGACGCGCTGCGGCTCGAGGTCGCCCACCGCGGGGTGACCGTGGCCAGCGCCCACCCGACCTGGATCGACACCGACCTGGTCCGCGACACGGAGGCGGCGCTGCCCACCTTCGCCGAGACCCGCAAGCGGCTCCCCGGCCCGCTGGGCGCCCACACCTCGGTCGAGGAGTGCGCCCAGGCGCTGCTGGACAACCTGGAGACCCGCGGCCGCCGCGTGTTCGTGCCCCGGTCGGTGGGCACCGTGGCCGCCCTCCGCCAGGTCGTCACCGGGGCGCTGGCCGAGCGGCTCATGACCCGCATCGCGGCCACCGCCGTGCCGCAGCTCGAGCGGGACATCGAGGCGCTGCAGGGGCAGGAGTTCGGGCGCTCGTCCGTGGGGAACCAGCGGCGCCCGGCCTGACCTCCGCCGAGCCGCCGGGACCACCCGCGCACACACTGGCGGGGTGCCCCTGGACCCCACCGGACTGGCCTACGCCGCAGCCGGGGTCGCCACCCTCCTGGCCGCCCTCCTGCCCCGGGCGCTGAGCCGCGCCCCGCTGTCGATGCCGATGGTCTTCGTCGGCATCGGGGTGCTCGGCTTCGCCCTGGTCGAGGGCCTGCCCTCGCCGGACCCCGTCCAGCACGGCACGGCCACCGTGCACCTCACGGAGATCGTGGTCCTCGTGTCGCTCATGGGCGCGGGGCTCGCGCTGGACCGGCCGGTGGGGTGGCGGCGGTGGTCCACCACCTGGCGGCTGCTCGGGATCACCATGCCGCTGACGATCCTGGCCATGGCGCTGCTCGGCGGCTGGCTGCTCGGTCTCGGCGCCGCCGCCGCGCTGCTGCTGGCCGCCGCGCTCGCGCCGACCGATCCGGTGCTGGCCAGCGAGGTGCAGGTGGCCGAGCCGACCGAGGACGTGGAGAGCGAGGACGAGGCCCGCTTCGCGCTGACCTCCGAGGCAGGGCTCAACGACGGTCTGGCGTTCCCCTTCACCTACGCCGCGATCGCCGTCGCCGCGGCCGGGCTGGCACCCGGGGGCTGGCTGGGGGAGTGGTTGCTGGTCGACGTCCTCTGGCGGCTCACCGCGGGGGTGGTCACCGGCATCGCGGTGGGCTGGGCGCTCCGGGCGCTGTTCTTCTCCCGGCCCGCCGAGCGGGTCGGGCTGGCGGAGCGGGCCGAGGGGTTCATCGCGCTGTCCGGCATCGCGCTGGCGTACGGCCTGGCCGAGCTGATCGGTGGGTACGGCTTCGTCGCGGTCTTCGTCGGCGCCTGCACCGTCCGCGCCGCCGAGCGGCAGCACGGGCGGCACCAGGTGCTGCACGCCTACGTCGAGCAGCTGGAGCGGCTGCTGACCGTCGTCGTCCTCGTGCTCGTCGGCGGAGCCGTGGCGCGCGGCGTGCTGGCCGGCACCGGGTGGGAGGAGTACGTGTTCGCCGCGCTCTTCCTCCTCGTGGTCCGGCCGCTGACCGGCTGGGTGGCGCAGCTCGGCGGGGACACCGGGCGGTGGGAGCGCAACGCGATCGCCTTCTTCGGGGTCCGCGGCGTGGGCTCGCTGTACTACCTGGCCTACGGCCTGGAGGAGGCGGAGATCCCGGGCGCCGAGCAGCTGTGGCGCGTCACGGTGCTGGTCGTCCTGGGGTCGGTGCTCGTGCACGGCGTCTCGGCCGGTCCCGTCATGCTCTGGCTGGACCGGCGGCGTGCGCGGCGGGCCCGCCGGGTCCACGGCACCGAGGACAAGGCGCCGGTCACCGCGGTGTGAGACGGGTCGATGCTGCCCGGCGGCCGCGGTCGTGCGGCCGCCGGGCAGCGGTCAGGCCGGGAGCCGGCCGTAGAAGGCGGCGGGGTCGCCGGCCAGGCTGGCCTTGACCCCGGCGCCCCGCGCCGGCCGCCCCCCTGGCCGCTCAGCCGGTCCAGTGCCCGGCGCGGCCGAGGGCATCCCGCCAGCGGCCGTGGCGGCCGTCGTCGCGGCGGCCGGGCTCGGGCTCGAACCGGCGGTCCAGCGCCCAGGTGGCGGCCAGCTCGTCCTGCCCGCCCCAGACGCCGGTGCCCAGGCCCGCCAGGAAGGCCGCGCCCAGTGCCGTCGTCTCGGTGACCCGCGGACGGCGGACCGGCACGCCGAGCTGGTCGGCCTGCAGCTGCAGCAGCAGGTCGTTGGCGCTGGCCCCGCCGTCGGCCGACAGCTCGGGCACCTCGAGGCCGGCCTCGGAGACCATCACGTCCACGACGTCGCGCACCTCGAAGGCGATCGCCTCCAGCGTGGCGCGGGCCAGGTGCGCGCGCGTGGTGCCGCGGGTGATGCCGACGATCGCGCCGCGGGCGTGCGGGTCCCAGTGCGGGGCGCCCATGCCGGTCAGCGCCGGCACGAACACCAGGTCCCCGGAGTCAAGCACCGTGCGGGCCAGCCCCTCGATCTCGGCGGCGGAGTCGATGAGGCCCAGCCCGTCGCGCAGCCACTGCACGGCCGCGCCGGTGACGAAGATCGACCCCTCCAGCGCGTAGACGAGCCCGTCGCCGACGTCCCAGGCCACGGTGGTGAGCAGCCCGGCGTCCGAGCGCACCGGCGTCGTCCCGGTGTTGGTGAGCACGAAGGAGCCGGTGCCGTAGGTGCACTTGGAGTCGCCGGGGGAGTAGCAGGCCTGGCCGAACAGCGCGGCCTGCTGGTCGCCGGCGATGCCGGCGACCGGGAGCTCCAGCCCGAGGAAGGCGTCGGGGTCGGTCGTGCCGACGACGCCGGAGCTGGGCACGAGCTCGGGCAGCGCCGAGCGCGGGACCTCGAACAGCTCGCACAGCTCGTCGGACCAGTCCCCGGCGGCCAGGTCGTAGAGCAGCGTGCGGCTGGCGTTGCTCGGGTCGGTCACGTGCGCGGCGCCGCCGGTCAGCCGGTGCACCAGGTAGGAGTCGACCGTGCCCAGCACCAGCGACCCGTCGCGGACGCCGTCCCACACCCGGGGTTCCTCGGCGGCCAGCCAGCAGAACTTGGTGCCGGTGAAGTAGGGGTCCAGCCGCAGCCCGGTCAGCTCGGCGACGCGCGGCTCGTGCCCGGCCTCGCGCAGCCGGTCGCAGGTGCCGGTGGTCCGCCGGTCCTGCCAGACGATCGCCGGCCGCGGCGAACGGCCGGTCCGCCGGTCCCAGACGACGGCGGTCTCGCGCTGGTCGGTGATGCCGACGCAGGTCGGCTGGTGCCCGGTGCCGGCCAGCGCCTCGCGGCAGGCGGCGAGCGTCGCCGTCCAGATGTCGTCGGGCTCGTGCTCCACCCACCCGGGGCGGGGGAACAGCTGCGCGAACTCGCGGTAGCCGCGGGCCAGGACGCCGCCGTCCTCGCTCACGACCAGCGCGGTCACCCCGGTCGTCCCTGCGTCGATGGCGAGAACCGGCATGCCGGCGAACCTATCGGCGGCTCCGGGGGAGCGCAGGGGCTGCGCACGACAGCGGGTCGGTCGTGCCCCAGGATCGAACGGTGACCACCGGCATCGAGCTCGTCCGCCCGCCCGGCCTGACCGGCGCGGTCCCCTACGCGTACGCCGCGGTCACCGACCCCGGGCGGATGGTCTTCACCGCCGGCGCCTGCCCGCTGGACGCGGACGGCGCGACCGTCGCGCCCGGGGACGTCGCCGGCCAGGCGCGGCAGGTCATGGCGAACCTGGAGACCGCCCTCGCGGCGGCCGGCGCCGGCCTCGGCGACGTCCTCCGGACGACCGTCTACGTGGCCACCACCGAGCGCACCGACCTGCTGGCCGCCTGGGACGTGGTCCGGGCGGCCTTCGCCGACCACGACGCGCCGAGCACCCTGGTCGGCGTGACCGTGCTCGGCTGGCCCGACCAGCTCGTGGAGGTCGAGGCGGTGGCCGTGCGGGACAGCTGGGAGGAGCCGGCGCCACCGCACGACGGCACGGGCGGGGGCGACTGACCGTGCGGCGGTTCTTCTACGACACCGAGTTCATCGAGGACGGCACGACGATCGACCTCGTCTCCATCGGCGTGGTCGACGAGGCCGGTCGCGAGTTCTACGCCGTCAGCACCGAGTTCGACGACCGCAAGGCCGTCCCGTGGGTGCGCCGCAACGTGCTCGACCAGCTGCCCCTGCCGTCGGACCGGGCCTGGCGCGACCGCCGGCGGATCCGCGACGACCTTCTCGCCTTCCTCACCGGACCGGGGGAGGAGGTCGAGCTGTGGGCCTGGTTCGCCGCCTACGACCACGTCGCGCTCGCCCAGCTGTGGGGGCCGATGACCGCGCTGCCCCGCGCGATCCCGCGGTTCACCCGCGAGCTGCGGCAGCGGTGGGACGACGCGGGGCAGCCGCCGCTGCCGCCGAAGCCGGCCGGGACCCACGACGCGCTGGTCGACGCCCGCTACAACCTGGCCCGCTGGCGCGCGATCGAGGCCGCAGGGCGCTGACCAGCGGGCCCCCGGTGCGGCAGGATGGCGCCGACCGGGAACCCGCCCGCTCCGCGGAGGTCCAGCATGCGCATCGGCGTCCTCACCGGCGGGGGCGACTGCCCCGGTCTCAACGCGGTCATCCGCGCCGTGGTCCGCAAGGGGGTCGGGCAGCACGGCGACGAGGTGGTCGGCTTCCGCGACGGCTGGCGCGGCGTGCTGGAGGGGGACACCGTCCCGCTCGACCTCGCCGCCGTCCGCGGCCTGCTGCCCCGCGGCGGCACCGTGCTGGGCACCTCCCGGACCAACCCGTACGCCCTGGACGACGGCGAGCAGCGGCTGCGCGACTGCCTGCAGCGGCTGCGCATCGACGCGCTGGTGCCCATCGGCGGCGAGGACACCCTCGGCGTCGCCGCGCGGCTGGGCGACGTCGGGGTCCAGGTCGTGGGCGTGCCGAAGACGATCGACAACGACCTGGAGGGCACCGACTACACGTTCGGCTTCGACACCGCCGTCGGGGTGGCGATGGAGGCCATCGACCGGCTGCACACCACCGGTGACAGCCACCACCGCACGCTCGTCGTCGAGGTCATGGGCCGGCACGCGGGCTGGATCGCGCTGCACGCGGGGATGGCCGGCGGGGCGACGGTGGTGCTGGTGCCCGAGCGGCCCTTCGACGTCGACGCCGTCGTGGCGCACTGCCGCCACCGGTTCGAGTCCGGCTACTCGCCGATCGTCGTCGTCTCCGAGGGTGCCCGGCCCGCCGACGGCGACCTGGTGACCTCCACCGGCCAGACCGACGCCTTCGGGCACGTGCGGCTCGGCGGCATCGGCGCGGCCCTGGCCGCGGTCATCGAGGAGCGCACCGGCCGCGAGGCGCGCGCGGTGGTGCTGGGGCACGTGCAGCGCGGCGGCACCCCCTCGCAGTTCGACCGCGTGCTCGCCACCCGGTTCGGTCTGGCCGCGGTCGACGCGGTGCACGACGGGGCCACCGGGGTCATGGTCGCGCTGCGCGGGACCGACATCGTGCGGGTGCCGGTCGCCGAGGCGACCGCGCGGCTGAAGCTCGTTCCCCTGGAGAGGTACGCCGAGGCCGAGGTCTTCTTCGGCTGACGGCCCCGGCGCAGGGTCCCGGCGCGAGCGTGCGAGTGCTGGGAGGCGGCGGGGCCCTTCCACGTACCCTGGGACCGTGAGCCTGACCGAACCTGCTGAGCTGGTCCCCGACCTGGACCGGTGGCGGGAGCTGCCCGCCGCCCAGCAGCCCGAGTGGCCCGACCGCGGCGCCCTCGACGCCGTCCTGGACACCCTGTCGACCGTGCCGCCGATCGTCGCGCCCAGCGAGGTCGACACGCTGCGCGCGCAGCTGGCCGAGGTGGCACAGGGCAAGGCCTTCCTGCTGCAGGGCGGCGACTGCGCCGAGACCTTCGACCTGAACACCGAGCCGCACCTGCAGAGCACCACGCGGACGCTGCTGCAGATGGCCGTCGTCCTCACCTACGGCGCGAGCGTCCCGGTGGTCAAGGTCGGCCGGGTGGCCGGTCAGTACGCCAAGCCCCGGTCGTCGAACCTCGACGCGCTCGGCCTGCCGTCCTACCGCGGCGACATGGTCAACTCGCTCGAGCCGGTGCTCGAGAAGCGGATCCCGGACCCGAACCGGCTGGTGCGCGCCTACGCCAACTCCGCGGCCGCGATGAACATGATCCGCGCCTACGCCCGCGGCGGCCTGGCCGACCTGCACGCCGTCCACGACTGGAACAAGGACTTCGTCGCCAACTCCCCGGCCGGCGTGCGGTACGAGGTCATCGCCCGCGAGATCGACCGGGCGCTGGCGTTCATGAAGGCCTGCGGCATCGACTCCGACGCGTTGCGCGGGGTCGAGCTCTACAACAGCCACGAGGGCCTGATCCTCGACTACGAGCGGGCGCTGCTGCGCGTGCACGAGGGCCGCGCCTACGCCGCCAGCGCGCACTTCGTCTGGATCGGCGAGCGGACCCGCCAGATGGACGGCGCCCACGTCGAGTTCTTCTCCAGGATCGCCAACCCGATCGGCGTCAAGATCGGCCCCACGACGACGCCCGAGCAGGCCGTCGACCTCGTCGAGCGCCTCGACCCCGACGGCATCCCCGGCCGGCTGACGCTGATCAGCCGGATGGGCAACGGGAAGATCCGCGACGTCCTGCCGCCCATCGTGGAGAAGGTCACCGCCAGCGGGCACACCGTCGTCTGGCAGTGCGACCCGATGCACGGCAACACCCACGAGTCCTCCACCGGCTACAAGACCCGGCACTTCGACCGGGTGGTCGACGAGGTGCTCGGCTTCTTCGACGTGCACCGGGCGCTGGGCACCTGGCCCGGCGGCATCCACGTCGAGCTCACCGGTGAGGACGTCACCGAGTGCCTGGGCGGGGCCATGGAGATCAGCGACGAGGACCTCAACAGCCGGTACGAGACCGCCTGCGACCCGCGGCTGAACACCGGGCAGTCGCTGGAGCTGGCGTTCCTCGTCGCCGAGATGCTGCGCGGCTGAGTGTGTCCGACCTGGTCGACCTCCGCTCCGACACCGTCACCCGGCCATCGCCCGGCATGCGCCGGGCCATGGCCGAGGCGGAGGTCGGCGACGACGTCTACGCCGAGGACCCGACGGTCCGGGCACTGGAGGAGCGGGTCGCCGGCCTGCTCGGGCACGAGGCCGCGTTGTTCGTCCCCTCGGGGACGATGGGCAACCAGATCGGGATGCGGCTGGTCTGCGAGCCGGGCCAGGAGGTCCTCTGCGACGCCGACGCCCACGTCGTCACCTACGAGATGGGCGCGGCCGCGGCCGTCTTCGGCATCTCGACCCGCACGGTGGTCACGGGCGGGCGGCTGGACGCCGACCAGCTCATCGAGCAGGTGCGCGGCCGCGACGACTGGCACCTGACCGCCACCGCGGCGATCGCCGTGGAGAACACGCACAACCGCGGCGGCGGGCTGGTCCAGCCGCTGGACCAGTTGGAGCGGTTGTCGGGCTGGGCGCGCGACCACGGCGTCGCCGTCCACCTCGACGGCGCCCGGCTGTTCAACGCCTCGGTGGCCTCCGGCGTGGCGCTGGAGACCTACGGCCGGCTGGTCGACACGGCCTCGGTGTGCCTCTCGAAGGGCCTGGGCGCGCCGGTCGGGTCGGTGCTGGTGGGCTCCGCCGAGCGGATCGCGACCGGCCGGCTGTGGCGCAAGCGCCTCGGCGGCGGCATGCGCCAGGTCGGCGTGCTGGCCGCGGCCGGGCAGTACGCACTGGACCACCACCTCGAGCGGCTCGCCGAGGACCACGAGCACGCCCGCGTGCTGGCCAAGCGCCTGGGCGTCGACGAGGCGCGGGTGGAGACGAACATCGTCGTGGTCGACGACGTCCCCGCGCCGGTGGTCGCCGAGGCGGCCAAGGCGCGGGGCGTGCTGGTGTCGCAGGTCGGCCCGCGGAAGCTGCGGCTGGTCACCCACCTGGACGTGGACCGGGCCGCCGTGGAGCGCGCCGCGGACGTGCTGGTCGAGTTCCTCGACCGCTGACGCCGGGTGGGCCGGGCCGCCCTTCGCGGCGACCCGGCCCCGAGCTCAGCTGGTGGCCGTCGAGCCGGCGGTCACCAGGTCGGCCCCGGCGAAGAGCAGCAGGTTGGGCGTGCCGGCCGGTGCTCCCCGCACGACGTCGGCGGTCGTGGCGCCGGTGGCGGTACCGGTGATCGCCGCTGCGACGTCCGCGGGGGAGGCCGCGGCGTGCGCCGTCAGGTACACGGCCGCGGCGCCGGCGACGTGCGGGCTGGCCATCGAGGTGCCGCTGATCGTCCTCGTGGCGGTCGGGTTCCCGTACCAGGTGCTGGTGATCGAGACGCCGGGCGCGTACAGGTCCACGCACGTCCCGTAGTTGCTGAACGAGGCCACGGTGTCGGTGCTGTCGGTGGCGGCGACGGTCAGCGCCGCCGGCACGCGCGCGGGGGAGTAGTTGCACGCGTTCTGCGGACGCCCGGCCTGGTTGCCGTTGCCCGCGGCCACCACGACGGTGACGCCGTCCGCGATGAGCCCGTTCACCGCCGCGTCCACGGCCGTGCTGGCGCCGCCGCCGAGGCTCAGGTTGGCGACCGCGGGACCTCCCACATGGTGTCCGGCCGCCCAGTCCAGACCCTTGACGACGTCG
Source organism: Blastococcus sp. SYSU D00813 (assembly GCF_054050735.1). Lineage (NCBI taxonomy): Bacteria > Bacillati > Actinomycetota > Actinomycetes > Geodermatophilales > Geodermatophilaceae > Blastococcus > Blastococcus sp. SYSU D00813. The sequence goes on from NZ_JBJGZX010000036.1 coordinate 40,645, forward strand.
GCATTGGTGCCGCTGCCGGCACAGTCGAGCACGCGGACCGGGACCAGGGTGACCGCCGGGGCGACACCGTGGCGGGTCCCGCCGATGGTCCCCGCGACGTGCGTGCCGTGACCGTTGCAGTCGTCGGCGGGGAGGGCGTCCACGAGGTCGGTGCCGGACAGGACGCGACCCCTCAGGTCCTCGTGCCCGGCGTTGATCCCGGTGTCGACGACGTAGGCGGTGACGTTGCTGCCGCCGGTGGCCGCGGGGGCGTACGGCATGGCGCTCAGGGGCAGCGTGCGCTGGTCGATGCGGTCCAGGCCCCACAGCGCCGGGGGTGCCGGGGCCGCCTGCGGCTTGGCCTGCACCGTGACGACCGGCTCGACGTCGACGACGCCGGGCAGGTCGGACAAGCGTGCGGCCGCGCGCTCGGGCAGCGACACGGAGAAGCCGTTGAGCGCGTGCGTGTAGGTGTGACCGATCCGCCCGCCCAGCCCTCGTGCATGCTGGAGAGCGGCGCTCTGCGGGGCGTCGTCCGCCAGCGTGACGATGTAGTCGGCCCTCGGGGAGGACGGCGCGGCGGACGCGGTGCCGACGCCGGCGGCGAGACCCGCGCAGGTCAGCAGGGCCGCGCTGAGGGCGGCGAGGGGACGGCGGACGGACACGGGCACTCCTCGGGCGGACGGCACCCCCGGGGCGGGGGCGTCGGCAGCCAACACGACGAGACGGGCCCGGCCGGATTCCCACGCGGACGCGGGACGGGAGTGCCGGACGAGACGCCCGGGACGACGACGGGCCCGCACCCCGGCAGGGGTACGGGCCCGCGGCAGCCGGGGTCCGGTCAGCCGTTGCCGGTGGTCGGGTGGTCGATCTGGCCGGCGAGGTAGAGCTGCTCGCCGATGGTGTCCATCAGGTGCAGCTGCGTCTCGAGGTAGTCGATGTGCTCCTCCTCGTTCTGGAGGATCTCCTCGAAGAGGTTCTTGGTGACCCGGTCGCCGACCTCGTCGCAGTAGGCGGCGGCGGGCCGCAGCCGCTCGACGACCTCGAGCTCGATGGCCATGTCGGCCTCGAACTGCTCGCGGACGGTCTGGCCGATGCGCAGGGCGAGCAGCTTCTGGTAGTTCGGCAGGCCCTCGAGGAACAGGATGCGCTCGGTGATCCGCTCCGCGTGGACCATCTCCTCGATGGACTCCTTGCGGGTGTACGCGGCGAGCTTGTTGTAGCCCCAGTTCTCCTGCATCTTCGCGTGCAGGAAGTACTGGTTGATCGCGGTCAGCTCGCTGGTGAGCTGCTCGTTGAGCATCTGGATGACGCGAGCGTCGCCTTGCATGGGGTCCTCCCTGGGGTCCGGCTGCGACGAGGCTAACCGGAGCCGTGGGGGTGCCACCTCTTCAGGTCACCCTTGCTGTGGGTAGGCTCACCTGCGGTTTTGCGCCGATCAGGCGGCGTCGGCGGCCGCCACGGCGAGGCCGTGCAGCGGGTCGACGGCGCTGATCCGGTCGCAGATCCGGTCGAGGCAGCTGCCGCAGCCGGTGCCCGCGCCGCAGGCGTCGCCGACCTCCTCCTCGGTCCGCGCGCCCGCGGCCAGGACACCGGTCAGCTCGACCTCGGTGACGGCGAAGCAGATGCAGACGTACACGGGCGCGCTCCTGGGTGCTGCGACGGGAAGGCCCGCCTAAGTTAGCCCAGCCTTGCCTGTGTGCCAAGAGTCACTGGTGGGTGAACTGCTCCGCCGCTGGTCAGGCGGCCGCGCCGCCCTCCGGCAGCGCCGTCCCGTCGCGGAGGGCGCACAGCAGCGCGATGTCGCGGGCGTGGCCGCCCCACGGGGTGCCGTGGGCCTCGCTGGGGGTCTCGACGACGACCGGGACGCCGGACGTCGAGGGGTGCGCGAGCAGCTCCGCGAACGGCGCCGCCCCGATCCGGCCCTCCCCGATCGTGGTGTGCCGGTCGCGCTTGGACCCGCACCCGTCGAGGGAGTCGTTGGCGTGCACCAGCCCCAGCCGGCCGGGGCCGACCGCGGCCTCCAGCGCGTCCAGGGTCGCCGTCATCCCGCCGGGGGTGGCCAGGTCGTGGCCGGCGGCCCAGGCGTGGCAGGTGTCGAAGCAGACGCCGACCAGCGGGTGCATCTCCAGCGCCGCCAGGTACGGGCCCAGGTCCTCGACCGTGGCGGCCAGCGACCTCCCGCCGCCCGCGGTCGGCTCGATCAGCAGCCGCGGCCCGTCGGCGGGCGCGGCGTCGAGCACCGGCAGCAGGCGCTCGTGCAGCTGGCGGAGGGCGTCGTCGTACCGGTCCTCGCCGACGGCGGAGCCCGCGTGCACGACCACCCCGGCGCAGCCCAGCTCGGCGCCGCGGGCCAGGTTGTGCGCGATGCTCGCGATCGAGGCCTCGACGGTGGCCTCGGTGGGGGAGCCGACGTTCACCAGGAACGGCGTGTGGACGAACGACGGGATCCCGCGCTCGGCGCAGCCGGCGGTGAAGGCGGCGTCCTGGGCGGGGGTGCCCGGGGTCGGCTTCCAGCCGCGCGGGTTGCCGACGAAGACCTGGACGGCCCGGGCCCCGGTGGCGTCGGTGTACGGCAGCCCGCCCTTGGCCAGCCCGCCCTTGATCTGGATGTGCGCGCCGACCGGCGGCGCGACACGGGGTGTGCGCACGTGCTCCCTCAGAAGGTGACCAGCAGCCTGATCGTCGTGCCCCACTCGACGGTGCCGCCGCTGGGGTTCTGGTAGCGGACGGTCGAGCCCGCGATGAAGGTGTCCACCTCGACCTGCAGGCCCAGCGCCTCGAGCTGCTCGGTGGCCTCGTCGGCGTCCATGCCGCGCACGTCGGGGACCTCGACCTGCGGCAGGCCCTCGGACACCTGGACGGTGACGGTGCTCCCGTACGCGACGACCTCGCCGGAGCCGGGCGATACGGCCATGACCTCGCCGGTCTCCACGTCGGGGCTGCGGCCGGTGGTCCGCTCGACGGTGAAGCCGAGCTGCTCCAGGGTGTCCTGCGCGTCGTCGGCGGCCACCCCGACCACCGCGGGGATCGCGACGGGCTCGTGCCCGCGGCTGACGAACACGGTCAGGGCGGAGTCCCGGGGCATGGGCGTGCCCGGCGCCGGGTCGAAGCCGGTCACGTGGCCGACGGGGACCTCGTTGTCGTAGTCCTGCACCTCGGTCACGGCGACGGGCACGCCGTCGAGCCGGGCGCGGACGTCCTCGATCGGCAGGCCGGCCCATGCGGCCTCGACGAAGAACCGCTCGGGACCCTTGGAGACGGTGAGGCGGACGTCGGTGCCACGGATGGCGTCGCCGTCGGCCGGGTCGGCGGCGATGACCTGCCCGGCGGGCACCTCCTCGCTGAAGACCTCCTCGCAGCAGTCCGGCTCGAGGCCGGCCTCCTGCAGCTGCCCCACGGCGGCCTCGCGGTCCAGGCCGACGAGCTGGGGGACCGTCGTCCACCGGCCCGAGCCGAACCACCAGCCGACGGCGCCGACGGTGACGACGAGCAGCAGGACGACGGCGATCGCCAGGCGGGCGCGGCGCCGGCGGACGGAGTCCGGCACGCCGGGCCGCGGCCGGGGCGGGGTGGGCCGGGCCCCGCCCACGTCGGTCGTGGGGCCGGAGCCCATGCCGGGCAGCATGCTGGTCCGGGAGCCGCGCGGGCGGCCGCCGCCGAGGACCTCGGTGCCGTCGCCGGGGGTGCTGGGGTGCCGCTGCGGGCCGGTGGCCCGGGGGCGGGTCGGCCGGTTGGTGGGCCGCAGGGTGTCCGGCCCGGCGGAGCTGCGGCCGGTGGGCACGGGGACGCGGGGGATGCCGACGTCGGAGCGCACGTCCTCCAGGTCGGCCAGGAAGGCGCCGGCGTCCAGCGGCCGCACCACCGGGTCGCGGCGGGTCGTGCGGGCGACGAGCTCGTCGACCTGCCAGGCCAGCCCCGGGACCTCCTCCGACGGCGTCGGGACGTCGTGGTGCACGTGCTGGTAGGCGACCGCGAGCGGGGTGTCGCCGCCGAAGGGCGGGTGCCCGGTGAGCATCTCGAACAGCACGATCCCGGCGGCGTAGACGTCGCTGCGGGCGTCGGCCTTGCCGCGCTCGAGCTGCTCGGGGGAGAGGTAGGCGACGGTGCCGATGAGGACGCCGCCGGTGTGGCTGGTCTGCCCGGTGCCGGCGACGGCGCGGGCCAGGCCGAAGTCGGCCACCTTCACCACGCCGTCGTGCCCGATGAGCACGTTCTCCGGCTTGATGTCGCGGTGGACGATGCCGGCCCGGTGGGCGGCGGCCAGCCCGGACAGCACCGGCTCGAGGACGGCGAACGCCTCGCCGACGGTGAGCCGGCCGCGGGCCTGCAGCAGGTCGCGCAGGGTGCGGCCGCGGACCAGCTCCATGACCAGGAACACCAGGCCCTGGTCGCTGCCCTGGTCGCTGACCGACACGACGTTGGGGTGGCTGAGCATCGCCGCGGCCCGCGCCTCCCGGGTGAACCGGTCGACGAAGGACGGGTCGTGCATCAGGTGCTCGGCCATCACCTTGACCGCGACCGTGCGGTCCAGGCGCAGGTCGGTGGCGGCGTAGACGGTGGACATGCCGCCGCGGGCCAGCCGCTCCTCGAGGCGGTAGCGCCCCTCGAGGACCATCCCCACCACGGGGTCGGTCACGGCGGTGTCCACGCGCCCGAGTGTAGGAGCGCAGCTGCCGCAGGAAGGCCCGCACGCGCCGGAGCCGTTCCCGGCCGGACCAGCAGTCCCAGGGGTCCCGCCGGCCCGGGTGGAGGGGGGGGCGGGGGCGGGGGGGGGGCGGGGGGGGGCCGCCGCGCCGCGGGGGGGGGGGCGGCGTCGGCGCGGGCGGGCGAGGGCGGGGGGGCTGGCC
>NZ_JBJGZX010000037.1:0-43737 GCF_054050735.1 Blastococcus sp. SYSU D00813
CGGGCAGATGGGCCGGCCGCAGCGGACGCAGGAGACCCCGGTGGCCCGGTCGGGGTGCCGGTAGCAGGTGGCCGGGGGGGGGGGGGGGGGGGGGGGGGCGGGCCGCCCCCCCCCCCCCCCCCCCCCCCACTCCACCTAGGGCTGCACGTGGCGCAGCGCGAAGTCCAGCGCCAGCTCGACCTGCCGGATCGTCTCCTCGATGACCAGCGACCCGTGGCCGGCGTCGAACCGGTACACCTCGTGCGGCTTCCCCAGCCGGTCCAGCTCGCCCAGGTAGTTCTCGATCTGCCGGATCGGGCAGCGTGGGTCGTTGGCGCCGGCCACCACGAGCACCGGGGCGCGGACCTCCTCGACGTAGGTGATCGGCGAGGAGCGGACGTAGCGGTCGCGCACCTCCTCGGGTGACCCGCCGAACAGCGCGCGGTCGTAGGCCCGCAGGCCCTCCATCTCGTCCTCGTAGGCGGCCAGGTAGTCGGCCACCGGCACCTCGGCGATGCCGGCCGCCCAGCGCTCCGGCTGCGTGCCCAGCCCCAGCAGGGTGAGGAACCCGCCCCACGAGCCACCGGTCAGCAGGGCGCGCGACGGGTCGAGGAAGCCCTCGGCGACGAGCGCGTCGTAGACGGCGGCGACGTCCTCGAGCTCGGTCGGGCCCGGCCGCCCGGTGAGGGCGTCCCGCCAGGCGCTGCCGTACCCGGTGGACCCCCGGTAGTTGACGTGCACGACCGCGTAGCCGGCGTCGACGTACGCCGCCCGCCGGGCGCGGTAGGAGTCGTCGTCGGCGGCCTCGGGCCCGCCGTGCACCAGGAAGGCGGTCGCGTACGGCGGCTCGCCGGCCGGCCGCACCAGCAGCGCGTGGACGTCGCCGCCGGGCCCGGGCACCCAGCGGTCCTCGACCGGGTAGGCCGCCGGTGGCTCCTCGCCGGGCGCGGCCAGCACGACCGGCCCGTCGGCCCGCCGGATCACCGGGGGCCGCTCCGCGGAGGACCAGGCGAGCTCCACGGTGCCGTCCGGCCGCGCCGTGGCCCCGCGGACGACGCCGCGCGGGGTGTCCAGCTGCTCCAGCGCCCCGGTGGCCAGGTCGTAGCGGTACAGCTCGCTGCGGGCGGCGTGGTCGTGGCCGACCAGCAGCGCCGACCCGTCGGGGTACCAGCCGGCCGTCACGTCGCCGGGCAGGTCGAGCACGACCTCGGTCTCGGTGTCGGTGCCGACGTCCCAGACCAGCAGCTCCTCGCGCCCGCGCCGCTCGTGCCCGACCAGCAGCCGCCGGTCCCCGGCCAGCGGCGCGAACTCCAGGGCGTGCAGGCCGCGGCCCTCGCCGTCCCACTTCTCCGCGACGACCGCCGGCTCCTCGAGGGTGGTGTCGGCGGTCCGCAGCACCCTCAGCGCCGGGTAGCGGGGGTCGCCGTGCTCGGAGTGCGACACGACCAGCAGGTCCTCGTCGTAGGTCAGCGCGTCGACCGAGGCGGGGTCGGGGTGCCGGTAGACGACGCGGGCCGGACCGTCCGCCGGGGCCAGCCACAGCTCGCTGCCGTCGTCGGTCGACCGGCCGACCGCCACGACGGTGTCGCCGATCTCCAGCCCCGCGGGGTAGGCCGGGCCGACGTCGGGCAGCGCCACCCGGTCCTCGCCGCCGGTGAAGGGCTGCACCATCCAGACGCCGAACTCGTCGCCGTCGGTGTCGGCGAACCACCAGATCGTCTCGCCGTCGGGGGAGAGGGTCGCGATCAGCGTGCCGTTGGGCCGGTCGGTCACCTGCCGGTGGACGTCGGTGGTGCGGTCCCACGCGTACTGCTCGACGACCCCGCTGACGTCGGAGGAGTACAGGCTGCGGTGCGGTGCCTCCAGGGCCCAGTCGGGCAGGCTCACCCGCGGCGCGCGGAAGCGGGCCTGCCAGCGGGCGGTGACCTCCGGCGGGAGGGCGGACGCGGAGGGAGACGACGGCGAGGGGGACGACGGCGAGGGGGACGGCGAGGCGGGGGACGCCGGGGAGGCACTCACCCGGTCATCTTCCCCCGGCACCGGCCCCCGTCCCGGCGCCGGCCCGGGGTGCCGCGGTGGACGCGAGGTCGGCCGCGGCGTCCCGGACGTCGCCGATCAGCAGCTCGAGCACGTCCTCCAGCGCCACGATGCCCACCGGCGCCCCGGGCGGGCCGACGACGCCCAGGTGCGCCCCCTGCGTGCGCATCTCGGAGAGCACGTCGGGCAGCCCGCTCCCCGGCGCCAGCGGCACCAGCGGGACCACGTCGGCGTCGGGCACCGGCCGGTCCCGGGCGTCCCCGGTGACGTCGAGGACGTCCTTGACGTGCACGAAGCCGGCCAGGGCGCCGTCGGCACCGCGCACCGGGTAGCGGCTGAAGCCGTGCTCGGCGACGACCTCCTCGAGCTGCCGCGGCGTCGTCGTCCGCGGGACGGTCACCACCTCGGAGATCGGCAGGAGCACGTCCTCGACCGCGTGCTGCTCGAACGTCAGCGCGCCGGCGGCCAGCTCGCCGACCTCCCGGCCGAGCCGGCCCTCGCGCCGCGACTGGGTGATCATCGAGCGGATCTCGGCCTCGTCGAAGCTGGCCGCGACCTCGTCCCGGGGCGTCACGCCGAACAGCCGCACGAAGCCGTTCGCCGTCGTGTTGAAGAACCAGATGACCGGGGTGAGCAGCCGGGCGAAGGCAGCCAGCGGCGGGCCGAGGACGAGCGCGGCCCGGTCGGGCCCGGCGATGGTGATGTTCTTGGGCACCATCTCGCCGAGCACCATGTGCAGGACCGTCACCAGCGACAGGGCGATCACCAGCGCGATCGGGTGCAGCAGCCCCTCGGGGACGTGCAGGGCGTGCAGCGGCTTCTCGATCAGGTGCGCCACGGCCGGCTCGCCGACGGCGCCCAGGCCCAGCGAGCACAGCGTGATGCCCAGCTGCGCGGCGGCCATCATCTTGGAGACGTTGCGCAGCGCGGCGAGCGCCTTGGCCGCCCGCGGGGAGCCGGCCTCGGCCCGGGGCTCGAGCTGGTCGGCGCGGACGGAGACCAGCGCGAACTCCGCGGCCACGAAGAACGCGTTGCCCAGCAGCAGCGCCACCAGGACCAGCAGGCTGATGACGTCGCTCATGCCGCGACCTCCTCGGTCTCGGCGGCCTCGGGCACCCGCTCGGCGCGCACGCGGGCGACCCGCCGTCCGTCCAGCGTCTCCACGGTGAGGCAGGCGCCGGGGACCTCCACCCGGTCGCCGACCGCCGGCAGCCGCTGCAGCTGCTCGGTGAGGAACCCGGCGAGCGTCTCGTAGCGGCCCTCGGGGATGCCGATGCCGGTGCGGTCCAGGACCTCGTCGGGGCGCAGCAGGCCCGACAGCAGCCAGTGGTCCTCGTCGATGCGGCGCAGGGTGCGCAGCGGCCGGTCGGTCTCGTCGGTGATCTCGCCGACCAGCTCCTCGACGATGTCCTCGAGGGTGACCAGGCCGTGCGTGGCGCCCCACTCGTCGACGACCAGCGCCACCTGCAGCCCCTGCTCGCGCAGCATGTCCAGCAGGCGCTCCAAGTGCAGGGAGGAGGGGACCGCCAGCAGCGGGACGGCGAGCTCGCCCGCCGTCCGCCGGTCCCGCTCGGCCTCGGGGACGGCGACGGCGTGCTTGACGTGCACGATGCCGGTGACCTCGTCGAGGTCGGAGCCGTAGACGGGGAAGCGGGAGTTGCCCGACTCGGTCGCCGCGCGGATGACGTCGGCCGCGGTGGCGTCCGAGCTGACCGTCCACAGCCGGGTCCGCGGGGTCATGACGTCGGTGGCGTACTTGTCGCGCAGGCCCAGCGAGCGGGTGAGCAGCCGGGCGGCGACAGGGGAGAGGTCGCCCTCGGCGGCCGAGCGGCGGGCGACGGCGGCGAGCTCGTCGGCGCCGCGGGCGGAGTCGAGCTCCTCGCGCGGCTCGAAGCCCAGCCGGCGCACGATCGCGTTGGCCAGCCGCTGCAGCGCGTGCACGAGCCAGCCGGTGGCCGTGGTGAAGGCGCGCATGCCCGGCGCCACGGCGGCGGCGACCCGCAGCGGGTTGGCGATGGCCAGGTTCTTCGGGCCGAGCTCGCCCAGCCACATCTGCAGCGCGGTCGCCAGCGCGATGGCCAGGCCGTAGGACACCCCGGTCACCGCGCCCTCGGGCAGCCCGAGCGACTCCAGCGGGCCGTGCAGCAGCCGGCCGAGGGCGGGCTCGGCCAGGTAGCCGACGACCAGCGTGGTGATCGTGATGCCCAGCTGCGCGGCCGACAGCTGGGTCGACAGCGTGCGCAGCGCGGTGACCACGCCTCCGGCGCCGCGGTCCCCGGCCTGCGCGGCCTCCTCGGCCCGCCCCCGGTCCACGGTGGTGAGGGAGAACTCGGCGGCGACGAAGAAGCCGGTGGCCAGGGTCAGCAGCACGGCGGCGAGGAGGAGCAACCACTCGGTCATCGGGCTCCCCGGTGCCCGCCCGGAGGCCGTGCCAACCGGAACCGTCTCGGAAACCGGCCCGGGAACGAGTCAGGGGCCGCCTTCCGGCGGCCCCTGAACTGGTCGGGGTGACAGGATTTGAACCTGCGGCCTCGTCGTCCCGAACGACGCGCGCTACCAAGCTGCGCCACACCCCGAGGCGTGCGGCGACCACTCTACCTTCCGTCTGCTGCGGCCCCCCTGCAGGGTCCCCGCCGTCGGCCCCGTCCGGAGACCCGTCCCGAGCGGGCGAGGGACGAGGAGGACGGGGTCCTTCCTCAGGCCGGGCGCGCGGTCAGGGTCAGCAGCGTCGCCTCCGGCGGGCAGGCGAACCGCACGGGCGCGTACGGGCTGGTCCCGAGACCGGCGGAGACGTGCAGCCACGTGCCGTTGGGCCGCTGCGGCGTCGGCTCGGTCCAGCGGCTCACCCAGCGGACCCGGGCACGGTCCAGCCCGCAGTTGGTCACCAGCGCGCCGAAGCCGGGCACCCGCAGCTGCCCGCCGTGGGTGTGGCCGCACAGCAGCAGGTCGTAGCCGTCGGCGGCGAACCGGTCGAGCACCCGCGGCTCGGGGGCGTGCACCACCCCGATGCGCAGGTCGGCGGTCGGGTCGGCCGGCCCGGCCACCTCGTCGTAGCGGTCGCGCTTCAGGTGCGGGTCGTCCAGCCCGGCGAACACGATCCGCCGGCCGTCGACGGTGAGCTCGCCGCGGCGGTTGGTGAGGTCCAGCCAGCCGCGCCGGGTGAAGCCGTCGCGCAGGTCGCGCCACGGGAGCGGGTCGCCCAGCACCCGCTTGTGCTTCTTCTTGAAGTACTTGAGCGGGTTCTTCGGCTTGGGCGCGTAGTAGTCGTTGGACGACGTCACGAAGGCCCCGGGGACGTCGAGCAGCCCGTCCAGCGCCCGCAGCGTCGGGGGGACGGCGTCCTGCCCGGCGAGGTTGTCGCCGGTGTCCACGACGAGGTCCGGGCGCAGGCCCGCGAGGCCGGCCAGCCACTCCTGCTTGGAGTGCTGGCCCGCGGTCATGTGGACGTCGGAGACGTGCAGCAGCCGCAGCGGCGCGGAGCCGGGGGCCAGCACCGGGACGTCGAAGCGGCGCAGCGTCCAGCGGGTCCGCTCGTAGAGGCCGGCGTAGGCCAGCGTGGCCGCTCCGGAGCCCAGGGCCACGGCGGGGGCGGCGGTGTACCAGCGCATGTCCGACCAGGGTACGGGCCCCGCCGCACTCGGGCGTGTGACGGAGGGCGGGGCCGGCCGTGTCAGGCTGGTGACGTGTCCGACGCCGCAACCGACCTGAAGAACCGGCTCCGTGCCGACCTCACGAGCGCCATGAAGGCCCGCGACGAGCTGCGCACCGCCACGCTGCGGATGGTGCTCGCCGCGGTCAGCGCGGAGGAGGTCAGCGGCAAGGAGGCGCGGGAGCTCTCCGACGCCGAGGTCCAGGCCGTCGTCCGCCGGGAGGCGAAGAAGCGCCGGGAGGCGGCCGAGGCGTTCGCCGGGGCGGGCCGCGACCAGCAGGCCGAGCGGGAGCGGGCCGAGGAGGGCGTGCTGGCCGACTACCTGCCCGCGCAGCTCGACGACGCCGACCTGGCCGCCCTGGTCGCCGACGTCATCACGACGACCGGCGCCGGTGGCATGAAGGACATGGGCCGGGTCATGGGCGCCGCCACCGCGGCGGTCGCGGGCCGGGCCGAGGGCTCGCGGGTGGTCGCCGAGGTCCGTCGGCAGCTCGCCTGAACGACCGCGCGCCCCGCCGGGATCCGGCGGGGCGCGCGAGGTCGGGGGACGGGCAGCGGCGTCAGCCGCCGCCCCCGCCCGGGCCGCTGTTCCCGTTGCCCCCGCCGTTGCCGGGCCCGCCGTTGCCGCCGTTGCCGTTGCCACCGCCGTTCGCGGTGCCGCCCCCGCCGTCCGCGGGTGGAGCCGTGGTCGGGGTGGTCGTGGTCGGCTCCGGCGCCGGCTCGACGTAGGCCGAGCCGTTGCTCACCTGGATGGTCACGACCTGGTCCTCGACCGCGCGCGAGCCGGCCGACGGGCTGGTGCCGACCACGGTGCCCTCGGCCCGGTCGCTGTCGACCTCCTCGACCTGGAACCGGAACCCGGCCGAGGTCAGCGCCGACTGGCAGCCGCTCACCGTCGAGCAGCTCGGCACCGCGCGGGTGTTGCCGTTCTGCACCACCGGGTCGGCCGCCGGGAACGGCACCATCGGCTGGTTGCTGAGGATGGGCTGCATCGCGTCGTGCCAGATGGTCGCGCCCTTGCCGCCACCGAAGCCGCCGACGTTCTGGTTCCGCTTGGGGTTCAGCACCATGACGCTGGCGGTGTACTGCGGCGTGTAGCCCACGAAGGCCACGGAGAAGTTGCTCTGCGACGTCCCGGTCTTGCCCGCGATCTGGTGCCCCGGGACGTAGGCGCGGGCGCCGGTCTGGCCGCTGTGGCCCGGCTCGACGTCCTTGCGCAGCATCTGGTTCAGCGTGGTGGCGACGCCCGGCGGGATGGCCTGGGCGGTGCAGTTGTCGTTGCGCACCACCGGCTGGTCGTCGTCGTCGAGCAGCGGCTCGCCGTTGCGGTCGAGCACCTGCTCCACCGGTCGCGGGTCGCACTGGGTGCCGTTGGCGGCCAGCGTCGAGTACGCGCTGGCCAGGTCGAGCGGGCTGGTCGCCTCGGCGCCGAGGGTGAACGAGCCGCGGTTCTCCTCGATGATCTGGTCGGCCGGCGTCGCCAGGAAGTTCATGCCCATGCGCTCGGCCATCCGCACCGGGGCCTCCACGCTGCCCAGCGCGTCCTCGAGGGCGAGGAAGTAGGTGTTCGAGGACATGTAGAGCGCCCGCTCCATGTCCAGCGTGTTCGGGTAGTTGCCCGCGTTGCCGACCGAGTACGGCCGGCCGCCGTTGCGGTACACCCGCGAGACGTAGGGGTCGCTCGTGGTGATCGTGTAGTACTGCGAGTACCCCTGCTCCAGCGCGGCGGCCGCGGTGAAGGTCTTGTACGTCGAGCCCGCGCCCTGGCTGTAGGCGGTGTTGAGCACCACCGACTCGCACTCGGGCTGGTCGCAGCCGAACCGCCGGTTCACGCTCATCGCCAGCACCCGGCCGGTGCCCGGCTCGACGGCGGTGTACATGCCCGCCAGCTCGTCGCCCATCGGCAGCGTGTTGAGCACGGCCTGGTCGCCGGCGGCCTGCATGTCCGGCCGCAGCGTCGTCTGGATCGTCAGGCCGCCGTTCTGCAGCTGGTCCTGGCTGATGCCCAGCGTGTTGGTCAGGTACTGCTCGAGGTAGGCGCAGAAGAAGCCGCCGATCGCGGCGTCGATGCAGCCGTTGGGCGGCGACTGGCCGGGCACCACGGCGACCGGGGTGCCGGCGATCGCGTCGTGGTCGGCCTGCTGGATCAGCCCCTGGTCGAGCATCCGGTCGAGCACCTGGTCGCGGCGGACCTGGGCGTTCTCCGGGTTGTTGATCGGGTCGTCGTTCGTGGGGCTCTGCACCAGCCCGGCCAGCATCGCCGCCTGGGGGAGGGTGAGGTCGGCGGCGTTGACGCTGAAGTAGCGCTGGGCGGCGGCCTGGATGCCGTAGGCGCCGTTGCCGAAGTACACGATGTTCAGGTAGCGGGTGAGGATCTCGTCCTTGGAGTAGGTCTCCTCCAGGGCGAGCGCCAGGCGGGCCTCGCGCAGCTTGCGGGAGACGCCGGCGGTGCCGTCCTGCTCCTGGGCGGCGGCGATCTCCTCGGCGCTCTCGGCCGTCTCGATGAGCGTCTGCTTGACCAGCTGCTGGGTGATCGTCGAGCCGCCCTCGCGCACGTCCCCGGCGGCGACGTTGGTCACCAGCGCGCGCAGGGTGCCCTGCACGTCCAGGCCGTTGTGCTCGTAGAAGCGCGAGTCCTCGATCGCGACCAGCGCCTGCTTCATCACGGGCGCGATCTGGTCGTGGGTGACCACGGTCCGGTCGTGCTCGTAGAACATCGTGATCAGCGAGCCGTCCGCGGCCAGCACGCGGCTGTTGCCGGCCGGGGTGGCGTCGGTGAGCTCGACCGGCAGGGCGTCCAGCAGCGACGCGGAGTTGCGCGCCACGAGACCGGTTCCGCCCACGAAGGGCAGCAGCATGCCGGCCAGCAGGGCGCCGGCCAGGACGATGGACCCCGCGAGCTTCGCCAGGACGACGGAGCGCTGGGGGGCGGCAGTAGTCGACATCGCCGACGAATGTACGGTGCCGCGCCGCGGCGACGCCCGGATCAGCCGCGGCGCGCGGGCAGCACCCTCGTCCTCGGCACACCGGTCGGCGTGTCGCCGTCCGGCCCGGTCAGCTCGGCGGCCATCACCCGCAGCCCGCCGAGGTCGTGGACGTCGCCGGCGGCGGCCGGGACGGTGCGCACGGGCACCTCGGGGTGGGCGCTGGTGAAGCGGTCGGCCAGCCGCTGCTCGCGGGTGGCCAGCTGCATCCGCTCAGCGTGCACGCGCAGCGCGCCGGCGGCGAGCTCGGCGCCCTCCCCGCCGGCCTCGGCGACCTCCTCGGCCGCCGCCTCGGCGCGGGTGGCGCTCAGCGCGGTGCTGGCCGGCGGGTGCGTGCGGTTGAGCACGAGCCCGGCCAGCGGCATGCCCTCGGCCGACAGCCGGTCGACGAAGTAGGAGGCCTCGCGCAGCGCGTCGGGCTCCGGGGTCGCGACGACCACGAAGTAGGTGCCCGGCCGGCGCAGCAGCTCGTAGGTGGCGGTCGCCCGCTCGCGGAAGCCGCCGAACATCGTGTCGAGCGCGGAGACGAACGCGGAGATGTCGCGCAGCAGCTGCCCGCCGAGGATCTTGCTGATGATCCGGCTGAACACCATGAAGCCCGCGCCGACCAGCCGGATGCCCGCCCGCCCGCCGGCCCGGGCCGGGGCGGTGAGCAGCCGGATCATCGTGCCGTCGAGGAAGCGGCCCATCCGGTTGGGCGCGTCGAGGAAGTCCAGCGCCGACCGCGACGGCGGGGTGTCGACGACGATGAGGTCCCACTTGTCGGTGGCCCGCAGCTGACCCAGCTTCTCCATGGCCATGTACTCCTGCGTCCCGGCGAACGAGGACGACAGCGACTGGTAGAAGGGGTTGGCCAGGATCTGCTCCGCCCGCTCGGGCGTCGAGTGGGCGGCGACGACGTCGTCGAACGTCCGCTTCATGTCCAGCATCATCGCGTGGAGCTCGCCCTCGGCCCCGGGGACGTCGACCCGCCGCGGCTCGTTGTCCAGCTCCTGCAGCCCCAGGGACTGGGCCAGCCGGCGGGCCGGGTCGATGGTGAGGACGACGACGGTGCGGCCGGCCTCGGTCGCGGCCAGGGCCAGCGCCGCCGACGTCGTCGTCTTGCCCACGCCGCCCGCGCCGCAGCACACGAGGATCCGGGTGTCGCGGTCCTCGATGAGGGCGGCGAGGTCCATCGGCAGGGCGGGCCGCAGCGGGGCCTGCCGCCCGCCGGTCCGCCGCGCCGGCTCCGCGGCCTCCGTCGGCTCGGCGCTCACGCCGCCACCTCGGCGCCCAGGTGCTCCTCCAGCCGCTCGGCCAGCTCGTAGAGGCAGGACAGGTCGATCGGCCCGGTCAGCAGCGGCAGCTCCACGGTCGGGCGGCCGAGCGCGGCGACCTGGCCGCGCAGCGCGTCCTGCGCGGCCCACCGCTGCGCGTGCTCGACGGCCTCCGCCGCCAGCGCGTCGGCCAGGGCGGCGCCGTCGGGGAGGTGGGCGGCGGCCAGGGCCGGCGCGAGGTCGGCGCCGGTCAGCCGTCCGGCGGCGGCCGCGGCGAGGCTCCCGGCGGGCAGGACGGGCTCGGTCGCCATGTTCACGATCACCGAGCCGACCGGGAGCCCGGCGGCGGTGAGGTCGGCGATGGCGTCGGCGGTCTCCTGCACCGGCATGTCCTCCAGGAGCGTCACCAGGTGCACCGCCGTCTGCGGCGACTTCAGCACCGCCATCACGCCGTCGCTCTGGGTCTTGATCGGGCCGGAGCGGGCCAGGTCGGCCATCTCGCCGGTGACGCCCAGGAAGCGGGTGATCCGCCCGGTGGGCGGTGCATCGACCACGACGGCGTCGTACACGCGGTGGCCGTCTTTGCGGCGGGTGACCGCCTCCTTGATCTTCCCGGTGAGCAGCACGTCCCGCAGGCCCGGGGCGATCGTGGTGGCGAAGTCGATGGCGCCCATCTTCCGCAGCGCCCGTCCCGCGCGGCGGAGGTTGTAGAACATCTCCAGGTACTCGAGGAGGGCCTCCTCGACGTCGATGGCCAGCGCCTTCACCTCGCCGCCGCCGCGCGCCACCGCGACCCGGCGCTCCTCGTAGGGCAGCGGCGCGGTGTCGAACAGCTGCGCGATGCCCTGCCGCCCCTCGGTCTCGACGAGCAGCACGTGCCGGCCGTCGGCGGCCAGGGCGAGGGCGAGTGCGGCGGCCACGGTCGTCTTGCCGGTCCCGCCCTTGCCGGACACCACGTGGCAGCGCACGGGGAAGGGGTCGGTGGTCACCTGGGCAAGGGTAAGGACCCCCGTGCCCCCCAGCACTCGCGCGCTCGTGCCGGGCCCCTGCACCGGGGCCGGGGCCGGGGCCGGGGCAGAGTCGTGCGACTGCGCTAGCGTCGCGTCCCATGAGCGAAGCCCGGCAGCGGTGGGAGTACGCCACCATCCCCCTGCTGATCCACAACACCAAGGCGATCCTGGACTCGTGGGGGGTCGACGGCTGGGAACTGGTCACCGTGCTGCCCGGCCCGGGCGGTGCCGAGCAGCTCGTGGCCTACCTCAAGCGCCCGGTGAGCTGAGCCCGCCGTGACCGCCCCTCAGACCCGGAGCTGGACCGCGCGGCTGGCCGAGCTCGGCGTCCGGCTGCCCCCGGTGGCCGCGCCCGTCGCGTCCTACGTGCCCGCGGTCCGCAGCGGCCAGCTGGTCTTCACCTCCGGCCAGCTGCCGTTCGTCGACGGCGGCCTGCGGCGCACCGGCAAGGTCGGCGGGTCCGTCGACGTCGAGGACGCCGCCCACGACGCCAAGGTCTGCGCGCTCAACGCGCTGGCCGCCATCGACGAGCTGGTGGGGCTCGACTCGATCGTCCGCGTGGTCCGGGTCGTCGGCTACGTCGCCAGCGCCGAGGGCTTCACCGGCCAGCCCCGCGTCGTCAACGGCGCCAGCGAGCTGCTGGGCAAGGTGTTCGGGCCGGCCGGCCAGCACGCCCGCAGCGCCGTCGGCGTCGCCGAGCTGCCCCTCGGGGCGCCCGTCGAGGTCGAGCTCACCGTCGAGATCCGGTGACCGGGACGCCGACGCAGCCGGCGACACCGCGGCAGGCCGCCACCGTCCTGCTGGTGCGCGACGGCACCGCCGGGCTCGAGGTCTACCTGCTGCGCCGGACACGGGGCATGCCCTTCGCCGGCGGCATGACCGCCTACCCCGGCGGCGGCGTCGACCCGCGCGACGGCGACGTGGAGGTGGCGTGGGCCGGGCCCTCGCCGGCGGCGTGGGGCACCGCCCTGGGCTGCGACGAGCGGCTGGCCCGGGAGCTGGTCTGCGCCGCGGTGCGCGAGACGTTCGAGGAGGCCGGCGTCCTGCTCGCGGGGACGGCGGACGCCGTCGTCCCGGACGTGGCGGGCGACGACTGGGAGGCGCAGCGGCAGGCCCTGCTGGCCCGGGAGCTCTCCCTGGCCGAGCTGCTCTCCTCGCGCGGGCTGGTGCTGCGGTCGGACCTCCTGCGGCCCTACGCCCACTGGATCGCCCCGCCGAGCGAGCCGCGGCGCTACGACACCAAGTTCTTCGCCGCCGCGCTGCCGGAGGGGCAGGTCGCCCGCCACGTGTCCGGCGAGGCCGACGAGGCGGTCTGGCTGACGCCGTCGGCGGCGCTGCACGAGGCGTCGGCGGGCCTGCGGCCGATGCTCCCGCCGACCCTGCACACCCTCGGCCAGCTGGAGCGCTACCCCGACGTCGCCGCGGTCCTGGCCGGCGCCCCGCCGGAGCCGCTGCACCCGATCACCCCGCGGTTCGACAAGACCGCCGACGGCACCTGGGCCGTGCTCCCCGACGGGACACGCCTGCGCCTGGTGGTGCCACTGCCTTCGTGATCCTCCGGATCACACCGCGGCCAGGGGCCGTCCCCGGCCTGCGCTGAGCCCTGCGCGGCGTCCCGATCGGGAGCCCTCCGGGCCCCGCGATCGGTCCGCCGGGTCGAGCCCCTGTCTACCGGGCGCGGCGGCGCAGGCGGTCCTCGTCGAGGACGACGACCGACTTGCCCTGCAGCTGGATCCAGCCGCGGTGCACGAAGTCGGCCAGCGCCTTGTTCACGGTCTCGCGGGAGGCGCCGACCAGCTGGGCCAGCTCCTCCTGGGTCAGGTCGTGCTTGACCCGCAGCCCGTCGCTCTCGCGGCTGCCGAACCGGTCGGCCATCTGCAGCAGCGCCTTGGCCACGCGGCCGGGGACGTCGGTGAAGATCAGGTCGGCGACCGAGTCGTTCGTGCGGCGCAGGCGGCGGGCCAGGACCTGGAGCAGCTTCTCGCCGATCTCCGGGTGGCTGTCGATCCACGGCCGCAGCACCGTCTGCGGCATGCGGGCCAGCTTGACGTCGGTCACCGCGGTCGCCGTAGCGGTGCGCGGGCCGGGGTCGAACACGGACAGCTCACCGAACTGGTCGGACGGGCCCATCACGGCCAGCACGTTCTCGCGACCGTCGGGGGACCGCTTGGACAGCTTGATCTTGCCCGAGATGACGATGTACAGGCTGTCGCCCGGCTCGCCCTCGTTGAAGACGACCCGGCCCCGGGGCAGGGTGATCGTCTCCAGCCGGCTGATGACCGGTGTCACGGCCTCCTCCGACAGCCCCTGGAAGAGCCCGGACTGGGCCAGCACCTCGTCCACTACGCGTCCTCTCGACCGATCGCTCGGCACACACGGCGTTCCGCACCGGCGAGGGCCGCACACGGGCAGCGGTCGCCGATCTCGGGGCGAGTCTAGTGGGGCTGTGCGCGCGGTCACCCGATCGGGCACGGAGGCCCACCCCGGAGGGGTGAGCCAGGCCCCGTCCCGAGGCTCGCCCCGAGCTCGCGAGGGGTGAGGAGGACGAAGTCCTTCGTCAGACCAGCGGGGGAGTGGCGCGCTTCACGCGGCGGCGACGCCGCCAGCGGCCCATCGCCCGGCCCACGCCGGAGTTGGTCAGCGTCTCCACCTCGCCGGGCGTGGCGGTGTCGACGAAGTCCGCGACCTCGCGCGGGCTCGTCGGGCGCCGCAGCGGTTCCTCCACGCGCTCCATCACCAGCAGGAAGGCGATGAGCAGCGGCGGGAACAGGATCACGACGAGGGCGACCACCGGTACCTCCTCTTCCGGTCCGGGAACGACGACGCCTGTGACGCCCGTCCATTCCGTTACCCCCGTGTCGGGCCTCCATGCCCGGGGCGGTGCCGTCGGCGATGATCGCACGTCCGCGCCGTCAGCCCCGCCGCATACCCTCGATCGCGTGTCCTCGCCGGCCTACGCACGCCCCGTCCCGCCCCGATCCGCGCCGGCGCGCCGCACCGCGGCCCGCGGCGGCGTGCCGTACGACCCCGACGAGACGCCGCTGGCGCGCACCCGGCGGGCCCGGCGGATGGCCCGCGAGCTGGCCGTCATCCACCCCGACGCGCACTGCGAGCTCGACTTCACCAACGCCTTCGAGCTGCTGGTCGCGACCGTGCTGTCGGCGCAGACCACCGACAAGATGGTGAACAAGGTGACGCCGCGGCTGTTCGCCCGGTACCCGGACCCGGTCGCGCTCGCCGGCGCCGACCGCGCGGAGCTGGAGGAGATCCTCAAGCCCACCGGCTTCTTCCGGGCCAAGGCGAACTCGGTGCTCGGGCTGGCGCAGGCGCTGGTCGAGCGGTTCGACGGCGAGGTCCCCGGCCGCATGGCCGACCTGGTCACCCTGCCCGGGGTGGGCCGCAAGACGGCGAACGTCGTCCTCGGCAACGCCTTCGACGTCCCCGGCCTGACCGTCGACACCCACTTCGGCCGGCTGGTCCGTCGCTTCGGGTGGACGGCGGAGGAGGACCCGGTGAAGGTCGAGGCCGAGATCGCCGAGCTGATCCCCAAGCGCGAGTGGACCACGTTCAGCCACCGCGTGATCTTCCACGGGCGGCGGGTCTGCCACGCGAAGAAGGCGGCGTGCGGCGCGTGCGGGCTGGCCCGCTGGTGCCCCTCGTACGGCATCGGCCCGACCGACCCGGAGAAGGCGGTCGAGCTGGTGAAGACCCCGGCCGCCTCGGACACCGAGTGAGGCGCGCCCTCGCCGGGGCGGCGCTGGCCGCCGTCGCCGTCCTCGCCGGGTGCACGGCGGACGACGACGGCGGCGACACCCCACCCGAGCCGGCCTTCGCGGACACGGTGATGGCGGCGTGCGCCGAGCAGCCCGAGCGGCCGGCCCAGGGCGAGGAGACCCTCCCCGCCCTGGAGTTCGACTGCCCCGGCGGCGGCACCCTCGACCTCGCCCGCGCGCCCGGCGTCCCGACCGTGGTCAACCTCTGGGCCAGCTGGTGCGGCCCCTGCCGCGAGGAGCTCCCGCTCGTGCAGGGGCTGGCCGACCGGGCCGGCGACCGGCTCGGCGTGGTCGGCGTGATCAGCCGCGACGGCGCGCCGCAGGCCGAGTCCTTCGCCGAGGAGGCCGACGCCACCTTCCCCTCCGCCTTCGACGGCGACGGCGACCTGATGGCCGAGCTGGGCATCGGCGCGCTGCCCTACACCTACTTCCTCGACGCCGACGGCGGCGTGGCCTTCGTGCAGGTCGGTCCGGTCGACTCGGTCGACGAGCTGGCCGCACTGGTCGCCGAGCACCTCGGGATCCAGCTGTGAGCCACGGTGCGGGCGACGCGGTGAGCGACCCGGACGGCGACCTGCCGGAGTTCCTGCGGCGGCTGATGGCCTCGGCCCGGGACCTGCCGCTGCGCCACCGCATGCAGGAGCGCACCGCCACCGCCCGCCGCTCCGCGGTGCTGGTGCTCTTCGGCGAGGGCCCGCACGGCCCCGACGTCCTGCTCATCGAGAAGTCCGCGCACCTGCGCACCCACGCCGGGCAGCCGGCGTTCCCCGGCGGCGGCGCCGACCCCGGCGACGACTACCCGGTGGGCACCGCGCTGCGCGAGGCGGAGGAGGAGGCCGGGGTGGACCCGGCCGGCGTCCGGGTGCTGGGCACGCTGCCCGAGCTGTTCCTGGGCCCCTCGGACAACCTCGTCGTCCCGGTCGTCGCCTGGTGGGACGAGCCCTCGGAGGTCGTCGTCGGCGACCCCCGGGAGGTCGCCCGCGTGGCGCGCGTGCCGCTGGCCGAGCTCGCCGACCCGGCCAACCGCTACCGGCTCAAGCACCCCGCCGGGTTCCTGGGGCCGGCGTTCGCCGTGGCGGACATGGAGGTCTGGGGGTTCACCGCCGGGGTGCTCGAGGCGATCCTCGAGGCCTCGGGGCTCGCCCGCCCGTGGGACGTCACCGACGTCCGGCCGATCGACCCGGAGAAGATCCGGCCCGGCCGGGTGCCGGGCTCGGTGGAGCAGGGCGGGACCGAGGACGCCGCCGCGCCGACGGTCGCCGATCACGGGCAGGGCGACGCCGCGGCGCGTACGGTTCCCGGGCGATGAGCGAAGCCGGCCTGCTGCGGCGGCGCACGGCCCGGCGGGGGGCGGTGCTGGCCGCCGGCCTCGTGCTGTCCACGGTCGCGCTCGCCGGGTGCGGCGGGGACGACGACGGCGGCGGGGGAGCGGCGTCCTCCTCGGGCGCGGCGGCGCCGGGCTCGGTGACCACCGCCCCCGACGGGGTCCAGGAGATCACCCTCGAGACCCCCGACGACTACGTCTTCGTGCCCGACGCCTTCACCGTCTCCCCCGGGCGGGTGCGCGTCACCGTGCGCAACACCGCCGAGCAGATGGTGCACAACTTCCGCTTCACGCCCGGCGCCGGCGTCGCCGAGATCGACGAGGAGATCCCGCTGCTGCAGCCGGGGGAGAGCGACACGATCGAGTTCGAGGTCACCGCGGTCGGCGACTACCCCTTCGACTGCAGCTTCCACATCCAGCTCGGGCAGGTCGGCACCATGACGGTCGCGGGGTGACCTGAGGCCGTGTCCTTCGTCGACCTCGTCGTCATCGTCCTGGCGCTGGCGTTCGCGTTCTCCGGCTTCCGGCAGGGGCTGCTGGTCTCGGCCGCGTCCTTCCTCGGGTTCTTCGGCGGGGCGGTCGTCGGCGCCCAGCTGTCCGGGGCCGTGGCCGACAGCGTCGACGCCTCCCCGGTGGCGCGGGTGTTCGCCGCGCTCGTCGTCGTCCTCGCCGGGGCGCTGCTCGGGCAGCTGCTGGCCGGCGCGATCGGGCGGGCGGTGCGCAGCCGGGTGACGTGGGAGCCGGCCAAGGTCGTCGACTCCGTCGCCGGGGCGGCGCTGTCGGCGGTCGCGGTGCTGCTCGTGGCGTGGATGGTGGCCACCCCGCTGGCCACCGCCCCGTTCCCCGAGGTGGCCAACCAGGTGCGGCAGTCGGCGCTGGTCAAGGCGGTCGACGCGAGCGTCCCCGACGGGGTGCGGGCGGTCTACGACCAGCTGCGGGAGGCGATCGAGCGGCGCGGGCTGCCCGACGTCCTCGACCCGCTGACCCCCACCGAGGTGCGCGACGTGCCCGCCCCCGACCCGGCGCTGCGCGACAGCACGGTCGTGGCGGACGTGCAGGGGTCGGTGGTGCAGATCCGCGGCGTGGCCGGCTCCTGCTCGCGGCAGATCGACGGCTCCGGCTTCGTCTACGCGCCCGAGCGGGTCATGACCAACGCGCACGTGCTGGCCGGCGTGAGCGAGCCGGTGGTCACGGCCGAGGGCGAGGAGTACGAGGCCATCCCGGTGTTCGTGGACCCGGAGGTCGACGTCGCCGTCCTCGCCGTGCCGGACCTGCCGCAGGTGCCGCTGACCTGGGCCCCCGACCCGGTCGACTTCGGCGCCGACGCGATCATCATGGGCTACCCCGGCGGCGGCGGGCTGTTCGTCGGGCCGGCGCGGGTGCGGGACCGCGGCGAGATCAGCGGGCCGGACTTCCGGGACGAGCGGACCGTGCAGCGCGACGTCTACGCCCTCTACGGCGAGGTGCGGGCCGGCAACTCCGGCGGACCGCTGTTCGACAGCAGCGGCCGGGTCCTCGGCGTGGTGTTCGCCTCGGCGATCACCGACCCGACCACCGGCTACGCGCTGACCGCCCAGCAGGTCGCCGAGGCCCGGCGGATCGGCCAGACGGCGACCGCGGCGGTCGACACCGGCCCCTGCGAATGAAGGACCCCCTCGCCCCCCACCACTCGCTCCGCTCGCGGCGGGGCCCTGCGAGGGGGCCGTTCCGTCCCCTCAGGTGGCCCAGGAGAGCAGGGCGCGGGTGACCGTGTCCGGGTCCTCCTCCTGCGGGAAGTGGCCGATCCCGGTCAGCTCCCGCAGCTCGTAGGCGCCGGCCACGTACCGGCCGGAGCCCGCGACGGTCGAGCCCAGCACGCAGGTGTCGACCTCCCCGTGCAGCTGCAGGGTCGGCGCGGTGATCGGCGCGGACATCCGCCGGGCGTAGCGCAGCCCGTCGGGGCGCAGCTGCGAGCGCCCGGCCCACCGGAAGTACTCCATCGAGCCGTACGCGGCCTGCGGGATGCGGGCGGCCGACCGGTACCGGTCCACCGCCTCGGCGAAGTCCGCCGTGTGCGTCCACGCCGGCCCCGACCAGCGGCGCAGGAGGTCGGCCACCGGGTCGTCGTCGGCGCGGGTGAGCCGCCGCTCGGGCAGCCGCGGCAGCTGGGCGCCGAGGAAGTAGCGGAACGCCCGCCGCTGCGCGGGGTCGGCCATGCCGGCGCGCAGCCGCCGCGGGTGGGCCATGGAGAGGACGACGAGGCGGCGGACGCTGCGCGGGTGCAGCGCGGCCACGGTCCAGGCGACGAGCGCGCCCCAGTCGTGGCCCACCAGCACGGCGTCCCGCTCACCGAGGGCGCGGATCAGCGCGGCGACGTCCGCGGCCGCCGTCGGCAGGTCGTAGCCGCGGGGCGGCTTGTCGCTGGCGCCGTAGCCGCGCAGGTCGGGCGCGACGGCGTGCAGCCCGGCGTCGGCCAGCGCGGGCAGCTGGGCGCGCCAGGTCCACCAGAACTGCGGGAAGCCGTGCAGGAGCACCACGAGCGGGCCGCTGCCGGCCTCGGCGACGTGCAGGCGCACGCCGTTGGCCGAGAGGTCCCGGTGCGACCACGGGCCCGGGAGCAGGACGCTGGTGGCGTCCGGCAGCTCCTCGGCGGGAGGGGTCACGTGCCGGCGCGCGTCAGACCAGGTAGGTGTCGGGGTCGCGGCGCGTGACCTGCCCGCCGGGGGCGATCGTCGGCAGGTCGCGGCGGCGCTGGCCCGGGGCCTCCCGGTGCATCACGTCGGGCAGCTCCTTGAGCGACTCGAGCGTCCGCTCCGGCTTGTCGATCTTCTTCAGCATCCGGAGGCCGACGAACGCGGCCAACCCGGCCAGCAGCGCCAGGAACACGGTCACGATCAGGTAGGACAGCCAGCGCGGCAGCCCCTCGGCGATCGCCTCGGCGATGGCGACGAACAGGTAGATGCCGGCGAAGGCCAGCAGGACGCCGGCCACCGCGAACAGCGCGACGCCCACGCCGGCCTTCTTCGCCGACCGCCCGATCTCGGCCTTGGCCAGCTCGATCTCGCTGCGGATCAGCGTGGAGACGTCGGCCATCGCGCTCTGCACGAGGGTGCCGATCGAGGGCTCCTCGGCGCCGGCGGGCCGCCCTCCGGGCGGGGTCGTGGATGCGCTGTGGGCCACGAGTGGCTCCTCCTCGGTCGGGCGGCGGCCGGCCGGCCACCACGGTCTCTCTGCGTGATCGTGCCGGATCCCCCGGCTGCTCGCGCTCCGCGTCCCCCGAACGAGCCCGCGGCGGCCCCCGGCAGGGGCCGGCCGCGAGCTCGCGAGCGGTGGGGCAGGGGGCCTTCGTCAGTCCTCCGAGGACGACGCGGGGAGCTTCTCCTTGATGAGGTTCATGACCGAGGAGTCGGTCAGCGTGGTGACGTCACCCAGCTCCCGGTTCTCGGCCACGTCCCGCAGCAGGCGGCGCATGATCTTGCCCGAGCGGGTCTTGGGCAGCTCCTGGACGACCATGATCTGCCGCGGCTTGGCGATCGGGCCGATGTCGCGGGCGACGTGGTTGCGCAGCGTCTGCACCAGGTCCTCGCCGGAGTCCTCGGCGCCGCCGCGCAGGATCACGAAGGCGACGATGCCCTGGCCGGTCGTCGGGTCGCTGGCGCCCACGACCGCGGCCTCGGCCACCGTCGGGTGCGCCACCAGCGAGGACTCGACCTCGGTGGTGGAGATGCGGTGGCCGGAGACGTTCATGACGTCGTCGACCCGGCCCAGCAGCCAGATGTCGCCGTCGGCGTCCTTCTTGGCGCCGTCCCCGGCGAAGTAGACCTCCTTGCCGAAGCGCGACCAGTAGGTGTCGACGTAGCGGTCGTCGTCGCCCCAGATGGTGCGCAGCATCGACGGCCACGGGGCCGTGAGCACCAGCAGGCCGGTGGAGTCGTCGCCGAGCTCGTTGCCCTCGTCGTCGACGACCTTCGCGCTGATCCCGGGGAAGGGCGTCTGCGCCGAGCCGGGCTTCAGGTCGGTCACGCCGGGCAGCGGCGTGATCATGTGCGCGCCGGTCTCCGTCTGCCACCAGGTGTCGACGATCGGGCAGCGGCCGCCGCCGATGTGCTCGTGGTACCAGAGCCAGGCCTCGGGGTTGATCGGCTCGCCGACCGAGCCCAGCAGCCGCAGCGAGGTGAGGTCGAAGCCGGCGGGGATGTCCTCGCCCCACTTCATGAAGGTCCGGATGACCGTGGGCGCGGTGTAGAGGATCGAGACCCGGTACTTCTCGACGAGCTCGAACCAGCGGCCGCGGTGCGGGGTCTCCGGCGTCCCCTCGTACATCACGCTGGTGGCCCGGTTGGCCAGCGGCCCGTAGACGATGTAGCTGTGGCCGGTCACCCAGCCGACGTCGGCCGCCGTCCAGTAGACGTCGCTGTCGGGCTTCAGGTCGAAGGTCGCCCAGTGCGTGTAGGCGACCTGGGTGAGGTAGCCGCCGGAGGTGTGCAGGATGCCCTTCGGCTTCGCCGTCGTCCCCGACGTGTACATGATGTAGAGCGGGTGCTCGGCGTCGAACGCCTCGGGCGTGTGCTGGTCGGACTGCCGGTCGACGACGTCGTGCCACCACAGGTCGCGGCCCTCGGTCCACTCGACGTCCTGCTCGGTGCGGCGGACGACGAGCACGTTGCGCACGCCGGGGCTGCGGCCGACGGCGTCGTCGACCGCGGGCTTGAGCGCGCTGGGCGCGCCGCGGCGGTACCCGCCGTCGGCGGTGACGACGAGGACGGCGCCGGCGTCGTCGAGCCGGCTGGCCAGCGCGTCGGCGGAGAAGCCGCCGAAGACGACCATGTGGACGGCGCCGATCCGGGCGCAGGCCAGCATCGCGACGATCGTCTCCGGGATCATCGGCATGTAGATGGCCACCCGGTCGCCGGCCTCGACGCCCAGCTCGACCAGCGCGTTCGCCGCCTTGCAGACCTCGCGGGTGAGCTCGGCGTAGGTGATGGTCCGGGTGTCGCCGGGCTCGCCCTCCCAGTGGTAGGCGACCTGGTCGCCGTGGCCGGCCTCGACGTGCCGGTCCAGGCAGTTGTAGGCGACGTTCAGCTTCCCGCCGACGAACCACTTGGCGAAGGGCGGGTTGCTCCAGTCGAGCACCTCGTCCCACTCCTGCGCCCACGTCAGCCGGCGCGCCTGGGTGGCCCAGAACGCCAGCCGGTCGCGCTCGGCCTCGGCGTAGACGTCCGGCCCCACGTTGGCCTGCGCGGCCAGCTGCTCGGGCACCGGGAAGCGGCGGCCCTCCACCTCGGTCGACTCGGTCATCGATCCCTCCCAGAGAGGACCTCGCTGCCGCCCACACCTCGCACGCTCGGCGCGGGCCCCTGCAGCGAGGCCGGTTGACGGTGCTCCGGACCACACCGTATGGCTCCGGGCCGTGCGGCGTCTCCCCGCTGCAGCGGTGCTGCGACGGCGCCGGTCAGACTGGGCCCGTGACGGAGGGCGGGCAGGCGGCGGTGGCCGCCCGGGTGCCCGGCGCGGGCGCGCTCGGGCTGGTCGCCCCGCCGGTGGGCACCGTCGTCCCCGGGCCGCTGCTCGCCGACCCCGGGTGGACGGCGGAGCGGGTCGCCGAGCTCGGGCTGCGGTACCGCAGCGACGACCGGCGGGTCCTCGCCACCGTGTGGTGGTACTCGCTGTCCGCCGTCCTCGTGACACCGCCGCTGGCGGGGCTCGCCGCCGGCGTCCCGCTGTCGGCGCGGCTGCCCGACCTCTCGGTGACGCTGCTCGCCGGCGGCACCCCGGTGGCCGCCGTGTCGGCCGGACCGGGGGACGACGTCGCGGCCGACCTGCGGGAGACGCTGGGCGCGGTCGTCGGCGCGGTGGCGGAGGCCGGCGGCGTGCGGCCGGCGCCGCTGTGGGCGGTGGCCACCGACTCGATCGCCAACCGCCTGCTGGCGCTCGGGCGGGCGCTGGGCGACGTCGGCGCGGTCACCGCGCTGGCCGGTCCGCTGGCGGCGGCGGTCGGGGCGCCGCTGCCGCCGCCGCGCTACGTCGACGTCGGCCCGCGGTCGGTGCGCTTCACCCGCCGGGCGTCGTGCTGCCTGCTCTACCGGCTGCCGCACGAGGCCACCTGCACCTCCTGCCCGCGGCGGACGCCGTTCGAGCGTGCGGTGCTCCTCGAGGACGCCGCCGAGCGCATCGCGTAGGTGCGGAGGGGGTCCGTGGCGCCCACGGAGCTCCGCCGGGTCAGCCCAGCGCGGAGCCGATGGCCCGGCGCAGGTCGTCGATGCCCTCGCCGGTCACCGCAGAGACCGGGACGGCGTCCGGGTACGCCGCCCGCAGCGCCCGCAGCCACCCCTCGGGTGCGACGTCGACCTCGTTGAGGGCGAGCAGCTCCCGGTTGTCCCGCGCGCCGATCTCGTAGAGGACGCCGCGGACCGCGGTCACCTGCGCCATCGCGTCCGGGGCGCTCGCGTCGACGACGTGCAGCACCAGGTCGGCGTCGACGACCTCCTCGAGCGTGGAGCGGAACGCGTCGACCAGCTGGTGGGGCAGGTGTCGGACGAAGCCGACGGTGTCGGCGAGGGTGTAGGCGCGGCCGTCCGGGGTCCGGGCCTGCCGGACCGTCGGGTCGAGCGTGGCGAACAGGGCGTCCTGGACCAGCACGTCGGCCCCGGTCAGCCGGTTCAGCAGCGCCGACTTGCCGGCGTTGGTGTAGCCGGTCAGCGCCACCGAGGGCACCCGCTGCGCCCGGCGCCGGCCGCGGGTCCGTTCCCGGCGGCGGGCCGTCTCGGCGACCTGCCGGCGGAGCAGCGTCATCCGCCGGCGCAGGTGCCGGCGCTGGGTCTCCAGCCGCTGCTCACCGGGTCCGCGGACGCCCGCGCCCGCCCCACCGGCCACCCGCCCGCCGCCGACCCGGGACAGCTCGGTGCCGTGCCCACGCAGGCGCGGCAGCTGGTAGGCCAGCTGGGCCAGCTCCACCTGCGCCTTGCCCTCGCTGCTGCGCGCGTGCTGGGCGAAGATGTCGAGGATGAGCGCGGTGCGGTCGACGACCCGCGCGCCGAGGCGGTCCTCCAGCGTGCGGACCTGACCGGGGGAGAGGTCGCCGTCGGCGATCACCAGCGCGGCGTCCCTCTCCCGGACCAAGCCGGCCAGCTCGTCGACCTTGCCGCTGCCCAGGTAGGTGGCCGGGTCGGGGTGGTCGCGCACCTGCACCATCCGCCCGACGACGTCGACGCCGTCGGTCTCGGCCAGCCGGGCCAGCTCCTCGAGCGGATCGGTCGCCGGCCCGTCCGTGCTGCCGTCGCCGGTCCGGAGGCCGAGCAGGACAGCGCGCGCACCGTCGTCGCGCCCGTCGCCGTCGGTCCGCGCACCGGTGAGCCACGTGCCTGGCATGGGGACCTCCGAGCCGGTCGTGGGGGCCGGCGTGTCCGGCGCGCGCGAGGGGCCGTCCTGGCCCGCGCGCCGGTGCCTCCAGCCTGCCGGGCAGCCCGTGCCGCTGCCACCGGTGCGGAGTCGCTCGAGCGCGGTTCCTGCACTCGAGCGACTCCGCTCACGGCAGGAAGAGCATCGAGTCGCCGTACTCGTGCCAGAGGTAGCGCTCGGCGACGGCGGCCGCGTAGGCCTGCCCGACCAGCTCCGCGCCCGCCACCGCCTCGAGCAGCCGCAGGTGCGAGGCCTCCGGCGCGTGCAGCCCGGTGACCAGGCAGGTGACCGCCCGCGCCGGCCGGTCCGGGCCGAGCACGAGGTCGGTCCAGCCGGCGGCCGCGCGGACGACGCCGTCCTCGCCGGTCGCCGACTCCAGCGCCCGCGTCACGGTGGTGCCGACGGCGACCACCCGCCCGCCGGCCCGCCGGGTGGCCGTGACCAGCCGGGCGGTGACCTCCGGGACGGCGAAGCGCTCCGGAGCGGGCGGCTCGTGCAGCTCCGGGCTGGACACCCCGGCGTGCAGCACGACCGGCACCACCGGCACGCCGCGGGCCATCAGCCGCACCAGCAGCCGGTCGGTGAACGGCCGGCCGGCGCTGGCGTTCTCCGCGCTGCCGGGCTCGGTGGCGTAGACGTTCTGCGCGTCGGCCAGCCGCACCGGCGCGCGCAGGTAGCCGTAGGCCACCGGCCGTCCGTGTGCGGCCAGCACGGTCCGGGCCGGGACCGGCGGCTCGGGGCGGGCCCGCCACAGCCGGGAGCCGCGGCCGGGGTGCGGGTGGCCCGCCAGCAGGCGCAGCACGCCGCCGCCGGGCAGGTCCACGGTGCTGCCGGGCTCCACGCCCGGGTCGGGACCGTCGTTGCCGGGCCGGCGCAGCTCGACGACCCAGTCGCCGTCGTCCAGCGTGGTGGAGACGTGCAGCGGCGCCACGACCCCGTCGCGCCGCCGGACGTCGAGCCGGGCCGGCAGCGTCGCCGAGGTGTTGACCACCAGCAGGTCACCCGGTGCCAGCAGGTCGGGGAGGTCGCGGAAGACGTGGTGCGTGACGCCGCCGGGACGCACCGCCATCAGCCGGACGCCGTCGCGGGGCACGCCGCGCCGCTCGGGCGGGGCGGTCGCCTCGGCGCCGGGCGGCAGGGCGAAGCCGGCGGTCACCGGGCCACCGCCAGCAGGTCCGCCGCCCGGTGGCGCCCGCCGGGCAGGTCGTCGTCGACCAGCCGCAGCAGCGCCGGGACGACGGTCTCCGGCGCGGGCAGGCCGTCGTCGTCGGGCGCGGCGGCGCGGTGCATGTCGGTGGCCATGTCGCCGGGGTCGACCGCGTACACCCGCAGCGCCGGCTCCTCGACCGCCAGGACGGCGGTCAGCTGGTCGAGGGCGGCCTTGCTCGCGCCGTAGCCGCCCCAGCCCGGGTAGGCCTCGACCGCGGCGTCGCTGCTGACGTCGAGCACCCGGCCGCGGGCGGCGCGCAGCGCGGGCAGCACCGCCTGGACCAGGGCCACCGGTGCCACGGTGTTGACCTCGAGCACCCGCCGCAGGGCGTCGGCCGGCAGGTCGGCGAGGCGGGGGAGGGGGGTCGGGCCGAGGTCGCTGGCGTTGTTGACCAGCAGGTCGAGGCGGGCCCCGGCGGCGGCCGCGAGCGCGGCCCGGTGGCCGGGGTCGGTCACGTCCCCGGCGAGGGCGGTGACCCGGTCGGGGTGCGGCAGGGCGGCGACGGCGGCGGCGAGCCGGGCCGGGTCCCGGCCGTCGACGACGAGCCGCCAGCCCCGGTCGGCGAGGGCGGTGGCCAGCGCGCGGCCGAGGCCGCGGGAGGCGCCGGTGATCAAGGCGGTACGGGTGTCCATGGCGGGTACCGTCTTGCCTCAAGTCCACTCGAGGTCAAGAGGATGCCGGCGTGGAGCTCATGACGATCGGCGAGGTCGCGGCGCGGTCCGGGCTGGCGGTCTCGGCGCTGCGCTACTACGAGGCCGAGGGGCTGGTCAGCTGCGAGCGCACGCCGGGCGGCGCCCGCCGGTTCCCGCGCTCGGTGCTGCGCCGACTGGCGTTCATCCGCGCGGCGCAGAACGTGGGCCTGACCCTGCCGGAGATCCGCGCCGCGCTGGCCACCCTCCCGGAGGGACGGACGCCGACGGCGCGCGACTGGGCCCGGCTGTCGCAGGCCTGGCGGGCGCGGCTGGACGAGCAGATCGCCGCGCTGACCCAGCTGCGCGACGGGCTGACCGCCTGCATCGGCTGCGGGTGCCTGTCGATGTCGCGCTGCGCGCTGTCCAACCCCGGCGACGCCGCGGCGGCGTACGGCACCGGGGCGCGCTGGCTCTCCCCGGCGCTGCGCCGCGTGCCGCCGACGTCGAACACCGGCCGGGCCCGCGGGGAGGTGCGGGCGGCGGGCGGGGCGGGGTAGGACTGGGGGACGGACGCACGAGGGGAGGCGCCATGACCCTGATGCCCGCCGCGTTCATCGGGCACGGCAACCCGATGAACGCCCTGGAGCGCAACCGGTACACCGAGGCCTGGCGGACCTTCGGCCGCTCGGTGCCGCGGCCCCGGGCGGTGCTGGTGGTCTCCGCCCACTGGTACGTGCACGCCACCGCGGTGACCGCGATGCCGCGGCCGCGCACCATCCACGACTTCTTCGGCTTCCCGCCCGAGCTCTTCGACCTCGAGTACCCCGCGCCCGGCCTCCCGGAGCTGTACGAGCAGGTCGCCGACGTCGTCAAGCCCACCTGGGTGGGCGCCGACCTCGACAGCTGGGGCATCGACCACGGCGCCTGGTCGGTCCTGCGGCACGTCTTCCCCGACGCCGACGTGCCGGTCGTGCAGCTGTCGATCAACGCCCTCAAGAGCGCCGACTACCACCTGCAGCTCGGTGCCGACCTCGCGCCGCTCCGGGAGGACGGCGTGCTGGTGGTCGGCAGCGGCAACGTGGTGCACAACCTCGGCGGCGTGAGCCGGGCGATGCCCGACGCCGGCTTCGACTGGGCACGGCGCTTCGACGAGGCCGCGCGCGAGCTCATGCTCGGCGACCCGTCCGCGGTCGGCCGGCTCGACGGGCACCGCGACTTCGACCTCGCCGTCCCGACGCCCGACCACTTCCTGCCGCTGCTCTACGTCGCCGGCATGGCCGGCGCGACGGGGACCACGGCGGAGGTGCTCGTCGACGGCTACGCGTACGGCTCGCTGTCGATGACGTCGTACACCGTCGGCGCGAGCGTGCCCGCGACGGAGGGCAGCGGCTTCGCCGCCCCCCTGCCGGAGGACCCGCCGGCCGACGGCGCCAACATCTGAGGCGTCAGCGGGCGGTCGCGCCGTCCCGCGCCGCCTCGGTCGTCGCCGACCGGGGACGGGGGACCTCCGCCCTGGGGCGGCGGTGGCCGTTGCCGCCCGACGCCTCGCCGGGGTCCTTCGTCGACGGCACCGAGGCGCCGGCGGCGAGCCGGTAGGCCTCGGCGAGGTCCCGGAGGAGCTGGGCCTTCTCCGCGGGCCGCAGCGCGGCCTTCATGTTGTGCTGTGCCTGGTCCTCGATCGCGGCGAACAGCGCTTCCTGCGCTCGACGCTTGGCCTCGTTGCGCACGGACGTCTCCCTCATCCCGGGGACAGGAGTACCCACGCTGGCCCTGTTCGTGGTCCGGCGCAACGGGAGCGTGCGCGGCGGTCGTCCCCGGAGGGTCAGCCGGCGGCGGCCGGGGGGTCGGTGGACGGCTGCGCGGAGTCGCTGATCCGGGGGAACGGCCGGGTGGAGAAGACGACCTCCACGGGCAGCCCGAAGAACTCGGCGATCCGCAGCGCGAGGTGCAGGCTCGGGTTGTACTCGCCGCGCTCCAGGTAGCCGACGGTCTGGTAGTGCACCCCGAGCGCGTCGGCGAGGTCCCGCCGGCTGACCCCCTGCTCGGCCCGCAGCAGGGCGATCCGGTTGTAGACCGCGTCGCCGCCGCGGTCGGTGCTCACCGGACCCACTGCAGCGCCGCCTCCCGTGCCGACTGCACCTGCGAGCCGGACTGGCGCCGGGCCATCCGGCGCAGCACCCGCGGGGCCACCAGGAGCCCGAGGACGGCCCAGGCGGCGAGCACGGCCACCGTCGCGCCGGTCCGCCAGGTGCCGCCGAGCTCGGCGGCCGCCGCGGGATCGGGCAGGAAGGCCGAGCGCATGCCCAGGCCGATCCAGTAGGTGGGGAAGACCTGGGCCACCGCCTGCAGCCACCCCCACAGCGCCTGGACCGGGGCGAAGACGCCGGAGATCCCCGTGAGGACCAGGACCGGGAGCATCCCCCAGGTGCCCACCTTCTGGGTGCTCGGCACGACCGCGCCCAGCACCATGCCCCACGGCAGGGTGGCCGCCAGGCCGAGGACGACGACCCAGCCCAGCGTCAGCCAGCCGCCGGCCCCGCCGGACATCAGCCCGTCGAAGAGCAGGAACCCGGGCACGAGGATGGTCAGCAGCGACGGCACCAGCCCGAGGGAGTGGTAGACGAGCTGGCCGGTCACGTAGCCCTGCATCCCGTGCGGCAGGGCCT
The DNA here is from genome assembly GCF_054050735.1 of Blastococcus sp. SYSU D00813. Taxonomy (NCBI): domain Bacteria; kingdom Bacillati; phylum Actinomycetota; class Actinomycetes; order Geodermatophilales; family Geodermatophilaceae; genus Blastococcus; species Blastococcus sp. SYSU D00813. The sequence goes on from NZ_JBJGZX010000037.1 coordinate 27,898, forward strand.
TGTGGCGCAGCAGCGTGCCGTCCTCGCGCTCCATCGCCAGCGCGTAGGCGGGGCCGATGACGACGCCGAAGGCCAGCAGCGCGCCGAGGATGCCCGGCAGGGCGACGGTGGGGTACAGCAGGGAGGTCCCCTCGACCTCGTCCTGGCGGTTGATCCACAGGTACACCAGCGTGCCGAGCGCGGTGACGAGGTAGAACGCCTGGTCCTGCGGGCTGCGCAGGCTCTGGACGAACTCCGTCCACCCGCGCCGGACCCCGAGCCGGACGGCGTGGGCGGTGCCGGGGGCCGGGCGGGTGCCGGTCGGCGCGCTCACCGTGCCGCTCCGGTCAGCTCGCGCCGGCCGCCCTCGGCCTGCTCGTGCCGGGCGACGAGGGCGATGTAGGTGTCCTCCAGGCTCGCCCGGTGCACCTCGAGGTCGGCGACGTCGTCCCCGTGCTGCTCGAACAGCCGGCGGACGAACGGGGTCGGCTCGGGTGTCGCGTGCACGAAGCGCTCGCCGCGGACGCTCCAGCGCACCTCGCTGGAACCGGCCACCTGCCGGGTGAGCTCCGCGGCGCTCCCGTCGGCGACGATCCGCCCCCCGGCGAGGATGAGGATGCGGTCGGCGAGCTTCTCGGCCTCGGCGAGGTCGTGCGTGGTCAGCAGGATCGTCGTCCCGTCGAGGTCGGCGAGCCGGTGCACCAGGTCGTGGAAGTCGCGGCGGGCCTGCGGGTCGAACCCGGCGGTCGGCTCGTCGAGGAAGAGCAGCTCGGGGCGGCCGATGATGCCCACGGCGACGTCCAGCCGGCGGCGCTGGCCGCCGGACAGGGTGAGGACCTTGCGGTCGGCGTGCTCGGTGAGGCCGACGACGGACAGCAGGTCGTCGACCGGCCACGGCCGCGGGCGCTGCGCGGTGGCGTAGGGCGCGTAGTAGCCGCCGAGCTGGGTGAGGAGCCGGCGCGGCGTCCACCGCGCGTGGTCCCGCCAGGACTGGAGGACGACGCCCACCCGCGCCCGCCAGGCCTCGTCCGCGTCCTCCGGGTCCTGCCCCAGCACGCGCACGTCCCCGGCCGAGCGGAGCCGGAAGCCCTCCAGCACCTCGATCGTGGTGGTCTTCCCGGCGCCGTTGGGGCCCAGCAGGCAGACCACCTCACCGGCCCGGACGTCGAAGTCGACGCCCGACAGGACCTCGTGGTCGCCGTAGGCCATCCGCAGGTCGCGGACCTCGACCACGGCGTCGGGGGACGGGGGAGCGGGCAGGGCCATGCGGACCTCCGCGGGTCGCCGGTGCATTGCCGTGATAGTAGGACTGCTACATCCGCAGCACCAGTGCTCCATACGACGGCGTGCGGACGTCAGCCCGCCCGCCGGTCGCGGACGAGGACGCGCAGTCCGTCGCGTCTCACCTCGAAGAGCCCGGTGGCCTCGACCAGGTCGCTGAGCCGGCGGTGGCCGTGCGCCCGTGGGTCGACGCCGCCGCGGTCGCGCAGGCGGGAGCCGACGGCACTCAGCGCGGCCCAGCCGTCGTCCCCGCGCGCGGCCTCGACGGCGGCGCGGACGTGAGCGGCCAGGCCCGCGTCGCTGCGCGTCGCCGGGACGACGGTGAACCGCGTGCAGGCGCGGGCGAAGGGGGTGGGGGTCTTGGCCTCGCCGAAGCCGTACACCGGGGCGCCGTCCCCCACGAGACGCAGCACGAGCGGGGTGAAGTCCGCGTCGCTGGAGACCAACGCGAAGGCGTCGACCGACCGTGCGTGGAGCAGGTCCATGGCGTCGACGACGACCGCCATGTCGACGGCGTTCTTGCCCGTGCTGTACGGGAACTGCTGCACCGGGCGGATGGCGTGGGGGTGCAGCGCCGCCGTCCACGGGCCCAGTGCCGGGTTCGTCCAGTCGCCGTAGGCGCGGCGGACGGTCGGCGAGCCGTGCCGCGCCACCTCGGCGAGGATCCCCTCGATCGCCCGCGCGGGCGCGTTCTCGGCATCGACGAGCAGGGCGATGCGGTGCTCGCGGCCGGTCACCGGGTGAGGGTCGGGCGCGGATCCGCACCGCGGCAACGGTGCCCCGGCCGGCCTGCCCCGCCCGTGCACGGCGCTCACGAGGACGGGGCACGCGGACCGGGGTTCGTCACGCCGCGTGAGCGTCAGGAGCCGAGCGCGACGACCTCGCCCACGACCCACACCGCCGGCGGCCGGATCTCCTCGTCCGCCAGCGTCTGCCCGAGGCCGGCCAGCGTGGTGCGCACGACCCGCTGGCCGGGTGTCGAGCCGTCGGCGACGACGGCGACCGGGGTGCCCGGGGCGCGGCCGTGCTCGACGAGCGCCGCGGCGATCCGCTCCGCGGTGTCCACGCCCATGAGGACGACGAGCGTGCCGCGCAGCCGCCCGAGCGCCGCCCAGTCGACCAGCGAGGCGGGGTGGCCCGGCGGCACGTGCCCGGAGACCACGACGAACTCGTGGGTCAGCCCGCGGTGGGTGACCGGGATGCCGGCCAGCGCCGGGACGCCGATGGCCGAGGTCACGCCCGGCACGACCTCCACGGGCACGCCGGCGGCGACGCAGGCCTCGACCTCCTCCATGCCGCGGCCGAACACGAACGGGTCGCCGCCCTTGAGCCGCACCACCCGCTTGCCGGCCAGCGCGCGCTCGACCAGCAGGTCGTTGATCTGCTCCTGCGCCATGTACCGGCCGCGGGGCAGCTTGGAGGCGTCGATGACCTCGACGTCGGGCGGCAGCGAGGCCAGCAGCGACTGCGGGGCCAGGTGGTCGGCGACGACGACGTCGGCCTGCGCGACCGCGTGCTGCCCGCGGACGGTGATCAGCTCCGGGTCGCCCGGGCCGCCGCCGACCAGCACCACGGTGCCGGCGGGCTGCGCGTCGGACGGGCGGCCGGCGGTGTCGCGGATGCTCCCGTCGGCCAGCCCGGCGAGGACGGCGTCCCGCACGCCCACGGCCCGCTGCGGGTCCCCGCCGCCGTGCACGCCGATCACCAGGTCGCCGTGCCGGCCGACGGCCGGGGTCCACACGCTGGACGCGGCCCGGTCGTCGGCGCGGGCGCAGAAGACGCGCAGGGACTCGGCCTCGGCGGCCACCGCCGCGTTGACCTCGCGGTCGTCGGTCGCCGCGACCGCGTACCAGGCGCCGGCCAGGTCTCCGGGCTCGTAGCGGCGGGGCAGCCAGGTCACCTGGCCCGGGGCGACCAGCGCCTCCAGCGCCGGGGTCACCTCCGGGCTGACGAGGACGACGTCGGCGCGGGCCTCCAGCAGCCCGGCCACGCGGCGGTGGGCCACCTGGCCGCCGCCGACGACGACGACGCGGCGGCCCAGCAGCCGCAGGCCGATCGGGTAGACGACCCCGGTGCGGGGGTCGACGGGGGTCTCGGGCATCAGCTCTTCTCCGTGACCCCGGCGGAGTCGAAGGTGGCCACGTCCCGCAGCGCCCGCGCGGCGGAGGTCACCAGCGGCAGCGACAGCAGCGCGCCGGTGCCCTCGCCCAGCCGCAGGTCGAGGCCGAGCAGCGGCCGCAGGCCCAGCGCCTCCAGCGCCAGGACGTGCCCCGGCTCGGCGGAGGTGTGCCCGGCCAGCGCGAACCCCAGCGCCGTCGGGCACAGGGCGGCCGCGACCAGCGCGGCGGAGCCGGCGATGACGCCGTCCAGCAGCACCGGCACGCGGGCCGCCGCGGCGCCGAGCACGAAGCCGGCGATCGCCGCGTGCTCCAGCCCGCCGACCTCGGCGAGCGCGGCCAGGGCCTCCTCCGGGGTGCCGGGGCGGCCGGGCAGCCGGCCGACCGCCCGCTCGACGACGGCGACCTTGCGGGCCAGGGTCAGGTCGTCGACGCCGGTGCCGCGGCCGGTCGCCGCGGCCGCCGGGGCACCGGTGAACGCGCAGACCAGCGCCGCCGACGCGGTGGTGTTGGCGATGCCCATGTCGCCGGTGACCAGGCAGGCGTGCTCGGCGGCCATCACGGTGGCCACGTGGATGCCGGTCTCGACGGCGGCGCGCGCCTCCTCGAGCGTCATGGCGGGGCCGACGGCGAGGTCGGCGGTGCCCGGGCGGACCTTGCGCGCGACCAGCCCGTCGGCGGGCTCCAGCGGCGCGGCAACCCCGACGTCCACCACGACGACGTCGGCGCCCAGCTGCGCGGCGAACGCGTTGACCACGGCCCCGCCGGCCAGGAAGTTGGCGACCATCTGCGCGGTCACCTCCTGCGGCCACGGGGTGACGCCCTGGGCGTGCACGCCGTGGTCGGCGGCGAAGACGGCGACCCCGGCCGGCTCCGGCAGCGGGGCGGGGCAGGCGCCGGCGATCCCGGCGAGCTGGGCGGCGACGTCCTCGAGCACCCCGAGCGAGCCCGGCGGCTTGGTCATGCGGTCCAGCCGCTCGCGGGCGGCGCGCTCGGCGGCGGCGTCACGCGGTGCGACGGCGGCGATCGTCTCGCCCAGCAGCGTGCCGGCGAACGGGGTCGGGTCGGTGCTCAGCGGATCTCCTCCGGGACGGGGGGTGCGGTCCGCGGCGTCGATGACGTGGACGCTGTCGAGGGCACGGCGTCAAGGATCGCAGCGAGGTCGGCGGCGAACGCACGGGAGGTCGCCGGATCGCGGACGGCGACCCGCAGGTGGTCGCCGTCCAGGCCGGGGAAGGTGTCGCCGCGGCGCACCGCCCAGCCGCGCGCCCGCAGCTGCGCGCGCACCCGCGGGCCGTCGGGCACGCGCAGCAGCACGAACGACGAGCGGGGCGTGGCGACCACCTCGGCGCCGGCCGGGAGGGCGGCCAGCAGCCCGGCCCGGTGCGCGGTCAGCTCCACCGCGGCCGCGCGGGCCTCGGCGCGGGCGGCGGGCGTGCTGCAGGCGGCCAGCGCGGCCAGGGCGGGGGTGGACACCGGCCAGTGCGGCTGCGCGGCGGCGAGCGCGGTGACCAGGCCGGCCGCGCCCAGCGCGTAGCCGACCCGCAGGCCGGCCAGCCCCCAGGTCTTGGTGAGGCTGCGGACGACGAGCAGCCCGGGCAGGTCGCGGCGGCCGGCCAGCGACTCCGGCTCGCCCGGCACGGTGTCGGCGAACGCCTCGTCGACCAGCAGCACCCGGCCGGGGCGGGCCAGGGCGGCGACGTCCGCTGCCGGGTGCAGCACCGACGTCGGGTTGGTCGGGTTGCCCAGCACCACGAGGTCGGCGTCGGCGGGGACGGCGGCCGGGTCGAGCCGGTACGCCGGGGCGTCGAGGACCAGCCGCTCGACCGGGTGCCCGGCGGCCCGCAGCGCCGCCTCGGGCTCGGTGAACGAGGGGTGAACGACGACCACCCGCCGCGGCGCGAGCGCCCGCGCGACCAGCACGAACACCTCCGCGGCGCCCGCGGCCAGCAGCACCTCCTCCGGCGGCCGGCCGTGCGCGGCGGCCACCGCGGCGCGGGCCGGCCCGGCGTCGGGGTAGGCGGCGGCGTCGTCGAGCGCCCGGTGCAGCACGTCGCGCAGCCACGCCGGCGGGGTGCCGGCGCGGACGTTGACCGCCAGGTCGGTCAGCCCCGGCGCGAGCTCGGCGTCCCCGTGGTGGTCCAGGTCGTACGTCACGGAGCCACCGCCACCGCCACCGTGACCCGGCCGGACACCGTGCGGCCGACCAGCAGCCGGCCGCCCCCGAGCAGCGCCGCCGCCTCGGCCACCGACGGCGTCCCGACCGCCGCGGCGACCCGGGCGGAGACGGTCTCGACCGGCACGCGGGCGAGCTCCTCGGCCGGGTGGCCGGTCAGCGGCCAGCCGCGGGCGGCCGCGGCGGCGGCGATCCCCGGCTCGGCCGCCCGGGCGTCGAGGGTGGCCAGCCGGACGTCGCCGGCGTCCGGCGGCAGCACCGCGTCGACGGCGGCCAGCACCTCTTCGGCGGTGACGCCCGGCCGGGCGCCGATGCCGACCCTGCAGGGCCCTCCGCGTGGCCTCGCGTGCCCGGTCACGTGACCACCCCGGGCCGGTCGGGCAGCGCGGCCAGCAGCTCGGCGGCGTCGCGGGGGAGGGCGCCGCCGGGCAGCAGGCCCAGCTCGCGCAGCCGCGCGCCGACGGTCAGCGCCCAAGGGCGGTCGAGCCGGGCGCGGGCCAGCAGGTCGTCGTCGCCCAGCACCGTCGCCGGGTCGCCCTGCACCACCCGCCGGTCGACGACCACGGCGACCTCGTCGGCCCAGCGCAGCGCGAGGTCGACGTCGTGGGTGCTCATGACGACCGTCGTCCCGGTGGCCTGCAGCCGGGCCAGCGCCGCCAGGGCCTCGGCGACCGCGGAGGGGTCCAGGCCGGCGGTGGGCTCGTCGAGCAGCAGCACGCACGGCCGCATCGCGACCGCGCCCGCGATGGCCACCCGCTTCCGCTCGCCGTAGGAGAGCTGGTGGGTCGGGCGGGCGGCGAGCCCGTCGACGGCGAGCAGCGCCAGCGCCTCGGCGACCCGCTCGCGCACCGCGTCCTCGGCCAGCCCGAGGTTGAGCGGGCCGAAGGAGACGTCCTGGGCGACCGAGGCGCTGAACAGCTGGTCGTCGGGGTCCTGCAGGACCAGCTGCACCTCCTGCCGGTGCTCGCGCAGCCCGCGGCGGGTGTGCCTCAGCTCGTGGCCGTCCACGGAGACGGTGCCGGCGGTGGGCTCGAGCGCGCCGGACAGGCAGCGCAGCAGCGTCGTCTTCCCCGAGCCGTTGGCGCCCAGCAGCGCCAGCCGGCGGCCGGCGGGCACGGTCAGGGAGGCGCCGTCGAGCACCCGGCGGCCGCGCTCGTACCCGACGACCAGCCCGTCGGCGGCCAGGGACCGGTGGCTCATGCCACCGCCAGAGACGCCGCGGCGATGCCGGCCAGGCCGAGCACCGAGCAGGCGAGGAACGCCCGCGACGAGGGGAGCACCTCGGGCAGCACCCGCAGCCCCGTCTCCAGGCCGCGGCCGGCCAGGCCGTCCTGCATGCGGCGGGCGCGGTCCCAGGAGCGGGTGAGCACGGCGGCGGCGAGCAGCCCCGACGAGCGCCAGGACCGCCGCCACGTCGAGTAGCCCATCCGGGCGGTCTGCGCCTCGCGGATGGTGCCCAGGCTCTCCAGCAGCACGAACAGCAGCCGGTAGGTCACCGACGCGACCTCGACCACGGCGGCCGGCACGCGCAGCCGGCGCAGCGCGGGCAGCAGGTCGGCCATCGGGGTGGTGGTGGCCAGCAGCAGCACCGCGGCGCCGCCGGCCAGCGCGTGCCCGACCAGGGAGCCGGCGCGGGCGGCGGCGTCGGGTGCCCAGCCCAGGCCGCCGTCCAGGGACACCACGGTGGTCAGCGCGCCGACCGCGACGAAGGCCAGCGGCCAGCGCACCGCGCGGCCGAAGGTGCGTGCCGGCACCCGGGCCGGGCCCAGCGCCAGGACGACGGCGACCGCGGCCACCAGCACGCTGCCCGGCCAGGCCGGCAGGACCAGCGCGCAGACCACCAGCCCGACGCAGAGCAGCAGCTTGTCGCCGGGGGAGCGGCGCCGCCACGCGCTGGCCCAGGCGGCGTCGTCGACGGCCAGCCCGGTCATGGGGTGTCGGCCGGCTCCACGGTCGGCGGTGCGGTCCGCTCGGCCGCCCGGCGGCCGCGCAGCCGGCCCACCACGTAGCCGAGGACGGCGCCGCCGAGGCCGGCCTGGAGCGCGAACAGCCCGGACTCGACCTCCGACGACGAGGGCGCGAACAGCGAGTCGAACCACGGCGTGTAGCCGGTGTCCTCGACGACCTCGGTCGCCTGGCTGTCGGCGCCGGCGTAGTCGGAGCTGCCGCCGTCGAGCAGCAGCGGGACGGCGAACAGCGCCACGACGCCCAGGACCAGCGCGACGGTGACCAGCGTGCGGCGGCTCATCGGACCTCCTCCCGCGCCTGCTCCGCGCCCTCGGGACGCAGCAGGCCCAGCCGCTCCAGCTCAGGGCGGGCGTTCGTGGTGAGCACCCGGAACAGCAGCACGCCCAGCAGCCCCTCGCCGATGGCCAGCGGGACCTGGGTGAGCGCGAAGACGCCGAGGAACTTGGCCACCGACCCCACGAGGCCGCTGCCGGCGTCGGGGTGGGCCAGCGCCAGCTGCAGCGCGGTGGTGACGTAGGTGGACAGGTCGGCGACCACCATCGCGACGAACACACCGGGCAGCAGCCCGCCGCCCAGCGAGCGGGTCAGCCGGTAGGCGGCGTAGCCGGCCCACGGCCCGACCACCGCCATGGAGAAGGCGTTGGCGCCCAGGGTGGTCAGCCCGCCGTGGGCCAGCAGCAGCGCCTGGAACAGCAGCACCACCGTGCCCAGCAGCGCCATCACCGGTGGGCGGAACAGCACCGCCCCGGCGCCGGTGCCGGTCGGGTGGCTGGAGCTGCCGGTGACCGAGGGCAGCTTGATCGCGCTCAGCACGAACGTGAACGCGCCGGCCGCGCCGAGCAGCAGCGTGTTCTCCGGGCGCTCGCGCACCTCCTTGACCACGGCCCGGGCGCCGTGGACGACGAACGGGGCGGCGGCCACGGTCCAGCCCACCGCGTGCAGCGGCGGCAGGAACCCCTCAGCGATGTGCATGGTGCTCCGTCCGGTCGGCGCGGGCGGCCGCGCAGGAGGCGACGAACCGGGCGGCGAGCTGGGGGCTGCCGGCCCAGTGCAGGTGCAGGTAGGAGGCGTGCACGGAGCCCGCCGTGAACCCCTCGGCGGTCGCGCCGGTGGGGCCCGACCACTGCCAGGCGGGGGTCGCGCCGGCGCCGGGCGTCGCCGTCGTCCGGTGGAACTCGTGGCCGCGCACCCGGGTGCCGGCGGCGGCCAGCACCGAGTCGGCCGGGGCGACGGCCGCCCGGTAGCCCAGGGCCAGCCGCGGCGACATCGACGTCGCGACGTCCAGGACGCCGCACATCGGGTGCCCGTCCAGCTCCCGGGCCAGGTACAGCAGGCCGGCGCACTCGGCCGCGACGGGGCCGCCGCGGGCGGCGAGCGCGGCGACGTCGGCGCGCAGGGAGGCGTTGGCCGACAGCTCCGCGGCGTAGACCTCGGGGAAGCCGCCGCCGACCACGAGGCCGGCGGTGCCCTCGGGCAGCGCCTGGTCCCGGAGCGGGTCGACGGTCACCACCTCGGCGCCGGCCGCGGCCAGCAGCTCGGCGTTCTCGGCGTAGCCGAAGGTGAAGGCCGGGCCGCCGGCCACCGCGATGCGCGGCCGGCCCGGCACGGGGTCGACCTCGGCGGCCGGGTCCCAGGGCGCGGCGTCCAGGTCCGGGGTCGCGCGGGCGAGCGCCAGGACGGCGTCCAGGTCCACCCCGGCCGCCACGACCTCCCCGAGCCGGCGGACGGTGTCCAGCGCCTCGGCCGCCCGCTCGGCGGCGGGCACGAGCCCGAGGTGCCGGGACGGCGTGCCGACGGCGTCGGTGCGCGGTACCGCGCCGAGCACCGGCACGCCCGCGGCGTCGAGGGCCTCGCGCAGGATCGCCTCGTGCCGCGGGCTGCCCACCCGGTTGAGCACGACGCCGCCCAGCCGCACGGTGGGGTCGAAGGTGGCGAAGCCGTGCACCAGCGCCGCCACGCTCTGCGCCTGCGCGCTCGCGTCGACCACGAGGACGACCGGCGCCCGCAGCAGCCGGGCCACGTGCGCGGTCGAGCCGAAGCCCGCGGGCACGTGCGGGTGGCTCGCGCCGTCGAACAGCCCCATCACGCCCTCGACGACGGCGACGTCGGCCCCGCGCGAGCCGTGCAGGAACAGCGGCGCGATCCGCTCCTCGCCGGCCAGCCAGGGGTCGAGGTTGCGGCCGGGGCGCCCGGCGGCCAGGCCGGCGTAGCCCGGGTCGATGTAGTCGGGGCCGACCTTGTGCGGGCTCACCACCAGCCCGCGCGCGGTGAGCGCGGCGACCAGGCCGGTGGTGACCGAGGTCTTGCCCGCGCCGCTGGTGGGTGCGGCGACCACGACCCGCGGCGTGCTCACCACGCCGCCGTCCCCGCGATCACGGGCGTGTTGCCGTCGACACGCGCGGACCCGCCGCCGCGAGCGGCCAGATGCCCATGATCACGGCCGGGCGCGCCGGGGACCCCGCTCACCACTCGATCCCCCGCTGGCCCTTCTGGCCGGCGTCCATCGGGTGCTTGACCTTGGTCATCTGCACGACCAGGTCGGCTGCCTCGACCAGGGCGGGGTGCGCGTCCCGCCCGGTGACCACCACGTGCTGGGTGCCGGGGCGGTCGGTCAGCGTCGCGACCACGTCGTCGACGTCCACCCAGCCCCACTTCATCGGGTAGGTGAACTCGTCGAGCACGTAGAACCGGTGGGCCTCGGCGGCCAGGTCGCGCTTGATCTGCGCCCAGCCCTCGGCGGCGTCGGCGGCGTGGTCGACCTCGGTGCCCTGGCGGCGCGACCAGCTCCAGCCGCTGCCCATCTTGTGCCAGACGACCGGGCCGCCCTCGCCGGTCTGCTCGTGCAGCCGGCCCAGCGCCGTGAGCGCGTTCTCCTCGCCGACCCGCCACTTCGCGCTCTTGACGAACTGGTAGACCGCGACCGACCAGCCCTGGTTCCACGCCCGCATGGCCATGCCGAACGCGGCGGTGGACTTGCCCTTCATCTCGCCGGTGTGCACGACCAGCAGCGGCCGGTTGCGGCGCTGCCTCGTCGTCAGCCCGTCCTGCGGGACCACCTCGACCTTGCCCTGGGGCACCTCAGGCCGCCTCTCGCACCGCGCGGACGGTGCCGGCCAGGGTCTCGGCGGCCAGCTCCTCCAGCCGCAGGGTCTGCGCGCCCAGGTGGACGCCGAGCTGCGCCGCCAGCCCGAGCCGCACCGGCCCGGACTCGCAGTCGACGACCACGCTCGCCGTCCCCGCCGCGGCCAGCAGCCCGGCCGCGCGGTGGGCCTGCCCGACGGCGTCGGTGCCCCGCGCCCCGGTGGCCCGCCCGTCGGTGACGACGACGAGCAGCGGACGGCGCTGCGGCTCCCGCACCCGCTCGACCCGCAGCACCTCGTGCGCCCGCAGCAGCCCGGCGGCCAGCGGCGTGCGCCCGCCGGTGGGCAGGTCCCGCAGCCGGGCGGCGGCGGCCTCGACCGACCAGGTGGGCGGCAGGGCGAGCTCGGCGTCCCCGCCGCGGAAGGTGACCAGCCCGACCTTGTCCCGCCGCTGGTAGGCGTCGAGCAGGAGGGAGAGGACGGCGCCCTTGACCGCGCCCATCCGCTGCCGCGACCCCATCGAGCCGCTGGCGTCGACGACGAAGAGCACGAGGTTGCCCTCGCGGCCCTCGAGGGTGGCCTGGCGCAGGTCCTCGCGGGCCAGCCGCAGCCCGGGGCCGCTGCGACCGCGGGCGGTCTGGTGCGGAGCGGCGGCGAGCACGGTGTCGACCAGGTGCAGGCGGCTGACCGTGCCGGCGGGCCGGGTGGAGCCGACGACGCGGCCGCGCTCGGACCGCGCCCGCGACCGGCGGCCGGCCGCGCCCGCGCCGATGCCCGGCACCTCCAGCCGGCGGGTGCGGAACGGGTCGGCCGGCGCGACGGCGGCCCGCTCGGGAGCCGGCGCGGGAGCGGAGTCGCTCGACGACGGTTCCTGCGCTCCAGCGACTCCGTTCCCGCTGTCGTCGCCGCCGGGGGGTGGAGCGCCCCCGCCGCCGTCCGCGCCGGGACCGGCGCCGCCGGGTGGGGGGGTCCCCCCGCCGTCGCCGTCGGGGCCGCCGCCGTCGTCCGGGGCCGGTCCGTCGGGCTCGGGGCCGCCGTCCGGGTCGGGCTCGGGGTCGTCGGGGCGGGCGTCGGAGAGCGCCTGCTCCAGCGTCTCCTCGTCCAGGCCGGGGGCGTCGAAGGGGTTGCGGCGGCGCCGGTGCGGGAGGGCGAGGCGGGCGGCGACGCGGACGTCGTCCTCGGTGACGGCGTCCCGGCCGCTCCACGCGGCGTGCGCGATCGCGGCGCGGGCGGTGACCAGGTCGGCGCGCAGCCCGTCGACGTCGAAGGCGGCGCAGACCGCGGTCACCTGGCGCAGCGCGTCGTCGCCGAGGACGACGTGCGGCAGCCGGGCGCGGGCCTCGGCGATCCGCGTCGCGAGCCCCGCCTCGTCGGCGGCCCAGGCGGCGGCGAAGCCGGCCGGGTCGGCGTCGGCGGCGAACCGCCGGCGGACCACCTCGGCCCGCTCGGCCGGGTCGCGCGGCGCGGCGACCTCGACGGTCAGCCCGAACCGGTCGAGCAGCTGCGGGCGGAGCTCGCCCTCCTCGGGGTTCATCGTGCCGACCAGCAGGAACCGGGCCGCGTGCCGCACCGACACGCCCTCGCGCTCGACGTAGGCGGTGCCCATCGCGGCGGCGTCGAGCAGCAGGTCCACGAGGTGGTCGTGCAGCAGGTTGACCTCGTCGACGTAGAGCACGCCGCGGTGGGCGGCGGCGAGCAGCCCCGGCTCGAAGGCCTTCACGCCCTCGGTGAGCGCCCGCTCGAGGTCCAGCGAGCCGACCACGCGGTCCTCGGAGGCGCCGACCGGCAGCTCGACCAGCCGCGCCGGGCGCGTCGTCGCGGGCGCGCCGGGGTCGTGCGGGCCGTCGGGGCAGCCCGGGTCGGGGGCGGCGGGGTCGCAGGCGAACCGGCAGCCGGCGACGACGGCGACCGGCGGCAGCACCGCGGTCAGCGCGCGCACCGCCGTCGACTTCGCCGTCCCCTTCTCGCCGCGCACGAGCACCCCGCCGACGGCGGGGGAGACGGCGTTGAGCAGCAGCGCCAGCCGCATGTCGGCCATGCCGACGACGGCGCTGAACGGGAAGGTCATGACGCGGGTGCCCGCATCGCACTCGTCCTCTCCCCGGGTGTCCACGCCCGGAGGTGGCAGGGACGACGGCGGGAGTCTCCTGGCTCCCGGATCAGCGCCCGGCCCCGGCCTTCCCGCCCCGGAGGGCAGTGGCACACGAGGGGGTCGGACTCCCCGGTCACAGTGGCGGGACCGCGCCGGAGTCGCACCGGGCTTCCTCCACTGCCGTCGCTGTGGCGCGGCCATCACACCACGGGGGCACGCCGCGCCGACAGTCAGGCCGTCACTTGACGAAGTGGAAAGTGACTGTGCACTCTTTCCGACATGGAAAGCAACGAGATCGACCGGGACACCGCCGCCGCCCAGCTGGCCGCCCTCCGGGCCGACCGGGCGGCGCTCGCCGACCGGGTGGCCGCGCCGTGGTGGTACGACGTGACGCTCGGGCTGCTGCTGTTCGGCTTCCTGGCGTCCTACGCGTTCGACTCGCTGTGGGTGACGTTCCCGGCGCTGGTCGTCTTCGCGGCCGGGCTCGGTGCCCTCGTGGCGGCCTACAAGCGCACCACCGGCATCTGGGTCAACGTCACCGCGCCCGTGATGGCCGTGTGGACCGGCCTCGTCCTGCTGGTCCTGGTGCCGGCGTTCGTGCTCGCCGAGGGGTTCGACCAGCACTGGGCGATGGTCGTCGCGGGCGCCGTGCTGGGGGTCGCCGTGGTGGTGTTCGGCCGCTACTGGAGCCGCCGGTTCGTCGCCGAACTGCGGACGTCGCTGTGACGGGCGCGCACGCGGGCACGGCGCCCCGGTTCGACGCGGTCATCCACCCGCCGCCGCGGCTGCAGATCTGCGGGCTCCTCGCGGCGGTCGACACGATGGAGTTCGCCGCGGTCCGCGACGCCGTCGGGGTCAGCGACTCGGTGCTGTCCAAGCACGTCCGGCAGCTCGAGGAGGCCGGCTACGTCCGGGTGTCCAAGGCGACCATCGCCTCCCGGCAGCGCACCAGCCTGTCGCTCACCAAGGACGGCCGGCGCGCCTTCGACGCCCACGTGGCCGAGCTGCGCCGCATCACCGGGGTGTGAAGGAGGACCCCGCCGCCCCCCACCGCGCGCGAGCTCGCGGCGGGCCCCTGCGGCGGGGCCGGCGGTGCCCGGCAGAGTGGTCGTGGTGAGTGGCGGGCGGCGGTGGGGGGACGTCCTCCTCGTCGTCGCCGCCGCGGTGGCCGCCGCCGTCGTCCTCGGGCTGCTGGGGCTGCCCTCGGCGGCGCTCTTCGGTGGCCTGCTGGCGGGGCTGGCGCGGGGTCTGGCCGGCCGGCGGCGGCTGGTCCTCCCGCGGCCGGCGGTCATGGCCGCGCAGGCCACCCTCGGCGTCTCGATCGGCTCGCTGGTCGACCTGGACACCCTCGCTGCGCTCGGCCAGGACTGGCTGCCGGTCCTGCTCGTGGTGCTCGGGACGCTGACGCTGAGCCTGGTCGCCGGCCTGCTGCTGCGCCTGCAGCCCGGGATCAGCCCGGTGACCGGAGCCTTCGCCATGATCGCCGGCGGCGCCTCGGGCATCACCGCGATGGCCCGCGACCTCGGCGCCGACGACCGGATGGTCGCCGTCCTGCAGTACCTGCGGGTGCTCCTGATCGTCCTGCTCATGCCGGTGGTGGCGACGGCGGTCTACGGCGCCTCGTCCGGGCCGGGTGACCCGGCGGCCGACGGCGGCGGCCCGGGCTGGCCGCTCGGGCTGCTGTTCACCGCCGGCTGCGCGCTCGCCGGGGTGCTGCTGGCCCGGCTGCTGCACGTGCCGGTGCCCGCGCTGCTCGGCCCGCTGCTGGTGGCCGCGGCGCTCGACCTGTCGGGCCTCTCCGGCGGGGCGGAGGTGCCGGCGCTGCTGGGCTCGGCCGCCTTCGTGGCGATCGGCCTCAACGTCGGCGTCAGCTTCGACCGGGCCAGCCTGCGCACCATCGGCCGGGCGCTGCCGCTGGCGCTGGCCGTCATCGCCGGCGTGGTCGTGGCCAGCGCGGGGCTCGGTGCGGTGCTGGCCGCGGTCACCGGCGCCAGCCCGCTCGACGCCTACCTCGCCACCACGCCCGGCGGGCTGTACGCCGTCCTGGCGACGGCGACCGAGGGCGGCGCGGACGCGACGTTCGTGCTGGCCGTCCAGGTGCTGCGGCTGTTCGTGATGCTCGGCACGGCGCCGCTGGTCGCCCGCTGGCTGCGCCGGCGACCCGTGTGAGCCCGCGACCCGATCGTGTGGACGGCGGTCCGGTGTCGCTCCTGGCGCCTACCCTCGACCGGGTGTCCGACGAGCGGAGGGGGAGCGAGCTGTCCGAGCAGGTGGAGGCCGACGACACCGTGCTGCTGTTCGTCGGCGGCCCGCTGGACGGTCGCGTCGAGGTGCGCCCGGCGCGGCACGGCGACCCGCTGCCCACGGTGACCCACGTGCACCTGCACGACGGGCCCAAGGTCGTCAGCCGCTACGACCTGCAGGAGCTGCCCGGCGCGGCCGGCGTCTACCACCTGCGCCCGCCGGCCCGCCCCCGCACCCGGGACGACGCCACGCGCAGCCGCGAGGACTCCGCCGGCTGACGGCGAGCGGGCCGGCCGGCGGCAGGCCCGGCGTCCCCCCGGCCGACGCCGGACGGTTCACCAGCCCTGCGTGCGGCGGGCGGCGGCGACGACCTCCTCGAAGAGCGCACGGCCCAGCGCGGCGCCCTCGCGGCGGACGTCGGCCGGCTCGAGCAGCAGCAGGCGGTCCAGCCGCACCTCGCTGGGCCGGCCGCGGCTGTCCCAGCCCCCGGTGCCGACGTCCATCCACACCCGGCCGTGGCGGGCCTCGTCGGCGGCGTCGCGGTCGTGGTCCTTGCTGGTCAGCATGAGCCCGAGCAGCGACCGGCCGCGGCGGCCGAGGACCAGCACCGGGCGGTCCTTGCCCCGGCCGTCGCCCTCGTCGTAGGGCACCCAGGCCCACACCACCTCGCCGGGGTCCGGCCGGCCGTCGTCGCGCGGGCGGTAGTCGAGGTCGACGTCCCCCGGGTCGCCGGTCAGGTCGCGCACCCGCCCGGCGGCGACGCCGCCGGCGGGAGCGGGGCGGGGGGGGGGGGGGGGGGGGGGGGGGGGGGGGGGGGGGGGGGGGGGGGGGGGGGGGGGGGGGGGGGGGGGGGGGGGGGGGGGGGGGGGGGGGGGGGGGGGGGGGGGGGGGGGGGGGGGGGGG
>NZ_JBJGZX010000038.1:0-43406 GCF_054050735.1 Blastococcus sp. SYSU D00813
GGGGGGCGAGGGGTCCTCGCCCCCCGCACTCCACCCGCGGCCTCAGGTGACCTTCTGCGCCTCGGTCAGCCAGCCGGCGAGCTCCTCCATGTACGCGGCCTGGGCCACGTAGTCCGGGCCGATGTACTTCCACGGGTACACCTGCCCGGCCTGGACGGCGGGCAGCAGCGCGGCGGTGGGCTGCTGCGCGATCTCCTCCGGCGTCATGCTGCCGCGCAGCGAGTAGAGGATCACGTCGCTGGGGTAGTCGGGCACGCTCTCCCAGCCCACGGCGTGCCAGAAGTAGTCCTCGCCGCCCGGGTCGACGAACTCCACGCCCAGGTCCTGGTAGAGCCGCAGCTGCGGGTCGTCGGGGGCCTTGCCCATGTACCAGCCCTCGCTGGCGGTGGCGTAGACCGGCAGCACGGTGATCCCGCCGGCGGCCGCCTCGCTGAGGGCCTCCGACGCCGCCTCGTAGTCGGCGCGCGCCTCGGCGACCTCGCCGCCCGCGGTGTCCACGCCGAGTGCCCCGGCCAGCTCGACGAGGCGCTCGATCACGTCCGCCCCGGACCCGGTGTAGGCGATCTGGATGATCGGGGCGATCGCGGCCACCTGCTCCTGCTGCGCGGCGTCGGTGAAGCCGTAGGCGAGGGCGTCCTCGGGGATCTCGCCCGAGGAGTCCTCCGGGTAGACGGTCGTCACGATGACGTCGGGGTCGGCCGCGGCCAGCGCCTCGACGTCGATCTCGCCGTAGCTCGAGCCGACGACCGCGACGTCGTCGAGGTCGCGGCCGTCGAAGGCGACGTCGTCCTGGGGGGACGTCTGCCCGAAGGTGGCCACCGGCGCGATGCCGTAGTTCCACAGCGACGCGGTCAGGTCGGTCAGCCCGGCGATGCGGGTGGGGGTCGCGTCGAGCTCCACCGTGGTGCCGACGTCGTCGGTGAAGGACCAGCCGCCGTCGCCGGACGCGCCTGCGGCGTCGTCGTCCTCCCCGCCGCAGGCGGCGGTCGCGGTCAGCGCGAGCAGGGTCAGGGCCGCGGCGGTGGCGCGGCGGGTCGTTCGGGGCACGGTCTCTCCTCGTCGTCCGGGGTCGAGGGTTCCCTCGGTGGCGCGCAGCAGGTTAGCCTCACCTAACAGGCCGTCCGGACCGGGGTCGGCACCGAGGATCGGGGACCGCTCGTGACCACCACCGAGGCCGCCACCAGCGAGGTCGCGCCGGTGGAGGCGCCCGGCTGGCGCTTCTACGACACGGTCGTGACCGCGACCCGCCGCCTGGGCCCGAGCACGGTGCGGCTGACCCTCGGCGCTCCGGACCTGGCCTCGTTCGGCGTCGCCGGCGACGACCAGCGGATCAAGTTCGTGATCCCGCAGCGGCCCGGCATCGACGTCATGGAGCTCCTCGTCCCCGGGCCGGACTGGTACACGGCCTACTGCGCGCTGGCCGACGACGTCCGCCCCCACCTGCGCACCTACACGATCCGTGCGGCCCGGCCCGAGCGCGCCGAGCTGGACGTCGACGTCGTCCTGCACGGGGTGGGGGAGGGGCACGCCGGACCGGCCGCGAGCTGGGCCGCCGCCGCCGTCCCCGGCGACCGGCTGGTGCTGCTGGGCCCCGACCGCCCCGGCACGGGCCGGATGTGGGGCGTGGAGTGGGCCCCGCCGGCCACCGCGCACACCCTCCTCCTCGCCGCCGACGAGACGGCCGTCCCGGCGGTGGGCGCGATCCTCGAGGGGCTGGCCCCCGGCCGCCGGGTCGTCGCGCTGCTCGAGGTGCCCGAGGCCGGCGACGAGCAGGCGCTGGACGTCCCCGAGGGCGTGGACGTGCGCTGGCTGCCGCGCGCCGGCCGCGCCCGAGGTGAGCTGCTGGTGCCCGCGGTGCAGGCCGCGCTGCGCGAGCTCGGCGTCGCCCGGCCCGAGGCGCACCAGGACGTCGAGGACGTCGACGTGGACGCCGAGCCGCTGTGGGAGGTCCCCGACGTCGACCCGACCGCCGGCTGCTACGCCTGGCTGGCCGGGGAGGCCGGAGTCGTGAAGCAGCTGCGCCGGCACCTGGTCACGGACCTGGGCGTGCCGCGCAACGAGGTGGCGTTCATGGGCTACTGGCGGGTCGGCGTCGCCGGCTGAGGCCCCCGCGCGGGCTCGCCTCAGCGCAGGCGGCGGACCGGCACCACCATGGGAGTCCCGGCCACCGGGTCGGGGACGACCCGGGCGTCGAGCTCGAAGACCTCGGCCATCAGCTGCTCGGTGAGCACCTCGCCGGGCGTGCCGGAGGCGACGAGGACGCCGTCGCGCATCGCCACCAGCCGCTCGGCGTAGCGCGCGGCCAGGTTCAGGTCGTGCAGGACGACGACGACCGTGCGGCCCCGCTCGGCGTGCAGCCGGGCGACGAGCTCCAGGACGTCGATCTGGTGGGCCAGGTCGAGGTACGTGGTGGGCTCGTCGAGCAGGAGCAGGTCGGTGCCCTGCGCCAGCGCCATCGAGATCCACGCGCGCTGCCGCTGACCGCCCGACAGCGCCTCCACCGGCCGGTCGGCGAGCTCGGTCATGTCGGTCCAGGACAGGGCCTCGGCGACGGCGTCCTCGTCGTCCCGGGACCACTGGCGCAGCCAGCTCTGGTGCGGGTGCCGGCCGCGGGCGACCAGGTCGGCCACGGTCAGCCCGTCGGGGGCGATCGGCGTCTGCGGCAGCAGGCCCAGCACCCTGGCGACGTCGCGGGTGGGCGTCTTCGCGATCGACCGCCCGTCGAGGACCACCTGCCCCGCGGTCGGGCGCAGCAGCCGGCCCAGGGCCTTGAGCAGCGTGGACTTGCCGCAGCCGTTGGGCCCGACGATCGCGGTGAACGAGCCGTCGGTGAGGGCCAGGTCGACGTCGTGGACGACGACGCGCTCGTCGTAGGCCAGGCGCACCGACTCCGCGGCGAGGCGGACCGGTCCGTCCGGGGTGGCGGCGGCGCGGGTGGTCTCGCCCGCGGTCAGGTGTGCGGTCACAGCGTCGATCGCCGCCTTCCACGGAGGAGGAGGAGGTGGATGAGGTAGGGGGCGCCGACCACCGCGGTGAGGATGCCGACCGGCAGCGCGGCGGGGAGCACCGTGCGGGTCAGCAGGTCGGCGGTCGCGACGAGCAGCGCGCCCAGCAGGCCGGAGGCCAGCAGCGGTGGCCGGGAGCCGCCGGTCAGCCGGACGGCGATCTGCGGGACGACGAGCGCCACGAACGCGATCGGCCCTGCCGCGGCGACGGCGGTGGCGGTGAGCGCGACGGCGATGAGCACCACGACGGCCTGGGTGGCGGCCAGCCGGACGCCGAGCCCGCGCACCGTGTCGTCGCTGAACTGCAGGACGCCGAGGGCGCGGGACGCGGCCAGGGCGACCGGCACCAGCACGAGCAGCGACAGCGCCAGGGGGACGGCGTGGTCCCAGGTGCGGGCGTTGAGCGACCCGGTGATCCACACGTAGGCGGCCGAGGCGTCGTAGATCTCGGCGCGGGTGAGCAGGTACTCGACGATCGCGCTGCTCAGCGACCACAGGGCGATGCCGACCAGGACCAGCCGGAAGCCCTCGATGCCGGCGCGCCAGGCGAGCACGAAGAGGAGCAGGCCGGCGACCAGCGCCCCCAGCAGCGCCGACAGCGGGATGCCGAGGCCGCCGAGCAGCTCACCAGTCGTCGTCGAGCCGCTGAGCACGATGGCGGCCACCGCGCCGACGGACGCGCCCTGCGTGATGCCCAGGACGTCGGGGGAGGCGAGCGGGTTGCGGGCGAAGGTCTGGAAGAGCGCGCCGGACATGCCCAGCGCGAGGCCGACGAGCAGGCCGACGGCGATCCGGGGGGCGCGCAGCTCGAGGACGATGAACTCCGAGCTGCCCTCGCCGAGGCCCACGAGCGTGCGGAGCACCTCGGTCACGGGGACCGGGAAGTCGCCGCGGCCGAGGCTGACGGCCGACACCAGGACCAGCGCCGCCGCCGCCACCAGGGGGACGACCAGCTGCCGCCAGCGGATCCGCGCCGAGGCGGGACCGATGCGGACGACCGTCGTCCCGCGGCGGGCCGGGACGGCGGCCGGGCGCTCCTGCGTGGCCGTCACGGTCCGGCCAGCCGGCGGCGGCGGATGAGGGCGATGAAGAACGGCGCGCCGACGAAGGCCAGCACGATGCCGACCTGCACCTCCCCGGGGCGGGCCAGGACCCGGCCGAGCACGTCGGCCGACAGCAGCAGGACGGCGCCGAGCAGCGCCGAGCCGGGGACCAGCCAGCGGTGCCGGGGGCCGGTGATCGCCCGCACGACGTGCGGCACGACCAGGCCGACGAAGGCGATCGGCCCGCAGGCGGCGGTGGCGGCCCCGCACAGCAGCGTCACGCCGGCCAGGCCGACGAGGCGGGCCAGCCAGATCCGCTGGCCGAGGCCACGGGCGACGTCCTCGCCGAGACCCAGCAGGTCGAGGGCCGGGGCGTTGGCCAGCGCGAGGAGCAGCCCGACCACGATGAAGGGGGCGACCTGGCCGGCGACGTCGGCGTCCCGGCCGGCCAGGGAACCGACCACCCAGAACCGGTAGCCGTCGAGGGTCTCCTGGTCGCTGACGAGGATCGCCTGGACCAGCGCGTACAGGAGCGCGGTGACCGCGGCGCCGGCGAGCGCCAGGGTCACCGGGGTGGCCCCGCCGCGCCCGGCCGAGCCGAGCACGAAGACGACGACGCTGCCGGCCAGGGCCCCGCCGAAGGCGAACCAGACGTATCCCGAGGGGGTGCCGACGTCGAGCAGCCAGATGGAGAGCACCACGGCGAACGACGCGCCGGCGGTGACGCCGAGCAGCCCCGGGTCGCCCAGCGGGTTGCGGGTGTGGCCCTGGGTGAGCGCGCCGGCCGCGCCGAGGGCCAGCCCGACGAGGACCCCGAGCAGCGTGCGCGGCACCCGCAGCTCGCGGACGACCACCGCCTCCTCGGTGCCCAGCCCGGGGGTGGTCAGCGCCTCCCACACCGAGCCGAGGGGGATGGGGCGGGAGCCGACGGCGATGCTCAGCGCCGCGGCGACCACGAGCAGGACGAGCAGCACGAGGATCGTGGCCGCGCGGCCACCGGTGCCCCGCAGCAACCCGCGCCGCTGGTCGGCGACGGCCGCGGCCGCGGGGGCCGGGGCGTCGGTCACGGCGCTCACGGCGGCTCCCGGGCGGACGGCGGAGGAGGACGGGCACGGCTGTTGATCAGGCAAGCCTCACCTTACTGGCGGCACGCCGGTCCCGGCACCCCCGGAGTCCGTCGTCGACCCGGGCCGACCACCGTGCGACCGGCGCCGGGCCGCACGCGGACCGTCAGCCGCACCAGGCCTCCGGGGCGGCCGCGGCAACCGTCGGCCGCTCCGCCCAGGAGCGCGGGCTCACGAACCGCCACACGACCACGAACACCGCCGACCAGCTTGACGGCACCGGTCGTCAAGGGGTCGCCGGCAACGGTGGACAGGCTGCGGGCGGCCACCGGCGCGCGCCCCTGCGGTGGGCGCAGCCCCGGGCGTCCGGCTCAGCCGAGGCCGCTGATGTCGTCGGGGACGTCGACGGCGTGCTGGCGGAGCGCCTCGAGCGGCACCACCTCCAGCGCGCGGGCGTTGGTCGCGGCCAGCACGACGCCGGCCGCGGCTCCGGCCTGGTAGGCCTGCAGCCAGCGGACCGCCACCACGCACCAGCGGTCACCGGGGACCAGACCGGGGAAGCCGAACTCCGGCCGCGGGGTGCGCAGGTCGTTGCCGAGCTCCCGCTGCAGGTCGAGGAACTCCGCCGAGACGACCGCGCACACGGTGTGCCGGCCGAGGTCGTCGGGGCCGCTGCTGCAGCAGCCGTCCCGGTAGAAGCCGGTCATCGGCTGGGTGCCGCACGGCTCGAGCGGTCCGCCCAGCACGTTGCGCTCGTCGCCCGGTCCGCTCGTCACCCGGTCACCTCCGCTGCCGCCGGCTGCCGCCGTGCCAGTCCTCCTCGCGCCCGACCTCCTCCGGGCGGACACCGAACGAGGGCAGCTGCGGGCGTTCGCGCAGGCTCCGCTTCAGCTCGGCGAACCCCGGGAAGGCGGCCAGCGCGACGACGTGGTCCCACAGCTCGACGGCGTCCTCCTCGGCCGGCAGGCGGCTGATCACCGGACCGAAGAACGCCGTCCCCTCCGGCGGGCGGAAGTGCAGGATCGGCGTCCCGACGTCCCGGCCGGTCAACCGCAGCGCCTCCTCGGTCTCGTCCTGCAGCACGGCGTCCCAGCCCTCGTCGTCCAGCGCCGTGGCCAGGCCGGCGGGCAGGCCGAGCTCGGCGAGCACGGGGCCGACGAACTCCGGCGTCCCCCCGCTGCCCGCCGCGGGCCGTTCGGCCTCCGGTGCGTGGAAGATCCGCTCGCCCAGCGCGCGGTAGAGCCGGTCGACCGCCTCGGGCCCGTGCTCGTCCCGCACGCGCGCCGCCACCCGGAGCAGGCGCAGGCCGTCGGTGTGCCCGGCCTCGTAGTCGGGTGGGAACTGGGCGGCGTAGTCGACGTGCGCGTTGAGCAGGCGCAGCGAGATGAACCGCCACTCCACGAGGTAGCGGCGGCGCGCGGCGACGATCCGGACCCACTCGCTGGTCATCCAGGCGAAGGGGCAGACGGGGTCGAAGTAGAAGCGCAGGTCGGCGTCCGCCACGGCTGGAAGGTAGCGCCGGTCGCGCCTGTCCGCCGGACGTACCGGGACCGGCGGCCGGGCACTCGAGCCCGCCCGCCGGTCCCGATCCGGTCAGCCGACCTCGGCGCCCTCCGGGCGCCGGCGCAGCCCGGCCACGGTGCCCAGCCCGGCGACCAGGCACAGCACCGCGACGAGCAGCCACGAGGCGACGTCGACGCCGGTGTAGGCGAGCCCGCCCGCGCCGGCCCCGCCGGCCGTCAGCGCGGCGCCGGTGAGCAGGCCGCCCGACCAGGCGGCAGCGACGGGGGCCGCCGGGCCACCGCTGGTCCCGGGGTGACCGGGCGTGCCGGGGTGCGCGGGCGCGCCCGGGTGGCCGGGCGTGCCGGACTGGCCGGGCGTGCCGGGCTGGTCGGGACCCCCCGGGCCCTCCGGGTCGGTCGGGGTCGTCGGACCGCCGGGGGTGCAGTCGCCGGAGCCGCCGCCGAGCAGTCCGATCCCGGTTCCGCAGACGGTGATCGGCAGGTCGACGTCGATGCCGGGGCCGTCCGTCCCGGGACCGCCGGGCCCCCCGGGCGTGCCCGGGGCGGGCGTGCAGCCGCCGGCGGCGTCGCCGAGCAGGCCGATGCCGTTCCCGCACACGGTCACCGGGAGGTCGACGTCGACGACCGGACCGCCGGTGCCGGGACCGCCCGTGCCCGGACCGCCGGCGGCGGGCGTGCAGCCGCCGGTGGCGTCGCCCAGCAGGCCGATGCCGTTCCCGCACACGGTCACCGGCACGGAGACGCCGAGCAGGCCGCCGTCGCTGCCGGGCGGGGTCGGCGCGGTGCCCGACGCGGCGGCGTCGCCGAGCACGCCCACGGCGTTGCCCACGACGCTGACGGGGACGGTCACGTCCGCCGGCGTCGCCGCCGGCGGGGACGCGGGCTCCTGCGTGGCGGTGCCGCCCAGCAGCCCGACGCCGTTGCCGCCGACGGTCACGGGCACCGACACGGACACCGCCCCGAGGTCGACGCCCAGGTCGGCCTCGACAGCGGGCAGCGGCAGGCCGGGACCGGGGACGTCCCCGAGCACGGCCAGCGCGTTGTCGGTCACCGTGACCGGCACCGAGACGTCCAGGCCGTCGTCCGCGGACGCGACCCCCGTGCCGACGGCCCACAGGCCGCCGGTGAGCAGCGCGGCCTCCAGGCCGCGACGGATCCAGGTGTTCATGCGAGTACCTCTCCTGACGAGTGGGTCCCCGGTCCCGGCGGGACGGCGGGGTGTGGCGCTGCGCCGGCGCGTGGGCCGGCGGCGCCCCACTCAGTCGGGAGAGGTCGCGGCGTCCGCCCCGGGCGAGGCGGGCAGGCGCGAGCCCGACGGGCCGGCGAGGAGCCGGCCGCCGTCTCCGGGGGACGACGCGGGGACGGGGAGCGCCGCGGAGGGCTGGTCGGCGCCACCGGAGCCGGTCCCGGCGCCCGCGCCGGCACCCGGCGTCGCCGGGGTCGCGACGGCGGGCGGCAGCGACGCGGACGGCGCGGGCGCCGGCACCGGGGCGGGTGCGACGACGGCGGCCGGGCGCGGCTCGTCCGGCAGGGCCGCCGTGACCGGCGCCGACGGCGTCCCCGTGACGGACGGCGCGGCCGGCGGCGGCGCAACCGGCGAGGGCGCGGCCGGCGACGGCCCGGCGCCGGCGGTGGCCTCGACGGCCACGGCGGGCGCCGGCTCCGCGGGCTGAGCGGGTGCGCCCGGCACCGGCAGACCGACCGGCGGAGCGGGCACGGGGCCGATCGGGGCACCAGGGAACGGCGCGCCCTCGACCAGCTCCACCACGGGCGGGACGACGGGCGCGAGGGGCGTGCCGCCGAGCAGGTCGGTCACCGGCTCGGTCACCGACCGCACGACGGGGGCCAGGACGTCGTCCACCACCGGCCGCAGCGGGGG
The DNA here is from genome assembly GCF_054050735.1 of Blastococcus sp. SYSU D00813. Taxonomy (NCBI): domain Bacteria; kingdom Bacillati; phylum Actinomycetota; class Actinomycetes; order Geodermatophilales; family Geodermatophilaceae; genus Blastococcus; species Blastococcus sp. SYSU D00813. The sequence continues at coordinate 8,515 of NZ_JBJGZX010000038.1, forward strand.
CGGGGTGGCCTCCGCGACCGGTGGGAGGGCGTCGAGCACCGGTCCGGTCACCCCGCCGACCACGGCCGAGACCCCGGTGAGCAGGTCGCCCACCGGCCGTTCCTGCGCCGAGGCGGAGGGTGTGGCCGCCAGCTGACCGGCGACCCACAGCCCGGCGCCGAGACCGGCCACCGCGAGGCCGCGCACGGCGAGCCGGCGCAGCAGGGCTCGACGCCCGCCCGCACCGTGTCCCGTCGCCATGGCCGACGCCTCCTCCGGTCACCGCCTCACCACAGAGAGTGATGCAGGAGGGACTGCCCTGGCGAGCCGGACGGCGTCCCCCGATGGGCTGGAGCACGCACGGGCCCGCTCACGGTGCGTCACCGCGGAGCGAGCGGGTGTGCCACGTGAAACGTCCGGGACGGGATGGCAGGGTGCGGATCCGGAGAGTGCGCGCCCCGGGGGACCGGTCGAGCGCGCACCGGGAGCGAGGAGGCCGCCGTGACCGAGCACCAGCCCGACGTCCTGTGGCGGCCGACGCCCGAGTCCGTCCGCGCCACGCGCATCGCCGACTTCGCGGCGCGGGTGCAGCAGCGGCGCGGGATCGACCTCGGCGACCCGGTCGACTACGACCGGCTGTGGCGCTGGTCGGTCGACCACCTGGACGCGTTCTGGGCCGAGGTCGCCGACTGGAGCGGTGTCCTCCCCGGCGTCCCGGACGACCGCGTGCTCACCCGGCGGGAGATGCCCGGCGCCGAGTGGTTACCCGGGACCACGGTCAACTACGCCGAGCAGGCGCTGCGGCACGGGACCGGGGCCTCCCCGGCGCTGGTCGCGGTGACCGAGGCGGTGCTGGCCGGGGAAGCCGAACCGGCCGAGATCTCGTGGGCGTCGCTGCGCCGGCAGGTCGGTGCCTTCGCCGCCACGCTGCGCCGCCTCGGGGTGCGCCGCGGCGACCGGGTGGCCGGCTACCTGCCCAACGTGCCGGAGGCGGTCGTCGCCTTCCTCGGCGCGGCCTCGATCGGCGCGGTCTGGTCCTCGTGCGCGCCGGACTTCGGCACCCGGAGCGTGCTCGACCGGTTCGCGCAGATCGAGCCGACGGTCCTGGTGGCCGTGGACGGCTACCGCTTCAACGGCCGCCCGCACGACCGGCGCGAGGTCGTCGCCGAGCTCCGCGCCGCGCTGCCGAGCGTGCGGACGACGATCGCCGTCCCCCGGCTGTTCCCGGACGAGCTCCCCGGCGGGAGCCCCGGAGAGGTGCTGTCCTGGGCCGACGCCATGGCCGGCGAGCAGGAGCCGGTGTTCGAGCCGCTGCCGTTCGACGCACCGTTGTGGATCGTCTACTCCTCGGGCACCACCGGGCTGCCCAAGGGGATCGTGCACGGCCACGGGGGCGTCGTCCTCGAGCAGCACAAGCAGCTGGCCCTGCACGGCGACGTCCGCCCGGGGGACCGCTTCTACTGGTACGCCTCCACCGCCTGGATCATGTGGAACATCGCCACCTCGGCGCTGCTGGTGGGCGCGACGGTGGTGGTCCACGACGGTGCCCCGGCGTACCCGTCGGTCGACGCGCAGTTCGCGCTCGCCGAGCGCACCGGCGTCACCTACCTGGGCACCAGCGCCGGCTACCTGACCGCCTGCGAGAAGGCCGGCCTGCGCCCCGGTGAGACGCACGACCTGTCCCGCGTGCGGGCCATCGGCTCCACCGGCTCGCCGCTGCCCGCGTCGGCGTTCCGCTGGGTGTACGACAGGGTCGGCCGGGACGTCTTCCTCGGGTCCCTGTCCGGCGGGACGGACGTCGCCACCGGCTTCATCGGCAGTTCCCTGCTCCTGCCGGTGACCGCCGGGGAGCTCCAGCGGCCGATGCTGGCGGTCGCCGCCGCGGCGTGGGACGAGGACGGCCGGCCGGTCGTCGGCGAGCTGGGCGAGCTGGTCGTCACCGAGCCGATGCCCTCGATGCCGCTGCACTTCTGGGCCGACCCCGACGGCACCCGCTACCGCGAGGCGTACTTCGAGCCCTGGCCCGGCGTCTGGCGGCACGGCGACTGGCTGGAGGTCACCGAGCGCGGCACCTGCGTGATCACCGGCCGCTCGGACTCCACGCTCAACCGCGGCGGCGTGCGCATGGGGACCGCCGACATCTACGCCGCCGTCGAGTCGGTCCCCGAGGTCGCCGACTGCGTCGTCCTCGGGGTCGAGCAGCGCGACGGCGGCTACTGGATGCCGCTGTTCGTGCAGCTCGTCCCCGGCGCGGAGCTCACCGACGACCTCGTCGCCCGCATCCGCGGCGCCATCCGCGAGCAGGCCAGCCCGCGGCACGTGCCCGACGAGGTGCTGGTGGTGCCCGGCGTGCCGCACACGCGGACCGGCAAGCGGCTGGAGGTGCCGCTCAAGCGGCTGTTCCAGGGCGTCGACCCGCAGAAGGCGGTCAACAGCGGCGCCGTCGACGACCCGGCCCTGGTCGACCACTACGTCGCCGGCCCGCGAGCGCGGCGTCCGCTGAGCCCTCGCTGGGCCCTCGCTGGGCCCTCGCTGGGCCCTCGCTGGGCCCTCGCTGGGCCCTCGCTGGGCCCTCGCTCGGCCCTCGCTGGGCCCTCGCCGGGCCGTCGTTGAGCCCTCGCTGGGCCGTCGCCGGGGCACTCGCCGGGGCCCTGCGGCCGTGACCCGGCCGTGACCTGCGGAGCCGGTTCCTCACTATTGGGGAACTCCGCTGTCCCACCTGCCCCATCCGTCCGATGTGTCACGCGTGTGGACGACGAGGCGGACGGCCCTGCTCGGTGGAGCCCTGGCGACGATCCTGGGGACGGCGGTCCTCGCGGCACCGCCCGCGGTGGCCGAGCCCCTGCCTCCGGTCGGGGTGACCGAGCTGCCGCCGGCGACCGACCCGGCTCCCCCCGGGTCGACGGACGAGGCGCCGACCACCGTCTCCGCGATCGTCGTCGTCGACGGCGAGGCCGAGGTCATCACGCGCGAGGCCGCCCCGTCCGAGGTCGCCGAGGTGACCGAGGAGCTGGAGCGGCAGCCCGGCGTCGTCGACGTGTCGGTGGACACGCCGGCCTCCATCGCCGCCGAGGACCCCTACCGCTACGCCCAGTGGGCGCTGGACGACCTCAGGCTCCCCGAGCTGCCCGCCGGCGCCGCGGACGGCTCCGGTCAGCTCGTGGCCGTGCTCGACACCGGCGTGCTCGCCACGCACGAGGACCTCGCCGGCCGGGTCCGGTGCGACCTCGGGGCCGACTTCGCCCCGGACGCCGGGTCCTACCCCGGCACGAACGGCTGCATCGACCCCCACGGCCACGGCACCCACGTCGCCGGCCAGATCTCCGCGGTGAGCGACAACGGGCTCGGCATCACCGGCGCGAGCAACGCGGAGATCATGCCGGTCCGCGTCCTCGGCACCAGCGGGAGCGGCACCTCGGCCACGATCGCCAGCGGGATCATCTGGGCCGTCGACCACGGCGCCGACGTGATCAACATGAGCCTGTCCGGGCCCTACAACTCGCAGTACAACACCGCGGTGAAGTACGCGACGGACCGGGACGTGGTCGTCGTGGCGGCTGCGGGCAACAACCGGGCCGAGGGCAACACGGTCAACTACCCGGCGGCCTCGCCGGGCGCCATCGCCGTCGCGGCCACCGACGACCTCCGGCAGTCCACCTACTTCTCCTACTCCGGTCCGACGAACTGGATCTCGGCCGGCGGCTGGTCGGTCGTGTCGACGGACCCGCTGTACGAGTACGTCTCCCGGAGCGGCACCTCGATGGCGGCGCCGCACGTGGCGGCGGTGCTCGCCCGGCACCGCGACGCCTTCCCGACCCACACCCAGGCGCAGATCCGCGACCTCGTCCGGACGACGGCGATCGACATCGAGACGCCGGGCTTCGACGACAACACCGGCCACGGGCTGATCGACGCCTACGAGCTGATCACCGGGGCGGAGGGGCCGGTCGTCTCCGCGCCGGGCGCCCCGACCGGCGTCACGGCCACCCGCGGCGACCGGCAGGCGACCGTCTCCTGGGCCGCCGCGCCCGACGGCGGCAGCCCGGTCACCGGCTACCTGGTGACGGCGTCCCCGGGCGGCGCGACCGCAACGACGACCGGCGGCACCTCGGCCACCGTGACCGGCCTGGCCAACGGCACCGCGTACACCTTCACCGTCACCGCGACCAACGCCGTCGGCACCGGCCCGGCGAGCGCCGCGAGCGCGGCCGTGACGCCCGCCGGTGTGCCGACCGCGCCCACCGGCGTCACCGCCGTCCGCGGGGACGGCTCGGCCACCGTCTCCTGGACGGCGGCCACGGCCAACGGCACCCCGGTCGCCGGCTACCGGGTGACGGCCACGCCGGGCGGACCGACGGCGACAGTCACCGGCACCACGACCACCGCAGCGGTCACCGGCCTCACCAACGGGACGTCGTACACCTTCCGCGTCACCGCGACCAACGCGGTCGGCACCAGCGGGGCCAGTGCGGCGAGCAACGCCGTGGTCCCCGCCGGGCCGCCCGCCGCTCCCACCGGGCTCACCGTCCGGCCGGGGGACCGCAGCGTCGTCGTCACCTGGGTGGCCGCGTCGGGCAACGGCAGCCCGGTGACCGGCTACACGGTCACCGCGTCCGCCGGAGGTGCGCCGGTCGCCACCGCCACGACCAGCGGCGCCCTGACGGCGACCGTGACCGGCCTCAGCAACGGCACGACCTACACCATCACCGTCCGGGCGACCAACGCGCTCGGGACCGGCCCCGCCGGACCGGGCCTCGACACCGTGCCCACGGTGCCCGTCGCCGCTCCGGCCGCTCCCACCTCCGTGACCGCGACGGCCGGGGACCGCCGGGCGACCGTGTCGTGGACGCCTGGCGCCGACAACGGCAGCCCGGTGTTCGAGTACACCGTCACGGCATCGCCGGGCGGGATCACCACCGTCGTCGTGGGCACCACGGCCACGGTGACCGGCCTGACCAACGGGACGGCGTACTCCTTCCGGGTCGTGGCCCGGAACTCGATGGGCACCAGCCCGGCGAGTGCCCCCAGCGCCGCGGTGACACCACGCGCGCCGTCGCCGATCACGGTCGCGTACCAGCAGGCCGGCGGGGACACCGGACCGCTGGGCCCGCCGACCAGCGCCGAGCGGTGCGGTCTGCGGAACGGCGGGTGCTTCCAGAAGTTCGCCCACGGGTCGGTCTACTGGTCACCGGCGACCGGGGCACGCGTGGTGATGGCCGGTCCGGTGATGACGCGGTGGGGTGCGCAGCGCTGGGAGACCGGGGCGCTGGGGTACCCGGTGTCCGACACCGTCTGCGGCCTGGCCGGCGGCGGCTGCCGTCAGGACTTCCAGGGTGGCTCGGTGTCCGCCAGTGCTGCCGGTGGCTACGTCGTCCTGGGGGCGATCCGCACCCGCTGGACCGCCGGCGGTCGCGAGGGCGGGGCGCTGGGGCACCCGATCACCGAGGAGCGGTGCGGTCTGCGGAACGGGGGGTGCTTCCAGAAGTTCGCCCACGGGTCGGTCTACTGGTCACCGGCGACCGGGGCACGCGTGGTGATGGCCGGTCCGGTGATGACGCGGTGGGGTGCGCAGCGCTGGGAGACCGGGGCGCTGGGGTACCCGGTGTCCGACACCGTCTGCGGCCTGGCCGGCGGGGGCTGTTACCAGCACTTCCAGGGCGGCTCCGTCTACTCCGGCAGCGCCGGTGCCTTCGTCGTCCGGGGGGCACTCCGCACCCGCTGGTCGGCCACCGGGTGGGAGCGAGGCGCGCTGGGTTACCCGGTCGCCGAGGAGCGGTGCGGTCTGCGCGACGGCGGCTGCTTCCAGCGCTACCAGGGCGGGTCGATCTACTGGTCGCCCGCCGGCGGGGCCTGGTCGGTCGGCACGCAGGTGCTCGCGGCCTGGGGCGCCCAGAGCTACGAGCGGGGCCGGTACGGCTACCCGGCCGGGGAGGCCGTCTGCACGCCGGCCGGGGCCTGCACCCAGCGGTTCCAGGGCGGGACGGCCTCCTGGTCGGCGTCCACACCCGTCCGGTTCCGCTAGCGGGAGGCGAACGGACCGCGCAGCACCGACCACTGCAGCAGCACGACCGTCTTCGCGTCGGCGATCCGGCCGTCGTCGACCATGGCCAGCGCCTCGTCGACGTCGAGCTCCAGCACCTCGATGTCCTCGCCCTCCTCGGCGACCCCGCCGCCGGCGGAGACCCGGTCGGCCGGGGTGTACGGCGCGGCGAAGCAGTGCAGCCGCTCGGTGACCGAGCCGGGGCTCGTGAAGACGTCGAACACGCGGGTCACCTCGCCGACGACGACGCCGAGCTCCTCCTCGGCCTCCCGCCGGATCGCCGACTCGGGGTCCTGGTCGTCGAGCAGCCCGGCCGCGGCCTCGACGAGCATCCCGTCGGGGTGGCCGTTGACGTAGGCCGGGTAGCGGAACTGCCGGGTGAGCAGCACGGTCCGCCGCGCGGTGTCGTACGGCAGCAGGGCCGCGCCGTTCCCGCGGTCGTAGGTCTCCCGCTGCTCGGTGGTCCAGCGGCCGTCGCGGCGGCGCTGGTCGAACGTCGTCCGCCGCAGCACGTGCCAGGCGGCGGCCAGCAACTCGACGTCGCGGACGACGACGTCGGGGTTCCCGGTCAGGTCGCGACCGGCCAGGTGCAGCCCGGTCCGCCCCCGGTGGTCGGGGACGTCGACGCCGGGGACGCCGGCCGTCACCGCGGTCACCGCGCCACCGCCGGTACCTCGGCCAGGCTGCGGTAGACGGCGGCCCCGCGGGCCTCGGCCAGCGCGACCATCTCGTCGGACCCGGCGGAGGCGCCCGGCAGCCGCAGCACCGCGTCGCAGCGCGCGACCAGCCGGCGGCCCATCGGGTGGAACACCTCGTCGAACGCGGCGTCACCGACCCGGGTCGACCCGGCCAGGGCCGCCAGCGGGAGCGCCAGGTCCTCCCCGTTCACGGCGAGGTGCCCGGCGCGGAACAGCGCGAGGCAGGCCTCCTGGATCGCGCGGTGGTTGGCCGCGATCAGCGCCGGGTCGTCGCCGGTGCCGCCGCGGTAGGGCCCGGCGACCAGGATCATCAACGGCTCGTTCACGCGCACACGACCTCCACGTCGGCGGACTCGAGGGCGGCCAGGGTGTCCTGGGCCGCGGGGGAGAGCTGGGGGTCCCGGGCGCTGGGGTCGGTGATCAAACGGCCGACCGCGGCGAGGGGGGCCACGGCGGCGAAGGCGCGCACGCCGAGCTTCGAGGCGTCGGCCACCACCAGCGCCGAGCGGGCCGAGGCGAGGGCGGCCTGCTTGACCGCGGCGTCCTCGAGGGTGAACTCCGACCAGCCGGCCTCGGCGCTGACCGCCCCGATCGACATCACGAACAGGTCGAAGGTGAGCTGCCGCAGCACCGTGGCCGTGAGCGGCCCGGACAGGCTCTGCTCGCCCGGCCGGGACTCCCCGCCCACCACGAGCAGGCGGATCCCCGGCCGGTCGGCCAGCGCCGCGGCCACCGGGAGGCTCAGAGCGGCCACGGTCAGCGGGCAGTCGCCGCCGGCGGCGCGGTCGGCGAGGTGGCGGGCCACGTGCACGGTCGTCGTCCCCGCGTCGAGCAGGACCGTCGAGCCGGGCTCGGCCAGGTCGGCCACCGCCCGGCCCAGCCGGTCCTTCACCCCCGCCTGCCAGCCGGCACGGGCGGCGAAGCCGGCCTCGCTCTCCGGCTCGGCCACGGCCACGGCACCGCCGCGCACCCGCTCCACCAGCCCGCGCGCCTGCAGCGCGTCGAGGTCGCGGCGCACGGTCATCTCGGAGACGCCCAGCCGGGCGGCGAGGTCGGCGAGCGAGACGCGGCCGCCGTTGCGGACGAGCCGCAGCGTCACGTCGAGCCGGTCGGGGAGTGCCACGCCGTCTTCCTACCACTATCCTGTGAGATCTGTGAAGTACGTGTGAGGTGCGTGGCGTCGATCACGAACGCGGGTGACGGCGCCGAGCGGGGGGCACCCTCCCCGGCCAGAGTGACCACCGACGCCGGCCGAGCAGGGAGCGACGATGACGTCGAGCGACAGCGCCACCGGGGGGACCACCGAGCTGAAGGAGGCCCGGCCGCCGGAGCTCCTGCCGCCGTGGCACACGCCCGAGCGGGAGGCGCTGCAGCTGCAGGCCCGCCGGTTCGCCATGGACGAGGTGCTGCCGGTGGCCAACGAGCTCGACCCGCAGAAGGGGCTGATCCCCGCCTCGCTGCTGCAGCGGCTGGCGGAGCTGGGGTACTTCGGCATCACCGTCCCCGCCGAGGACGGCGGCCTGGGCCTGGGCGTCTTCGAGTACTGCATGGTGTCCGAGGAGCTGGCCCGCGCCTGGATGAGCACCGCGAGCATCCTCGCCCGCGCGCAGGGCCTGGGGACGTCGCTGGCCGACCCTGACCGCCGCCGGGAGCTGCTCCGCCGCAGCGCCCGCGGCGAGTGGATCGGGGCGATCGCGCTGTCGGAGCCCGACGCCGGCTCGGACCTCGCCGGCGTCTCCACCCGGGCCGTGCTCGAGGGCGACGAGTGGGTCGTCACCGGCCGCAAGCGCTGGTGCGGCAACGCCGAGGCCGCCGACTTCATCCAGGTGCTCGTCCGCGAGCGCGACCCGGAGGAGGGCGAGCCGCGCTCCCGGGGCCTGCGCACCCTGCTGCTGGAGAAGGAGCGGGGCGAGTTCCCCGAGGGCCTGTCGGGCCACCCCATCGACAAGGTGGGCTACCACGGGTTCCTCACGTGGGACCTGACCTTCGACGGCGTCCGGATCCCCGCCGGCAACGTCCTCGACGACGCCAACGCGGCCGACGGGGAGGGCGAGGAGGCGGCCCGGGCCGGGATGCGCAAGGCCAAGGAGTTCCTCGACACCGCGCGCGTGCACACCGCCGCCCGCGCGGTGGGCCTGGCCCGCGCGGCGCTGGAGGACTCGGTCGTCTACCTGCAGGAGCGCGAGCAGTTCGGCCACCCCATCGCCGACTTCCAGGCGCTGCGCTTCGCCGTCGCCGAGATGGCCGCGCAGATCGAGCAGAGCCGCGCGTTCTACCGCCAGGTCGCGCACCTGCTCGACCTCGGCGTCCCCTGCGACCGGGAGGCCGCGATGGTGAAGCTCGAGGCCACCGAGATGGCCGTCCGGGTCACCAGCCAGGCCATGCAGCTGCACGGCGGCAACGGCTACACCACCGAGCGGCAGGTCGAGCGGCACTGGCGCGACGCCCGGCTGACCACGATCTTCGAGGGCACCAGCGAGATCCAGAAGCGGATCATCAGCGACCGGATGCTGCCCCGCTCACCCCTCGCCTGAGCGGAGTCGCTCGAGCGCGGGAACCGCTCCCGAGCGACTCCGGACGGGGGACGCGAGCAGCAGGTGGGCGACCACGCCGGCGACCAGGAGCACCGCCTCCAGCACCCGCCCGGTGGCCAGCCCGGCGACCGCGAGCGCGAGGCAGATCGCGGAGTACAGGGACGCGGGGTACGGGGACCGGGGGGCCAGGGGGACCGGCCGGACGACGGCGCTGCTGCGGGACATCCGTCCACCTCTTCGTCGAGTGGGAGGTGCCCCGGTGTCTACACCGGGGTCACGGGGAGGCGCCAGGGGCGCAGGGCGGTCGCTCATCCGAGGAAGGTCAGGTACAGCAGGGCGAGGTTGAGCGTGATGACGGCGGTGGCGACCACCGAGGCCGCCACGGTCGTGCCGCGCCGGTTGACGTGCTCGCCCATCACGTCGCGCCGCGCGGTCAGCACGACGAGGGGCACGAGGGCGAAGGGGATGCCCAGCGACAGCACGACCTGCGAGACGACCAGCGCCTCGCTCGGGTCGGCGCCCAGGGCCAGCACGGCGATCGCGGGGACGACGGTGAGGACCCGCCGCAGCAGCAGGGGGATGCGCCGCCGCAGCAGCCCGCGCATGACCTCCGCGCCCGCGGCGCTGCCGACCGAGGTCGAGGCCAGCCCCGACCCCAGCAGGGCGACGGCGAACAGCAGCGCGACGCCGGTGCCCAGCTCCGAGGACATCAGCGCGTGGACGCCCTGCAGCGTGTCGGTGCCCGGGAACCCCTGCAGGCTCGACGCGGCCACCACCAGCAGCGACAGGTTGAGCACCCCGGCCAGCACCAGGGCGGAGGCGACGTCCCCGCGCGTGGCCGAGAGCAGCCGGCCCACGCCCAGCCCCTCGCCGCGGGCGCCCAGCCGCGTCGTCGTCAGGCTCGAGTGCAGGTAGATCACGTGCGGCATGACCGTCGCGCCGATGATCCCCGAAGCCAGCAGCACGCTGTCGGCGCCGGCGAAGGAGGGCACGAGCCCGCCGGCCAGGTCGCCGCCGTCCGGTGGGTCCACGACGAGTCCGGCCATGAACCCGACGGCGATCAGCGCGAGGAAGCCCATGACGACGCGCTCGAGCGCCCGCTGCCCCCGCGCGTCGCCGATCCGCAGGACCAGCAGCGACACCGCGGCGGTCAGCACCGCGCCGAGCACCAGCGGGACGTCGAACAGGATCGCCAGCGCGAGCGCGCCGCCGACCACCTCGGCCATGTCCGTGGCGACCGCGATGGCCTCGGCCTGCACCCAGTAGGCCAGCCGGGCCGGCGTCGGCAGGCGGTCGCCGAGCTGCTCGGGCAGCGACCGGCGGGTCACCAGGCCGAGCTTGGCCGACAGGTACTGCACCAGCACGGCCATGACGTTGGCCAGCACCACGACCCACACGAGGGTGTAGCCGTAGCGGGCACCCGCGGTCACGTTGGTGGCCACGTTGCCGGGGTCGACGTAGGCCACCGCGGCGACGAAGGCCGGGCCGAGCAGCGCGAGACGGCGCTTCTGGTGCAGCACTGGTCCCCTCCGCTCGCCGCTGACGCCGGGGACAGCGTGCCATGGCGGAGCAAGTATTCGTTCCGTCTCGGCGCCGGCTCGGGTAGCTTCCGCTCGTGCGCACGGCCGTCATGCGGGTGGTCATCGACGCGGACGGCGTTCTCGGGCCGGACGCGTACGAGGCCGGTCTGGTGGCGTTGCGCGACGCCGCGCTCGAGGTGGTGGCCAGCCCGCCGGAGCACCTCCCGGAGCGGCACCGCGAGGTGGAGCTGATCCTCGAGGAGTCGCAGCTGGCCGACCGCGACGACTACGTCGGCCTGTGCTCGCGGGCCTTCGGCCTGCCCGCCACCCCCGGCGTCGTCACCTTCATCAGCCGCGGGACCGACGACGACGCCCGCGGCGTGCTCGCCGGGTTCGGCGTGGAGGCGCCGGTCGAGCGCTGGGAGGAGGACGGCGAGGAGGTCGTGCGCGTCGTCCTCGACCGGGAGCAGTCCCGGCGGGTGCCCGAGGGCCGGCTGCACACCGCGCTGGAGGCCGCCCTCAACTGCGAGGTGCGGATCGTCGTCCGCGAGGCGGCCGACCCGGTCTCAGCCGCGGAGCGCGCCCCGTAGCAGCGCCGCACGCAGGAAGGCCTGCGCGCGTGCCGTCCCGGTCCGCGCGTGCTGGTGGAACGGCAGCCACAGGACGGAGCGGATGTGCAGAGCCAGGTCCGGCACCGTCCGCAGCGAGCCGTCCGCCGCGCCGCGCGCGAGCAGCTCCTCCAGCGCCCGCAGCCGCCCCTGGGTCTCCAGGTAGTAGTCGTGGAACGGGCTGCTCGTCGCCTCCCGGCCGCTCCAGCCGTAGCGCAGCATGCAGGACTCGGCCTCGAACCGGCGGCTGGCGTGCACGAACACCCGGACCAGGCCGTCGAGGGTCTCCACCGGCGGCGACCCGGCCGCCAGCACCGCGGCGAAGGCGTCGCCCAGGTGCCCGGAGTAGCTCCCCAGGACCTCGCGCAGAAGCGCCTCCTTGGACTCCACCCGCCGGTACAGCGTGCCCATCCGGACGCCGGCGGCCGTGGCGATGTCGCGGACCGTCGTCGCGTCGTAGCCGCGCCGGGCGAACTCGGTGCGGGCCGCGGCCACGATGCTGTCGCGGTCCCGCGGGCCGCCGGCCGGCTCCTCGCTCCGCCACCGGGCCACTGCCTCGCTCGCCGCGCGGGAGGCGGCCGAGCCGTCGAGCCCGGCGTCGGGCGGGCAGGCGGGGGCCACCCCCTGCAGCAGGACGTCGCACAGCCCGGTCGCCAGCTCCCGCGGGTCCCGGTCGCCGGGGTAGCTGCCGGGGGCCTCGAGGGTCACCTGCTGGAGGGCGAAGCGGAGCAGCGCCGGGTCGGCGCCGCCCGGACGCGCCGGCCGCAGCCCGTCCACGGCGTCCCGCCAGGCCCGGTCGAGCGCCGCCGTCGGCAGGCGCATCGCCGAGCGCAGGCGGGGCGTGGCCACCGTCGGCGGCTCGAAGGCGCGCAGCCGGACGGCGGCGCCGTGCGCCGAGCTCAGCGCCATGACGTCGGCGGTCAGCTGCCGGACCCGCTGCTCGGCGGCGGGGCCGGGCTCCGGCGGGTCGGCTCCGGCCGCGGCGGCCACCTCGGCCAGCGCCTCGCCGAACGCGGTCAGCAGCTCGGCGGCGATCTGCTCCTTGGACGCGACGTGGTGGTAGAGGCTGCCGGGCAGCACCCCCACGGCATCGGCGATGTCGTTCATGGTCGTGCCCGCGTAGCCGGCCGCCTCGAACAGCCGGGCGGCGGTCTCCCGCACGACCTGCGCCCGCGCGCTGTCGCCGGGGGCCGTGCGGCCCGCGGCTCCGCGCACGCCCGTCATGGCGTCGAGTATGGCCGCCCGCGTGCCGGCCGAGCCGCGCCGGTGCGCCGGGCGCCCACGGTTTCCACGGAAGACCCGACGGAGAGGAGAGGTGCAGGTGGCTGAGACCGAGACGGTGGTCAACGGCGGGGTCGTCGTCCACGAGTTCGTGGGGCCCGAGGACGGCGAGGTCGTCGTCCTCACGCCCGGTGGGCGGTTCAGCAAGGACTACCCGGGCGTCCGGGAGCTGGCGGAGGGCATCGCGGCGGGCGGCAAGCGGGTGCTGCTCTGGGACCGCCCGAACTGCGGGAGGTCCGACATCCAGGTCTTCGGGCGGTCCGAGTCGCACATGCGCGCGGAGACCCTCGGTGGCCTCCTCGACGCCCTGGGGATCGAACGGGTCGTCAAGTTCGGCGGCTCCGGCGGCGCGCGCGACTCGATCGTCTTCGCGCTGATGTACCCGGAGCGGGTCAGCCGGCTGGCGCTGTGGAACATCGTCGGCGGCAACTTCAGCACGATGTCCCTGGCCGGCGTCTACATCCTCAACGAGCTGCGCACCGTCCGCGCCAAGGGGATCGAGGGCATCATCGAGCTCGGCGGGGCCGCCGGCGGCTGGACCGACCTGGTCCGGGACAACCCGCGCAACGCCGACCGGCTCCGGGCGATCGGGGCCGAGGAGTTCGAGCGGGTCATGAACCGCTGGCTCGACGCCTTCATCCCCAAGCCGAACGAGGCCATCCCCGGCGTCGCCGACTGGGAGTTCGGCGAGATCCGGGTGCCCACGCTGATCATCCGGCCCGGGATCGCCGACCACGACCACCCGCCGACGACGTCGTTCCGGGTGCACACGCTGATCAGGGGCTCCCGGCTGATCGAGCCGCCGTGGCCCGAGGACGCCTGGGAGCAGGGCGGCCGCGACCGGGAGGCCGGGACCGGCGGCATCTTCCAGTCCTGGGTGCTGGCCGCGCCGACCCTCGTCGACTTCGTCGACGGCAAGGAGGCCGGCGAGCCCACGACCATCAACTGGAACGGCCGCCCCACCGGCTGACGCCGGCGCGTGCCCGGGGGCGGTCCCCCCGGGCACGCGGCCGGGGACCGCCCTTGTGGCTGCCGTCACCCCGGACTACGGTGAGCGGAGCAATCGTTTGATCCGGCCGCGCGTGCGCGGCCGCTGCGGGAGGTCGTGCGTTGGGTTCCGAGGGTCAGCCCGTCATCGACGCGAGCGTGCACGTCTTCTTCGCCTCCGACCGCGACCTGCGCGGCTACCTGCACGAGCCGTTCAAGAGCCGCGGCTACCCCGACGTCGACGTCGCGTGGTTCGCGCCGCCGGACGGCGTCCGCTACGCCCCGGGCACCCAGGCCGACTCGGTGGTCGAGCAGCAGGCCTTCGGGCAGCCGGTGACGAGGCTGCCGGGGCACCCCGGTTCCGACCCGGAGCTCGTGGGCCGCCACCTGTTCGAGGAGCGCGGCGTCGACTACGCCGTCCTCCACCCCATGTCGAACGCGGGCATCCTCCCCGACTGGCACCTGGGCACCGCGATCTTCGCCGGATACAACCGCATGCTCGTCGAGCGCTGGCTCGACTCGGGCACGTACGCCGACCGCTTCCGCGGCACCATCCGGGTCAACCCGAACGACGTCGACGGCGCCGTCCGCGAGATCCGGCGGTACGCCGACCACCCGAGGGTCGTGCAGATCGGCCTGCCGATGCAGACCCAGCACCCCTACGGCCGGCCGTACTTCCGGCCGCTGTGGCGTGCGGCGGTCGAGGCGGGCCTGCCGGTCGCGGTCCACATCGAGATGGGCGTCGGAATCACCCACCCGCCGACGCCGTCGGGCATCACCCGCACCTTCTCCCACCTGACCGCGTACCAGCCGATGACCTTCGTCTGGCACCTGCTCAACATGATCGCCGAGGGCGTCTTCGAGGAGTTCCCCGAGCTGCGGATCGTCTGGGCCGACGGCGCGGCGGACATGCTGACGCCGTTCATCTGGCGGATGGACTCCTTCGGCCGGCCCCACCTCGAGCAGACCCCGTGGGCGCCGAAGATCCCCAGCGCCTACCTCGCCGACCACGTGTACTTCGTGCACGGCGCCCTCGACGGCCCCGGCGCCGACGCCGACTTCGCCGACGAGTGGCTGCGCATGACCGGCAAGGAGGACCACCTGCTGTTCGGGTCGAGCTACCCGGACTGGCAGATGCACTCCCCCGAGGACCTGCCGCGGGCCTGGACGCCCGAGCAGCGGGACAAGGTCCTGTGGCGCAACGCCTCCCGGCTCTACGGCCTGTCCGCCCCCGTTCCGACCCCCGTCCCCGCGTCCGCCTGAGGCGCTCCCCCGACCCGTCCGGCACGCGACGAGAGGAACCGGCATGACCATCGAGATGCAGCGCCCGAAGACGCTCAGCAGCGAGACGGCGGAGGTGCGCGTCGTCGACAGCGACATCCACCCCTCGCCCAAGCGCGGCGAGCTGACGCCGTTCCTGCCGGCGCGGTTCCGCAGCCTGTTCGAGAACCGGTCCACCGGCGCCGGCAGCCCGGTCTACTACGACGCGCCGGACTTCGCGCACTCGTTCGCGATGCGCACCGACTCGTTCCCCAGCGACGGCAACTTCGCCGGGTCCGACCCGGACCTGATGTTCCGCCAGGTGATCATGGAGGCCGGCTGCGACCTGCTGATCCTGGGGCCGCTCAACGGCGGCGGGCAGACGGAGGAGGAGCACCACGCCGTCGCCCAGGCCACCAACCTGTGGCAGGACGCGTGCTGGCTGGACAGCGAGCACAACTGGCACCAGCGCTTCCGCGGCTCGATCGTCGCCGCGATGGAGCACCCCGAGGCCGCCGCGCGCGAGATCGAGCACTGGGCCGGCCACCCCTACATGTCCCAGGTCCTGATCGGCGCCGAGCTGCGCCCGGCCTGGGGCGACCCGCGGTACGACCCGGTGTGGGAGGCCGCGACCCGCAACGGCCTGCCGGTGGCCTGCCACCTCGGCCGCGGCCAGCACAACGAGCTGCCGATGTCACCGGTCGGCTTCATGACCTACAACCACGACCTGATGGTCAGCTACTCGATGCTGGCGGCCAACCAGGTCATGAGCCTGGTCTTCGACGGCGTCTTCGACCGCTTCCCGACGCTGCAGATCGTCTTCATCGAGCACGCCTTCAACTGGCTGCTCCCGCTGATGTGGCGGATGGACGCCGTGTACGCCAGGCGTGGCCCGGAGAACGGCCTCAAGCGCAAGCCGTCGGAGTACGTCAAGGACCACATCTGGTGCACGACGCAGCCGCTGGACATGCCGGAGGACAAGCTCGAGTTCACCCGCGCGCTGGAGTGGATGGAGGCCGACAGGCTGCTGCTGTTCTCCTCGGACTACCCGCACTGGACCTTCGACGACCCGCAGTGGGTGGCCAAGCACCTGCCCCTGCACATGCGCGACAAGATCATGTACCAGAACGCGCTGCAGGTGTTCCCGAACCTGCCCGAGACCGTGCCGGCGCTGCCCGGGCAGAAGCGGGCCCTGTAGTGCGGGAGCGCTCGACCGTACGGACCCCGCTCGCGCGGGGACGGGAGCACGTGGTGGCGACCGTCGACGAGATCCCGCCCGGCCAGCACAAGGTCGTGCCCATCGGCCGCTGGGGCGTGGGTGTCTACAACGTCGACGGCCGCTTCTACGCGATCGCCAACTACTGCCCGCACGAGGGCGGCCCGCTGTGCTCGGGGCGCACGCACGGCCTCACCGTCGTCGACCCGGAGGCCCCGGGCGGCGCGGCCGAGTCGCGGGCCGGTGAGTTCATCTACTGCCCGTGGCACCAGTGGGGGTTCGAGCTCGCGACCGGCACCACCGCGGTCAAGCCGGAGTGGAGCATCCGCACCTACCCGGTCCGGGTGCAGGGCTCCGACGTCATCGTCACCGCCTGACCCCGGAGGTCCTGCGCACCATGAGCCTGGCGACAGACGCGCCGGTGACCCCTGCCCTCGGCGCGTACCCGGGCGTCGCGGGCCGGCTGGTCCCCGGCACCGGCGGCCACGAGGACCTCGCCGCCTACCGGGCGGCCGGGGGCTACGCGCCGGTCGAGGACGTCGAGCGCCTGCTCGACGAGGTCGACGGGGCCGGCGTCCGCGGCCGCGGCGGCGCCGCCTTCCCGATCGCCACCAAGATCCGCACCGTCCGCGGGGGACGCGGCGTGCCGGTCGCGGTCGCCAACGGCGAGGAGGGGGAGCCGGCCTCGGTCAAGGACCGCTGGCTGCTGCGCACCCGGCCGCACCTGGTCCTCGACGGCCTGCGGCTGGCCGCGCTGATGGCCGGCGCCGACGAGGCGCACGTGTACGTCTCCGACGCCGACGCCGCCGAGACCGTGGCGCAGGCGCTGGACGAGCTGCGCGGCACCGGCCTGTGGGACGTCGCGGTCGCGATCACCGTCGTGGAGCCGACCTACGTCGCCGGTGAGGAGACCGCCGCCGTCCAGGCCATCGGCGGCGGGCCGGCGCTCCCCACGGACAAGCCCCCGCGGCCCTTCGAGGAGGGCGTCAAGGGCCGGCCGACGCTGGTCAGCAACGTCGAGACGCTCGCGAACCTGCCGCTGGTGCAGCGGCTGGGCTCGACCGGCTACCGGTCGCTGGGCACCGTCGCCTCGCCGGGCACCTTCCTGCTCACCCTGTCCGGCTGCGCCGCGACCGGGCTGTACGAGGTGCCCTTCGGCGTGACGCTGACCGAGGTCCTGCGCTGGCTGGGCGAGGACCCGGCCGCGGTCGAGGGCGTCCTCATGGGCGGCTACTTCTCCGGCGTGCTCGGCCGGCACGTGCTCGACGTGCCGCTGGAGTACGACGCGCTCAAGGCCCTGCACAGCGGCCTCGGGTGCGGGGCGGTCGGCCTGCTGACCGCCGGCACCTGCCCGGTGGAGGTCTCCGCCGCGGTGATGGCGTACTTCTCCCGCGAGAACGCCGGCCAGTGCGGCTCGTGCTTCAACGGGATACCGGCGATGAGCGCCGTCCTCGAGGCGCTGCGCGACCACCGGGCCGAGGCGCCCGACGTGGCCCGCCTGACCGACTGGTCGGTGCGCCTGCGCGGCCGGGGGGCGTGCGGCACGCTCGACGGGGCGACCAACGTCGCCGCCGCCGTCCTCCGCGAGTTCCCCGAGGCCGTCCGCGCCCACCTCGACGACACCTGCCCCACCTGCGCCCCGGCGGAGGGGCAGCCGCTGGCCCGGGCGCCGTTCGCCGTCGCCGTGCCGGCGTCCGCCTGAGCCGCCGCCCGCCGAGGAGGACCGCCGTGAAGATCAAGCTCGACCGGACCAAGTGCGACGGCTTCGGCTTCTGCGCCCGCTACGCGCCCGACGTCTTCGACCTCGACGAGTGGGGCTACGTCTCGCTCATCGGCGCCGGCACCGTGGCGCCGGACCGGGAGGACGACGTGCGCCGGGCGCTGCTGGACTGCCCCGTGCACGCGATCACCGAGCTGCACCCCTGAGGCGGAGGAGTTCGGTCGGCGTAACGCCTGCCGAACTCCCCCGGTCACCGCGCGGCCACGTCCGCGGCCGACGCTGCGCGGTGTGACGGGAGTCCTGACCGGTGCCGCCGCTGCCGTCCCTGCCGTGGCCGGGCTGCGCGTCGCCCTCGTCGCCGAGACCTTCCGGCCGGCGGTGAACGGGGTCGTCACGTCGGTGGTCCGGGTCGCCGACCACCTCGCCGTCCGCGGGCACCTCCCGGTGGTCGTGGCGCCCAGCGGGGAGTCCTACACCAGCGAGTGCAGCGCGCCGGTCGAGGTCGTCGGCGTGCCCGCGATGCGGCTGCCGGGCTACCGCGGGCTGGCGGTCGCCCGGCCGGGGCTGGACCTGACCGCCACGCTGCGCCGGCTGCGGCCCGACGTCGTGCACCTCGCCTCGCCCGCCCTGCTCGGGGCCGCCGCGGGACGGGCCGCCCGGGGGCTCGGGATCCCCGTGGTCGCCGTCTTCCAGACCGACCTCGCCGCCTTCGCACGCCGCTACCGGCTGCCCGGCGGCCCGGCGCTCGCCGACCGGCTCGTGCGGCGCGTGCACGGGACCGCCGACCTGACCCTCGTGCCCTCCTCGGCCACGGCGGCCGTGCTGCGCAGCCGCGGTCTGCCCGACCTCGCCCTGTGGGCGCGCGGCGTCGACGGTCGCCAGTTCGACCCGCGCCGCCGCGACCCCGCCCTGCACGCCCGGCTGGCCCCGGACGGCGAGCTGGTCGTCGGGGTGGTCGCGCGGCTGGCGGTGGAGAAGCGGCTGCACCTGCTGGCCGCGGTCGACCGGCTCCCCGGGGTGCGGCTGGTGGTGGCCGGGGACGGTCCGTGCCGGCGGCGGCTGGAGCGGGCGCTGCCCCGCGCGGTCTTCACCGGGCAGCGCACCGGCGACGACCTCGGCCGGCTGGTGGCGTCGTTCGACCTGTTCGTGCACCCCGGCCGGGACGAGACGTTCTGCCAGGCGGTGCAGGAGGCGCTGGCCGCGGGCGTCCCCGCGGTCGTGGCCGCCGCCGGCGGGCCGCTGGACCTCGTCCGGCACGGGCGCAACGGCTGGCTGTGGAGCGGGGACGACCCACGGGTGCTGGCGGCCATGGTGGCGGGTCTGCGCGACGACCGGCTGGCGCTGCGCGCGGCGGCGGCCCGGGCCCGCCGGTCGGTGGTGCACCGGACCTGGGCGCGGGTGGGCGACGAGCTGATCGGGCACTACGCCGCGGTCCTCGGCGGCGGGGCGGGCGTCGCGGCCGCCGCCTGATCAGGCCCCGTCCGGAGGCTCGTCCCGAGCCGGCGAGGGACGGGGTCCTCCTTCAGGGCAGGCGCAGCACCCGGGCCTCCCAGGCGCGCAGCTCCGGTCCGGGGTCGGGCAGGTTGCCCAGGACCAGCGCGGCGCCGGCCGCCTCGGGCAGCAACGCGGCCAGCTCGTACGGCGTGGCCGAGAGGTTGCAGACGACCAGCAGCGTCTCGCCGTCGAGGGACCGGGTGAACGCGTAGACGTCGTCGGAGTCGGGCAGCAGCATCCGGAAGTCCCCGACGGCCACGACGTCGGAGGAGTGCCGCAGCGCGATCAGGCGCCGGTGGTGGGCGAACACCGAGTCGGGGTCGGCGCGCTGGGCGGCGGCGTTCCACTCGACGTGGTCGGGGTTGACGTCGATCCACGGGGTGCCGGTGGTGAAGCCCGCGTTCGGCGTGGCGTCCCACTGCACCGGCGTGCGTGCATTGTCCCGGCTCATCAGGCGCAGCCCGGCCAGCACCTCGGCGGCGTCGGCCCCGGCGGAGACCGCGTGCACGTGGTGGTTGAGCGACTCGACGTCCCGGAACTGCTCGAGCGCGGTGAACGGGAAGTTCGCCATCCCGAGCTCCTCGCCCTGGTAGACGTACGGCGTCCCGCGGTGCAGGTGCAGCAGCGTGGCCAGGCACGTCGCCGAGTCGCGCCGGTACCGCGGCGAGTCGTCGCCGAACCGCGAGACCGCCCGCGGCTGGTCGTGGTTGTCCCAGTAGAGCGAATTCCACCCGACCTCGGCCAGCCCGGCCTGCCAGCGGCCGAAGGAGGCCTTGAGGTCGCGCATCCGCAGCGGGTGCACGTCCCACTTCGACGTCCCGTGGTCCAGGCCGACGTGCTCGAACTGGAACACCATGTCCACCTCGGCGCGGGCCGGGTCGGTGAACAGCCGCGCCTGCTCCACGGTCACCCCCGGCATCTCGCCGACGGTGAGGAAGGCGCCCTCCCGCCCGGCGAACACCTCGCGGTGCATCTCCTGCAGGAACTCGTGGATGCGGGGCCCGCCGAGGTAGGACGCCGACCCGTCGCCCCACGCCGAGCCCGGCAGCGGCGGCCCGTCGCGCAGCGACCCGTCGGGGGCGACGTCCTTGCTGATCATGTTGATGACGTCCATCCGGAAGCCGTCGACCCCCCGGTCGAGCCACCACCGCATCATCTCGTACACCGCCTGCCGGACCTGCGGGTTCTCCCAGTTCAGGTCGGGCTGGCGGCGGTCGAACAGGTGCAGGTAGTACTCGCCGCTGGCCTCGTCGAGCTCCCAGACCGGGCCGGAGAAGAACGACTGCCAGTTGGTCGGCTCGGCGCCCGGCGCGCCCGCGGTCATGCCCTGCCGGGGCGGCCGCCACCAGTACCAGTCCCGCTTCGGGTTCGTGGTGGACGAGCGGGACTCGAGGAACCACGGGTGGGCGTCGCTGGTGTGGTTGACCACCAGGTCCATGAGCAGCCGGATCCCGCGCTGGTGCAGCGCGGCGACCAGCCGGTCGAACGTCGCCAGGTCGCCGAACAGCGGGTCGATGTCGGTGTAGTCGCTGATGTCGTAGCCGTTGTCGGCCTGCGGCGAGGGGTACACCGGGGAGAGCCACAGGACGTCGACGCCGAGGTCGGCCAGGTGGTCCAGCCGCTGGAGGACGCCGCCGAGGTCGCCGATGCCGTCGCCGTCGGAGTCCATGAACGAGCGCGGGTAGACCTGGTAGACGACGGCGCGGGTCCACCACGGACGGTCCTCGGCGGGCATGCCCCAGCCCAGCACGGCCCGGCGCGCGCCGCATCCGCGTCCGCCCCCGGAGAACTCGCGCGACTCCCGTCGCACCCCTGGGTGACGATGGGGCGCACCGCCGTCCGGATCGAGGAGGTCGCACGATGGCCGGCCTCCCCCGGGCCCTGACGCCGCTCGCCTCGGGCCGGTACCGGCTGCTGGCCACCTCGCTCGCGCTCTCGCTGTTCGGCCAGGGCATGTGGGCGATCGCCCTCGTCTGGCAGGTGGTGGAGCTCGGTGCCGGCCCGGCCGTGCTCGGCCTGGTCGCCGGGGCCAGCGCGGCAGGCATGCTGGCCAGCACGCTGCTCGGCGGCGCCCTCGCCGACCGCGTGCCCCAGCGGCGGATCCTGCTGGGCGTCGAGCTGCTGCAGGCCGTCAGCACCGGCGCGGTCGCGGTGCTCTCCCTGACCGGGCTGCTGGCCACGTGGCAGCTGGGCCTGGTCTCGCTGCTCACCGGCGCGGGGATGGGCCTGTACTACCCGGCGTACTCCGCGCTCGTGCCGGCGCTGGTGCCCGCCGACCAGCTGCTGGCGGCCAACGGCCTGGAGGGCGTGGTCCGCCCGCTGCTGGCCCAGGCCGCCGGCCCGGCCGCCGCCGGCGCCGTGGTCGCCGCCTCCTCGCCGGGTGTGGCCCTGACGGCCACCTCGGTCGCGGCGGTGCTGGCCGGGGTCGCCGTGTGGCTGCTGCCGGAGACGCCCGTCCGCCGGGACATGGGGGAGGACGGGCCGGGGACCGGCCTGCTGGCCGACGTCCGCGAGGGCTTCGTCTACATGGTCCGGACGCCGTGGCTGCTGGCCACGCTGCTGTTCGCCGCGGCCATGCTGCTGGTCTTCATCGGGCCGTTCGAGGTGCTGGTGCCCTACGTGGTGGCCGAGGCCGGCGGTGGCCCCGCGCAGCACGCGTGGGTGCTGGCCGCCTTCGGCATCGGCGGCGCCGCCGGCTCGCTGGTCGTCGCGTCGCTGCGGCTGCCCCGCCGCTACCTGACGGTGATGAACGTCCTGTGGGGGCTCGGCTGCGTCCCGATGGTCGTGTTCGGGGCCTCCCCGGCGCTGTGGGTGATGATCGCGGCCGGAGCGCTCATGGGCGCGACGTTCCAGGCGGGCATGGTCATCTGGGGCACCCTGCTGCAGCGCCGGGTGCCGCCGGCGCTGCTGGGCCGGGTGTCCAGCCTCGACTTCTTCACCTCGCTGAGCTTCATGCCGCTGTCGATGGCGCTGGCCGGCACGGTGAGCGAGGCGATCGGGACGACCACCACGTTCCTGGTCGCCGGTCTGGCGCCGCCGGTGATGGCGGTCGTCGCCGTCGTCGCGGCCCGCTTGCCGGCCGACGAGCTGGCCCACCCGCTGGACGCCGGTCCGGCCGCGCCGCTGCCCGAGCCGGTGCCCTCGGTCCCCGCCGCTGCGCCGGCCCCGGCCGCCGCTGATTGGATGGACCGCGGTGCCGGGACCTCCCCGGTGCAGGAGGGAGAACCGTGGCGGAACTGACCCGACCGGACGTCGACCCGCCCACCGGCCCGGCCCCGGCCGACCTGGTGGTCGAGGACATCGTCGTCGGCGACGGGCCCGAGGCGACCCCCGGCAGCCTGGTGAGCGCGCACTACGTGGGCGTCACCCACGACGCCGGCGAGACCTTCGACGCCTCGTGGGACCGGGGCGACCCGCTGGAGTTCCGGCTGGGCGTCGGCATGGTCATCCAGGGCTGGGACGAGGGCATCGCCGGCATGCGCGTCGGCGGCCGCCGGCGGCTGACCATCCCGGCGCACAAGGCCTACGGCGACCGCGGCGCGGGCGGGGTCATCAAGCCCGGCGCGACGCTGGTCTTCGTCGTCGACCTCGTCGGCGTCCGCTGACGCACCGCCGGGGGACGGCGTCGGCCGTCCCCCGGCGCGCCCGGGGGCCGCGCATGGGGCGCGGCGTCGCCGGGCACAGCCCGCGCCATGACCGAACCGGCGCCGGGCGCCGAGCACGCCCTGGTCCGCGAGGCGCAGGGGGAGCACCAGGGCGGCGAGTCGACCGGCACGGTCGTCGTGGCCGGCCTGGCCAACCTCGGCATCGCGATCGCCAAGCTCGTCGGCGGTGTCATCAGCCACTCCTCGGCGATGCTGTCGGAGGCGGCGCACTCGCTGGCCGACACGATCACCGAGGTGCTGCTGTTCGTCGCGCTCAAGCGCGGGGACCGCGCCCCCGACGAGCGCCACCCCGTCGGCTACGGGCGGGAGACCTACTTCTGGGCGCTGCTGGCCTGCCTGGCCACCTTCACCCTCGGCGCGGGGTTCTCCTTCTACCAGGGCGTGGAGACGATCCTGGAGGGCGAGGAGCAGGGCGACCCGCTGATCGCCTACGTCGTCCTCGCCGTCTCCTTCGTGCTCGAGGGCGCCTCCTGGCTCAAGGCCGTCCGGCAGGTCCGCGGCGGCGCCCGCCGCGAGCGGACGACGCCGCGCCGCTACCTGGCCGAGACCACCGACACCACGGTCAAGGCGGTCACCTTCGAGGACAGCGCCGCGCTCGTCGGGCTGGTGCTGGCCGCGCTCGGGCTGTTCCTCGAGCAGGTCACCGGCGACCCGGTGTGGGACGGGATCGCGGCGGTCCTCATCGGCTTCCTGCTGCTGCTCGTGGCCACCGTGCTCGCCCGGGCCAACGTCTCGTTGCTGATCGGGCAGTCGGTGCCGGAGCGGCTGCGCGAGGAGCTGCGGGCCGAGATCGAGGCGCTGCCGCAGGTGAGCGCCGTCCCGGTGCTGCTGACCTCCGTCATCGGACCGGGTCAGCTCATCGTCTCGGCGAAGGTCGACTTCGCCGACACCGCCACGGTGGCCGACGTCGAGCGGGCCTCGGACGAGGCCGAGCGGCGGCTGGTGGCCCGGCACGGCGGCGTCCGCTACGTCTTCCTCGACCCCACGCCCGGCGACGGCCGCGCCCGGGCGCAGGCGCACGGGCCGGAATGACGGCGGGCCGGCCGCGGTTGGCCGGTCCGTGCGCGTAGAGGTGTGGAGCGACGTCGTCTGTCCCTGGTGCTACATCGGCAAGCGGCGGCTGGAGGCCGCGCTGGAGCGGTTCCCGCACCGCGACGAGGTCGAGGTCGTGTGGCGGTCGTTCGAGCTGGACCCGACGGTCCCCGAGGGCGAGACGCACCCGACGCTGCCCGCGCTGGCCGCCAAGTACGGCCGCGGCGAGGACGAGATGCGCGCGATGATGCGGCACGTCGAGGAGACCGCGGCCGGCGAGGGCCTGCGCTACGACCTGGCCGCCGGCGTCAGCGGCAACACGCTGCTCGCCCACGAGCTGCTGCACCTGGCCGCCGAGCGCGGCCTGCAGGGGGAGCTCAAGGAGCGGCTGCTGCACGCCCACTTCGAGCAGGCGCGCTCGGTCTTCGACGTCGACTCGCTGGCCGCCCTGGCGGCCGAGGCCGGGCTCGACGAGGCGGAGGTCCGGGAGGCGCTCGCCGACCACCGGTACCGCGCGGCCGTGCGGGAGGACGTCGCCACGGCGCGGGCGCTGGGCGCCACCGGCGTGCCGTTCTTCGTCGTCGACCGGCGGTACGGCGCGTCCGGCGCCCAACCGGCCGAGCTGCTCCTGCAGGTGCTCGAGCGGGCGTGGGCCGACGCCCACCCGCTGACCACCGTCCCCGCGGCCGAGGGCTGCGCGGGCGACAGCTGCGCGGTCTGAGGCGCCCGCACGACGAGGCCCCGCTCCGGGTCGGAGCGGGGCCTCACGTCGTCACTGGGTGGCCGGCCCGCCCTGGTCCGTGCCGGACAGCTGCCGCAGGAACTCGTGGCACCGCTTCGCGCGCGCCGAGTCCTGCTCCATGACCTCGCGGAAGAAGCCCGCGATGTCGTCCAGGCCCGCGTTCTCCGCGTCCCGCACGTACTGGCCGTAGTCGTGCCCGGCCTTGAGCGAGTGGTACTGGACCGAGATCAGGTCGTAGGTGACGTCCTCGAAGCCGGTCTCGCCGGTCGCCATGACAACCCTCCGTTCTGCCGCCGGTGTGGTGCAGGACACGGTTCCCGCGGTCGCTGCGGCGAAACGAAACGATCCGTCACCGGCTAGGACACGCCGCCCGCGGTCTCGCCGCCGCCGGTGAGCGGGCCGCCGACGAGGTCCTCGCCGAGCGGGTCCTCGCCCGCGGAGTCGCCGGACGCCGTCCCCATGGGGGCGACGTCGTCGGTGGCGGCCCCGCCGGTGACGTCGCCGCCGCCGGCGTCGTCGGCCTCGGTCTGCCCGGCCGTCAGCTCGTCCTCGCCGCTCGCGGACGGGTCGTCGGCGGCCGAGGCGAGGTCGTCGCCCTGGCCGTGGGCGCCGGGGTCGGCCTGCAGGGTGCGCGGGTCGTTGAGCGGGTCGGGCACGTCGGGGTCGGTGACGGTCATGGCGGTCTGCCTTCCCGCGACCGCCGCCCGGCAACCGCCTGGCCGACGTGTCAGCGATGTGTTACACATTGGACGTGCAGGCGCTCGCGGCACTCGCCGACCCGACCCGGCGCGAGATCGTCGCGCTGCTGGCCGGGGGCGAGGTGGCCGCCGGTGACCTCGCCCGCCGGTTCCCGGTGAGCCGGCCGGCGGTCAGCCGCCACCTGCGCGTCCTGCGCGAGGCCGGCCTGGTCCGCGCCCGCGTCGAGGGACGGCGGCACCTGTACGCGCTGGACCCGGCGCCGCTGCGCGAGATCGACGACTGGCTGGAGCCCTACCGCGACCTGTGGGCCCGGCGGCTCGACGCGCTCGACACCGAGATCGCCCGCGGCCGGCGGGCGGCGACCCGGGAGGAGACCCGATGACCGCGAGCCCCGAGGACCGGCGTGGCGAGGTCCGCACGGACCCCGACGGCCGGCGCCGCCTCGTCTTCCGCCGCTCGTGGCCCGACCCCGCCGCCGCGGTGTGGGGTGCGCTCACCGAGCCCGAGCGCTCGGTCCGGTGGATCGGCCGGTACGACGGTCCCCACGGGCCCGGCGCCGAGGGCACCTTCACCATGACCGCCGAGGAGGGCGCGCCGGTCACCCGGGTCCGGCTCGTCGAGTGCGAGCCGCCCCGCCGGCTGGTGGTGCAGTTCCTCGACGAGATGGGCTGGCGGCTCGAGGTCGACCTCGCCGAGGACGCCGGGGGGACGACGCTCACCTTCCAGCAGGTGCTCGAGGGCGACATCGGCGCCGCGGACGTGGCGAGCGGCTGGCACTGGTACCTCGACCGGCTCGACGCCGTCCTCACCGGCAGCGAGCCGCCCGCGGACTGGGACGCCTTCCTCGCGGCGGTCGGCCCGGGGTACGCGGCCGCGGGCTGACCGGCGTGGCCCCCGTCGTCCGGCGGCCGGGGCGCACGCGGTGGGTTAGCGTGGCGGGGGTCCTCCTCCTCCCCTGACCACGACGGGGTCCTTGCTCTGTGTCTCCCTACCTGCACGTCATGCGCACGCCGCACGCCGTGCCGATGGTCCTGGCCGCGTTCATCGGCCGGCTGCCGTTGTCGATGGTGGGTCTCGGCTGCGTCCTGCTGATCGCCGACGAGACGGGTTCCTACGCCTTCGGTGGCGCCGTCGCCGCCGTCGGCGCGGTCACCACGGCCGCGGTCGGGCCGCTGCTCGGCCGGCTCGCGGACACCTTCGGCCAGCGGCGGACGCTGCTGCCGGTGACGGCCGTCTTCGCCGCCTCCGGCGCGCTGTTCCTCGCCGCCGTCAAGGACGACTGGCCCACCTGGACCGTGTTCCTCTTCGCCGGCCTCGCCGGCGCGTGCATCCCGCCGGTCGCGTCGATGATCCGGGTCCGCTGGACGCACCTGCTGCGGGGCACCAAGCGCCTGCCGGCCGCGCTGGCCATGGAGTCGGTCGTCGACGAGTTCGTGTTCATCGTCGGCCCGGTGCTGGTGACGTTCCTGTCGACCACCGGCCACGCGACGTCGGGCGTGGTCACCGCCTTCGTCCTCGCCGTCGTCGGCAGTCTGCTGTTCGCGGCGCAGGGCCGCACCGAGCCGCCCCCGCACGGGCACGTGAGCCGCAACGGGCCCTCGGCCATCCGCACGCCCGGCATCCGGGTGCTCTTCGTGGTCGGCGCCGCGGTCGGCGCCATCCTGGGCACGCTGGAGATCGCGCTGGTGGCGTTCGCCGACGAGGTCGACGCGATGTCGCTGTCCGGGGTCCTCATCGCGGGGCTGGCCGTCGGCTCGATGGCCAGCGGCATCGGCTGGGGCACGGTGCACTGGGAGCTCCCGCTGCGCAAGCGGCTGACGATCGTGCTCGCGGCCCTCACCGTGCTGCTCGTCCCGCTGCTGCTCGTCGAGGACGTGTGGCTGATGCTCCCGTTCGTGGTCGTCGCCGGCGTCGCCGTCTCGCCGTCGCTGATCAGCTCCTTCACCCTCGCCGAGCTGCTGGTGCCGCCGTCGGCGACCACCGAGGCCTTCACCTGGATCGGCACCGCGCTCGGCCTGGGTGTGGCGGTCGGCTCGTCGCTCGCCGGCCTGATCGTCGACTCGTACGGTGCCAACGCCTCGTTCCTCGTCGCCGTCGTGGCGGCCGCGGTGGCGGCGCTGGTGGTCTTCGCCTACCGACGGCTGCTCGTGGTCCCCGTCCAGAACGCCGAGGCGGAGAAGGTGATGGCCGGGTGACCGCCCCCGACCGCCCCGCGGGGGCCAAGACGGTCGACGAGCTGCTGGCCGAGGCCCGGGGCCGGCTGCGGCGGGTCGACCCGCGGGAGGCCGCCGCCCGCGCGGAGGCCGGCGCGGTGCTCGTCGACACCCGGCCCGCCTCCCAGCGCGACCGCGACGGGGCCGTCCCCGGCGCGCTGGTCGTCGAGCGCAACCACCTCGAGTGGCGCTTCGACCCGGCCAGCGACGCCAAGCTGCCCGAGGCCACCGGCTACGACGTCGAGGTCGTCGTCTTCTGCGACGAGGGGTACTCCTCCAGCCTCGCCGCGGACTCCCTCCGGGCCCTGGGCCTGCACCGCGCCACCGACGTCGTCGGCGGCTTCCAGGCGTGGAAGGCGGCCGGGCTGCCGGTCATCAGCGGCGACTGAGCCGGCGATGACCTCCCCCCGCGTCCCGGCGCCGCCGCGGCGCCGCCGGCTGGTGCTGCTCGCGCTCGCGGTGCTCGCGGTCGTCGCCGGGGCGCTCGTCGCCGTGAGCGGCCGGGGGGACGGCGGGGCCGGCGGGGCGGCGCCCACCGAGCCGCCGCCGGCCGCCGGGGACGTCCCGCCCAACGAGGAGCCCGGCCCCCGCCCGGTGGTCGCGGCCGGCGCGGCGCCGCTCGGCAGCCGCCAGGACGCCGTCCCGGCCGGCGCCCTGCACGTGGCCCCCACGGGGGACGACGCGGCCGCGGGCACCGCGGCGGCGCCCCTGCGGACGGTGGCCCGCGCGCTCGAGACCGCCCCGGACGGGGCGACCGTCGTGCTGGCCGCCGGCACCTACCACGAGCGCGTCACCCTCCCCGAGGGCCGCGCGCTGACCCTGCAGGCGGCGCCCGGCGCGGAGGTCTGGTTCGACGGCACCCGGGAGGTCACCGGCTGGGTGGCCGACGGGCCCGTCTGGCGGCTGGAGGGCTGGACGGCGGAGTTCGACAGCAGCCCCACCTACACCGAGGGCGCGCCGGACGGCACGGAGGAGGGCTTCACCTTCGTGGACCCGGCCCACCCCCTGGCCGCCCACCCCGACATGCTCTTCGTCGACGGCGTCGCCCAGCGGCAGGTCGCCGGCCGGGCGGAGGTCGTGCCGGGCACCTTCGCCGTCGACGAGGCGCGCGACCGGTTGTGGCTGGGCACCGACCCCACCGGGCGGGCGGTGCGGGCCAGCGACCTCGACGTCGCGCTCACGGTGCTCGGCGCCGGCAGCACCGTGCGCGGCCTGGGGTTCCGCGGCTACGCGACCTCGGTGCCGCAGAAGGGGACCGTGCGGGTCACCGCCCGGGGGGTCACGGTCGAGGACGTCGTCGTCTCGGACAACGCCACGCAGGGCCTGTTCGTGGGCGGCCGCGGCCAGGGCGAGGACGTCGTCGTCCGGGACGTCACCGTCGAGCGCAACGGGCTGATCGGGCTCGAGTCCTCCTACGCCGACGGCCTGCTGGTCGACGGGCTGCGGGCGGTCGGCAACAACACCGAGCGGTTCAACGCCGCGCCGGTCTCCGGCGGCGCCAAGCTCGGCCGGGCCCGCGGGCTGACCGTGCGCGACAGCGTGTTCGCCGACAACCTGGGCACCGGGCTGTGGTTCGACGAGTCGGTGTTCGACGCGACCGTCACCGGCAACGACGTCCTGCGGAACACGGCCAACGGCCTGGCCTTCGAGATCTCCAGCCGCGCCGTCCTCGCCGACAACCTGGTCGTGGGCAACGGCCGCACCGGCATCAAGGTCAACAACGCGGCCGGGGTGGAGGTGTGGGGCAACACCGTGGCCGGCAACGGCGAGCGGCCGCTGTGGGTCGTGCAGGACGAGCGGCTGGCCAGCGACCTCGACGTGCCGGGGCACGACCCGCGGCAGGAGCTGCCCGACCCGACCGTCACGTGGGTGCTGGGCCAGGTCACCGTCGGCGGCAACGTGGTCGGCGGCGCGCAGGGCAGCGGCTGCCTGGTCTGCGTGGAGGACCGCGGGCTCCTGCGGACCGCCGGCGAGATCGGCCTGACCCTCACCGGGAACGCCTACCTGGTGGCCGGGCCGGGCGACCCGGCCGCCGTGGTGACCTGGCCGGAGGGTGCGGCCGCCCCGGTGCCGTACCCGACGGTGGCGGCGTTCCGGGCGGCCACCGGGCAGGAGGCCGGCGGCGCGGAGTTCCCGCTGTCGGCCCTGGCCGGCACGGGACCCGGCCCGGAGCTGCTGGCGGCGCAGGAGGCGGTCGCGGGCCTGCCCGCGCCGGTCGCCGACGCCCTGGGCCTGCCGGCCGGCACCCGGCGGCTGGGCGCGCGGCCGTGACCCGGTCCCGTCCGGCCGCCGGCGGGGGCCGCCGGCTCGGCGTCGCCCCCGAGCGGCTGGGCCGGTGGCTGGACGGCGTGGCCGAGCGGCACGGCGCCTTCACCGACGTGCGTGCCGACGGCGACGCGCTGGCGGTGACCTGCGCCGACGGGACGGCGGTCGTGCTGCGGGCGCCGTTCGGCTGGACGCCGCAGCCGCCCCTGCTGGCCTCGTTCGGTGCCGCGGCCCGACGTCCGGTGCGCGCGGCCGTGCTGCTGGTGCGCCGCGGGCGCTGGGCGGTGGGCGTCTTCGACGGCGCCGCGCTCGTGGTGTCGAAGGTCGACAGCCGGCTGGTGCAGGGGCGGACGGCGGCCGGCGGCTGGTCGCAGCAGCGCTTCGCCCGGCGCCGGGACAACCAGACCGCCGCCGTGGTGGGCGCGGCCGCCGACACCGCGGCCCGCGTGCTGCTGCCGCATGCCGCCGGCCTGACCGCGCTCGTGCCCGGCGGCGACCGCGGGCTGGTCGACGACGTGCTGGCCGACCCCCGGCTGCGCCCGCTCGCCGACCTCCCCCGGACCGCCCCGGTCGAGGTCGGCGAGCCGACGAAGCAGGTGCTGCTCGACACCCCGGAGCAGTTCCGCGCCGTGGAGGTCCTCATCCGGGAACCCGGGGAGGGGTGACGGCCGGGCCTCGCGCTACGGCTGGATCACGAGGCGGACGGGGTTGCCCTCCTTGCGCTCGAGCTGCTCGACGCCGCGGGCGGCCTCGGCCAGCGGCAGGGTGCCCGAGATCGACCGCGAGAGGTCCAGCCGGCCGTGCCGCACGAGCCGCACGAGCTGCTCGACGTGCTGGGGCTCGGAGCCGTAGTGGCCGAGGACGCGCTGGCCGAAGTAGCTGAACTGCGTGCCGTTGCGGATGGTGAGCGGCTGGTCGGTGAGGCCGACCAGCACCAGGCCGCCGTCCCGCTCCAGGCAGCGCACCGCCTGCTCGCGCACCGCGGCGACGCCGGCGAAGTCGAACGCGTACGCCAGCCCGGCGCCGCCGGTGAGCTCGCGGACCCGCGCGGCGACGTCCTCGGACGGGTCCAGCGCCAGGTCGGCGCCGAAGTCCAGGGCGCGCTCGCGGGCGGCCTCCACCGGGTCGACGGCGACGATCGGCGCCGCGCCGGCCAGGCGGAGCAGCTGCACCGCGTGCGCGCCGAGCCCGCCGATGCCCCAGACCCCCACCGGCTCGCCGGCGCGGACGCCGGCCGTGCGGACGATCGAGGCCCAGGGCGTGGACACGGCGTCGGGGACGATGCAGGCCTGCTCGAAGGGCATGTCGTCGGGGATCGGCACCAGGGTGGGCACGGTGGCCAGCGCGTACTCGGCCCAGCCGCCGTCGTAGTCGACGCCGCGGGTGTGGATCCAGCCGCCGATCTCCTCCCCGGCCTGCAGGGTGACCCGCTGCCCGACGGTCGCGCCGGTGACGCCCTCGCCGAGCTCGGCCACCTCGCCGGCGACCTCGTGGCCGAGGGTGACCTCCTCCCCGGCGAGGAACAGCGGGGAGAGCTGGCCCTCGATGAGGTGGACGTCGGAGAGGCAGATGCCCGCGGCGCGGACCCGGACCAGCACCTGGCCGGGCCCCGGGGAGGGGCGGGGCACCTCGCGCACCGTGAACTCCCTCGTGCGCACGTTCAACCGGCCGGCGAGCATCGTGTCGGACATGCCCTCTCCCTCCCCGGAGCGGCGGCCGGGCACACGTCGGAAGTCGATCGACGGGGCGCCCGGGCGCGCGTAACGTCCATCGACCGTGTCTGTCCCGCCTGCTGAGACGACCACCGCCCCCGACCCCGCCCCCGACCCCGCCCCCGACCCCGTCCTGACCGCCGAGCGCGCGCACCTCGCGCACGCCGCCGACTGCCTCACCGGGATGCGCGCCGCGGCCACCGCCGTGACCGACGCCGGCGTCGACGCCTGGGCCTCCGAGCGGCTGGGCGCCGCCCGCGCCGAGCGGCTGGCCGCGCTGGCCGACGACCCCGGCGTCCCGCCCTTCTTCGGCCGCACCGACGGCGGCGGCGACGGGGGCGGCGAGACCTTCCACATCGGCCGCCGGCACGTCCGCGACGACGCCGGGCACCCGGTGGTCATCGACTGGCGGGCGCCGATGAGCCGGCCGTTCTACCGGGCCACCGCCGCCGACCCCCAGGGCCTGGTCCGCCGCCGCCGGTTCGGCTTCGACGGCGGCGAGCTGACCGGCTACGAGGACGAGCTGCTCGGTGCCGGCCAGGAGGGGGACGGCGCGCTGCTGCGGGCCGAGATCGAGCGCCCCCGCACCGGCCCGATGCGCGACATCGTCGCCACGATCCAGCCGGAGCAGGACGAGATCGTCCGGGCGCCGCTGGCCGAGTCGGTCTGCGTCCAGGGCGCCCCGGGCACCGGCAAGACCGCCGTCGGCCTGCACCGCGCCGCCTACCTGCTGTACACGCACGGCGGGCAGCTGGCCCGCACCGGCGTGCTGGTCGTGGGCCCCAACCGGGCGTTCCTGCGCTACATCGAGCAGGTGCTGCCCACCCTCGGCGAGGTCGACGTCGAGCAGACGACCGTGGCCGACCTGACCGCCCGGGTCCCGGTCCGCGCCACCGACGCGCCGGAGGTCGCCGCCCTCAAGGGCGACGAGCGGATGGCGGCCGTGCTGCACCGGGCGCTGTGGGGCGCCGTCGCCAAGCCGGCCGACGACGTGCAGGTGCCGCTCGCGGGCCGCCGCTACCGGGTGCCGGTGGAGCGGCTGAAGCGCTACGTCGACGACCTGCGGCGGCGCGGCCGCGGGGACGACGACCAGCAGGTGCTGCACTACACCGCCGGCCGCGAGCGGCTGGCGATGAGCCTCGCCGAGGACGCCCGCCGGCAGAAGGAGGCCGCCGGCGGCAGCCCCAGCGACGCCGAGACCCGCCGGGCTGCCCGGAGCCCCGAGGTCCGTGCCTTCTGCGACGCGGTCTGGCCGGCCCGGGACGCCGCCGCGCTGGTGTGCGACCTCCTGTCGGACGCCGCCGTGCTGGCCCGCGCCGCCCGGGGCGTGCTCGACGAGGAGGAGCAGGCCGCGCTGGTCCGGCCGGCTCCCCGGTCGTTGCGGACGGCGCCGTGGACGGCGGCCGACGCGGTGCTGGTCGACGAGGTGGCCGGCCTGCTCGAGCGCACCGGCGGCTACGGGCACGTGGTGGTCGACGAGGCGCAGGACCTCTCGGCGATGCAGTGCCGCGCGATCGCCCGCCGGCTGGCCGCGGGCTCGCTCACCGTGCTCGGCGACCTCGCGCAGGCCACCAGTCCCTGGTCGGCGAGGGAGTGGGGGCCGACGCTGCGCGGTCTGGGCCGGCCGGGCACCGCCGTCCGCCCGCTGGTCCGGGGGTACCGGGTGCCGGGCGAGGTGCTCGACTACGCCAACCGGCTGCTGCCGGTCATCGCCCCCGGGCTGCCGGCCGCCACCGCCGTCCGCCGCGAGCCGGGGTCGCTGACGGTGCGGCCGGTGACCGACCTCGCCGGCCCCCTGGCCGAGGTGGTCGGCGACCTGGCCGCCGTGCCGGGCTCCATCGGGGTCGTGTGCGCCGACGCGGAGGTGGCCGGCGTCGTCGCCGGCCTGCGGGACGCCGGGCTGCCCGCCGAGCCCCTGGCCGACGACGGCGCCGCGGCCGGCCGGCTGGCGGTCGTCCCGGCGGGGCTGGCCAAGGGGCTGGAGTTCGACGCGGTCGTCGTCGTCGACCCCGCGGCGATCGCGGCCGCCGAGCCCCGCGGCCTGCAGCGCCTCTACGTCGTCCTCACCCGGGCGGTCAGCCGGCTCGTGGTCCTGCACCGCGGCGACCTGCCGGCGCCGCTGGCCGGCTGAGCGGTCGCCGAGCGTCGCGGTCCGGTCGCTGGCCGTCGACCGGACCGGCCGGCCGGCGTCGTCACGCGCGTCCCGGGCGTCCCGTCGCGGCGCGGGTGGTTGTGGCCGCCCGCCGTCTCTGTTTCCGTGGGCGGCCGACAGGAGGGAGGACGCACCCCGGAGGGAGGACCATGGACCGGCGCGCGCGGCTCGGCACGCTGCTGAAGCTCGTCGCCGCCATCGTGGCCACCGGGGCCCTGGTCGCCGGGCTGCTGTTCCCCTGGGTCGGCGGGCCCGCCCTGATCGCCTCGCAGTCGACCGGGCTGCTCGGGGACATCCCGCTCGAGCTCACCGACCGGACGCCGCCGGGCAACACCGTCCTGCTCGCCGCGAACGGCGAGCCGATCACGTACTTCTACGAGGAGAACCGCCAGCCCGTCACGCCGGACCAGATCGCCGAGGTCATGCAGGAGGCGATCGTCGCGATCGAGGACTCCCGCTTCTACGAGCACCGCGGCCTCGACGTCCAGGGCACGCTGCGCGCGCTGGTCCGCAACATCACCGCCGGCGAGGTCGCCGAGGGCGGGTCGACGCTCACCCAGCAGCTGGTGAAGCAGACCCTGCTGCAGACCGCCGACACCCCCGAGGAGCGCGTGGCGGCCACGGAGCAGACCGTCGGCCGGAAGCTGCGCGAGGCGCGGCTGGCCCTGGCGCTGGAGGACGAGTACTCCAAGGAGGAGATCCTCACCCGCTACCTCAACATCGTGTACTTCGGGCAGAACGCCTACGGCGTGCAGCCGGCCGCCCGGGCGTTCTTCGGCGTCGACGCCTCCGCGCTGACCCTGACCCAGGCCGCGCTGCTGGCCGGCCTCGTGCAGAGCCCGACCAACGACGACCCGTTCACCCACCCCGAGCGCGCCACCGAGCGGCGCAACGAGGTGCTCTCGCGGATGGCCGAGCAGGGGTACGTCTCGGAGGAGGAGGCGGCGCAGGCGCAGGCCGCGCCGCTCGGGCTGGGGGGGGGGGGGGGGGGGCGGGGGGGGGGGGGGGGGGGGGGGGGTGGGGGGGGGGGGTGTGTGGTTGTTTTTTTGGCGCCACAAAACAACAAGTTCGTGTG
>NZ_JBJGZX010000039.1:0-42570 GCF_054050735.1 Blastococcus sp. SYSU D00813
TTCGACGCCGTACCGAAAGGACTAGCACTCGCCCGCTGCTGACCACCACCGAGGAGTTCTTGTGATCCACTGCCGCCACAACCAACTCGGGGGGATCACGTGACGGACCAGCAGCCTTCGACTCCAGATGAGCAGTGGCGCCGCGATGAGGAGTGGCGCCGGTTCATGATGGAGCAGCAGTACCGGCAGAACGCCACGCAGAAAAACATCCAGTCGGCGCTGACGGTGCTGCTAGTTCTCGTCGCCGTGGCGCTGGTGATCTGGGCAATCTCGGCGAACCAAGCCGCGGGCGGCTGACCCGCTCCTGTCACAACCGGCTCGTACGTTGCGGGGCGTGGCCGACCTGACCGCCGACGAGCTGCTGATGCTGCAGTTTGAGCAGCGCTGGTGGAAGCGCGCCGGCGCGAAGGACGTCGAGATCCGCAACCGGTTCGGCGTCGAGCCGGTCACCTACTACCAGCGGCTGAACGCGCTGATCGACCGGCCGGAGGCGATCGCGCAGGGCGGCCTGGTGGTCGGCCGGCTGCGGCGGCAGCGCGCGGCCCGGGGCTGGCGGGTCGGGCGGCAGGAGAAGCCGGCGGTCTGAGAACGACGAAGAGCCCCACCCGCGCTAGGCGGGTGGGGCTCTGTCGTGCGTGGGGTGATCAGGGGGCGGCGTGGGCACGGCGGACCGTGCGCCCCGCCCGGTTGAGCATCCAGCCGGGCGGGGCTGCCTGCGCCAGGCATGATCCGGAGCCATGGACTGGGGAGACGTGCCTGGCTGGTTCTCAGCTGTTGGAACGGTGGGAGCGCTCGCTGTCGCGCTGACGATTTTCCGGCAGTCCGTCAGTGACCGGCGTCAGGAGCAGGCGCGGAAGGTGTCGGCCTGGTCTGGCGCCGTCGTCGTCACGCCCGACGGCTATCACGTCCGGGTGCCTTTCCAGGTGCGCAACCTGAGCGACGAGCTGATTACGGACGTCTCGGCTCGGCTCGTCACCCTGGACGACAAGGACATCGGCCCGGCTCCGCACGACTGGAAGTACGCCGACTTGGAACCGGGCGGGACTGCCGGCTTCACCCTGGAGGAACGACTGGACCTCGGGTGGTCAGGCGTCGATGCTGCGCGCGTCCGAGTGGTTTTCACCGACGCCGCCGGGCGCCGTTGGCGCCGAGTCGGTGGCCAGCTCCGGCGAGTTTCGGGTGCGTCTTAGCGCCCCCTATGTGCCTCCTTGGTGGGAGGCCGACGAAGAAGACCACAAGTAGAGTCACCCCGCGTGACGGGGGGAGGCGCCACGCGTCAGCGCATCGCGTGGCTGGACACAGCGCGAGGCATCGCCATCCTGCTGGTGATCTTGTATCACGCGATCCTGTTCACGCAGAGCCTGGAACTCGACGTCGGCCCCTGGGCGACATCGAACCGGTTCCTCTCCGTGCTGCGGATGCCTCTGTTCTTCCTGATCTCAGGATTCCTCGTCGCTAAGGCGCTCGACCGACCGCCGGCGACAGCCCGGCCGAAGGTCGGTGGCTGGCTGTGGGTCTACTTGATCTGGTCGCTGATCAACATGGCCGTCTTCTCAATTGTCGAGTGGCGCCGCGACAACCCACCGGCTGACTCGCCGTGGGACCTGCTCGGGATCGTCGGGTGGCCCACTAACGGCCTCTGGTACCTCTATGCCCTCGCGGTCTTCCTCGTGGTGCTGCTCTTGACCCGTCGGCTGCCCGCCGTCGCGGTCGTCGGCGTGGCGGCGGTTCTCTCGGCCGCCGTGGGAACGGAGGCAATCCCCTCCGGGAACTTCGCGATCGACCAGATGGGCCGGTACTTCGTCTTCTTCGCCTTAGGCGCGAGGTTCCCCGCTGTCGTGGCGGCCGCGGAGTCGTGGTTCACGCCGAAGAGGATCGGCCTCATCGCTCCGATCTACCTGCTGGTCTTCGGGGCCGTGGCCGGCGGCGCCTACTGGACCTCGGCGTCCGTCAGTGAGGTCATGAACCTGCCCGGCGTCCGGCTGCTCGTCAGCCTGCTGGTGGTGGGTCTAGGAATCGCGCTGTCTGTCGTGCTGACCCGCTCGATGCTCCACCGCCCACTCGGTGCGATCGGTCGCGCCACCCTGCCGATCTACGTGGCCCACGAGATCGTGCTCGGTTGCCTGACCGCGGCGGTCATCCCGGTGGCGGACGACCTGCCTGGACGGGCGGGCTTGATCCTGCCGCTGCTGCTGGCCTCGGCGACCGTCGTCCTCGCGCGAGCGCTCGGCCGCGCTTTCAACTCCGTGCCGGGCCTGTACGAGTCGCCTCGTTGGCTCGCTCGGCGGCTCAGCGCCACCGCCCAACCGGGGGCGGAACCGGTCAGACGGTGAGCGGCAGCGGCAGGCCGGTCGAGGGAGCAGCCGCTCGCAGGGCCGGCAGGCTGTCGCTGGTCACCTTGCGCATGAAGAAGGCACCGGACGTCACCGCCGCGACAACCTGATCTTCAGTGGTCAGGACAGCGGGCTTCACGGGCTTCGAGAAGTCCATGTACCGGCGGGTCATCGAAGAGTCCCGCAGGGTCCCCGTCACCGCCGAGTCGCCTCGGACAGTGCGTAGCAGCGTCTGGAAGTAGAGCTCGTCGGGCACCCATGCATGGCGCAGGCGGTGGCGCAGCGCCGCTCGCGCCGTGCGGTGGTCCATGAAGGCCTCGAGCGTTGAGCGCTGCAGGGTCCACCACTGGGAGCCGCCCGCCCACGCGACCGGCCGCCCGAAGGCGGCGCTCACCGCGTCATCCGGAAGGTCCAGCCGAAGGCGCCGCTGGAGGGCAACGCCGAGCCGGTCGACCTTGTAGCGCGCGCCCTCCTTGGCCCCCGCCAGATGCCGGTACTGCACGCGGTCGAGGCCGCCGCCCGCCCAGTTCACCTTGGGCAGAGGGTCCACCTCGATGCGATCGCCGGGGTCCTCGAGGAGCTCCTGTGTGATCTGCTCAAGGGGCATGGCCGGCCAGTCACTGCCGCTGAGCAGGCTGGCGTGGTGGAAGTCGTGCCGGTCCAAGGCGATGTCGATCAACCTCAAGGTGGCGTCGACGAGACTGATGTCGCCCCAGGCGCACGGCACTCGCTGGTCGACGATGTCGGCGCCCATGTCCGCCCACTGACGCAGGTGCTGACGGGCCTCCGCCGTGTCGACCGTCGCGTCCAGGTGGATGGCGAGCCGGGCACTGTCTGAGGCTGCAAGTAGCTGGACGAGCCGGTCCGCCTGGGCGAGGTCGCTGTGGAGGAGCAGCAGGTACGAGTGGTCGCTACCTTGGGTGAGGGCCACTTCCGAACCCTATGTGTCCGTATGGGCCGGACCTTCGGGGGCTAGCCTGTCGCTGTGGCGGATGAGATCGGCCGAGCCCTTGGAGCCCTGTACGACGCCCTGCGAGGGCCACGGCGCGATGAGGCGCATCCCTGCATGTACGGAACCCGCCCCGGCAATGAGGACAGCTGCAACGTCCTGGTGCCTGCGGGCGCGGGCTGGCGCGAACTTGGGCTGGTGTTCTGCTCCGAGGAGCACGCCGCTCTTGACCAGGAAGAGCAGGCGCTCTGACCGTCAGGGGGTGGTGATGCTCAGGTCGTCCCAGCGGGTCGCCAGCCCGGAGGTGTTGGAGAAGAACCCGGCCAGCTGCCCGGCCTGGTTGAAGGTGGCGCCGGTGACCTGGCAGACCTGGACGCCGTCGACGTAGCCGGTCAGCGTCGTCCCGGAGGCGACGACCTTGAGCCGCTGGCCCACGGTCGGGACTGGACT
The DNA here is from genome assembly GCF_054050735.1 of Blastococcus sp. SYSU D00813. Classification (NCBI taxonomy): domain Bacteria; kingdom Bacillati; phylum Actinomycetota; class Actinomycetes; order Geodermatophilales; family Geodermatophilaceae; genus Blastococcus; species Blastococcus sp. SYSU D00813. The sequence goes on from NZ_JBJGZX010000039.1 coordinate 3,733, forward strand.
AGTGGCCTGGCTGCCGACGGAGCCAATGCCGCCGGCCTCGTACTTGTAGAAGACGAAGCCGGCCTGGCTGGCGGTGAGGCGGGTGGACAGCCAGTAGCCGTTGAGGCCGTTGGTGAAGCGGATCGCGAGGCCGCCGCCCTGGTTGGCCGGTCCTGAGCCGAGGGCGGCGAGGGTGGCCTCGATGGTGAAGTCGGGGGAGCCGGCGTCCACGACGGCGATGGCGGTGTTGGTGACCGTGGTCCAGCCGCCCACGCCGCCGGACTCGGTGAACACGGGAGTGTCGGCGCCGGAGGACTGCACCGACCACGTCTTGCCGCCGGTGTCGGTGGTCGTCCCGGCGATCGAGCCGGAGCCGGCGAAGGTCTCGGTGATGGCGACCGGCCCAGCGGCGACCGGGGTGGCGGTCACCGCAGAGGTCTGCGCGGACTCGTTGCCAGCGGCATCGACGGCGCTGACCGTGTAGCTGTACTGCGTGCCGTTGGTGCGGCCGGTGTCGGTGTAGCTGGTGCCGGTCGGGGAGGCGATGAGCGAGCCGCCGCGGCGCACCCGGTAGCCAGTGACCCCGACGTTGTCGGTGGAGGCTGCCCAGGACAGCGCGACCTGTCCGTCCCCCGGGGTAGCGGAGAGGCTGGTCGGGACACTGGGGGCGGTCGTGTCCGGCGTCGTCGGCGTCGTGGAGGTTTCGCCGAGGGGCAGGTTGACCAGGGCGCTGCGCAGCAGGTCGGCCATGTAGGCGTGTCCGGCGTTGGTCTGGTGGGTGCCGTCGGTGTCGAGCAGGTCGAGCGGGTCGGAGCCGGGGACGCCGACGAGGGCGTACGCCTCGGACAGGTCGATGAAGGCGACGTGGTCCGGGTCGGCGTCGGCGATCTCGCGCATGGCAGTGATGTACTGCGACCACGGGTAGGTGGGCGAGCCGGCCAGGCCGTAGCTGGCAACGAGGATGTGCACGCAGGGGCCGGAGGTTGCGGCCTTGAGGCTGGCGATGACGTTCTGCACATTCGCCTTGTAGGTGGCGGGGGCGACGCCGCCGGACCAGTCGTTGGTGCCGATCATGTGCAGCACGGCGCGGGGGTTGAGCGCGGCCGCGGACGCGATCTCCCCGGAGGTCAGGTAGTTCGCCGCGGTGGTGCCGCTTTCGCCGGCGTTGTAGCCGTGCACCCCGGCGGCGGAGCTGACCGTGCCCCAGCTTGCGGTCGTGGAGGCGACGACGGCGGTCTCGGAGCCCAGGCCGGAGGGGTAGGCGGCCTGCAGCGCGGCCACGAGGCGGTTGACGTAGCGGTTCGCGGCGGTGCTGGCGTTCTGCCCGGCGGTGGTGGAAGACCCGGCGAAGACGATGCGGCAGGGCGTGGTGGCGCGGGCGGCCAGGCCGGCGCGGAGGACGGCCAGGGCCTTGGTAGTCGGGGCGCGGGTGGTCGATCCGCCGCCGGAGACCGTCCCCCATGCCGCTCCGTTGCCCGCCTTGATGAGCGCCTGCCCGTCCGCGCCGCCCGCCGGAATTGGCACGAAGGCCGCCCTAAGTGCCACTCCGACCGGCGACGCGGAGTCGCCGATCTCGGTCGCCAGTTCGGCCTCGGACAGGTACTGCGGGAACGGGTCAGGAGGGGTCGCCGGCGCCCCGTCGTCCAGGCGCTCCCACCCCCAGGCCGTGAGGATGCCGATGTTCGCGCCGGACACGCGCATCTCGGTGCCGGTGCGGGGGTTGCGGAAGACGGCGACGGCCATCGGGGGCGGTCCTCTCTCAGTAGAGCGGGGATGCGAGCGCGAGCAGCCACCCGAGCCCGAGCAGTACGGCGGCGACCAGGAGCAGCGCCGGGACGGCGACGGCGGCCATGAGCGGCAGGTCGCGGAGCAGCCCGGCGCGGCGAACGGGGTTGGCGGCGGCGCCGAGGCGGACGCCGAGCCACATCAGCCAGCGGGTGGCGAAGCCGACGCCGCACTCGCGCATGACGCGGCGGAACAGGCCGTCGACGTCGCGGGAGGACACCATGGGTGGCCGCCGGTCGCGGTGCGCCCGGGCAAGCTCGACGCACAGCCAGTCGTGCAGCACGGCGGCCCGCTCGTACACCCCTTGCGGCGGCAGCAGCGCCCAGAAGATTCGGGGCACGGTGGCGAGGTCGGTGGGGAAGCCCTGGGCGATGCGCAGCCGCCCGTACCGGCCCTCGTACTCGGTGACGCCGTCGGTCACGTACTGGCCGGCCCCGGGGTAGTACAGGTTGGGGCCGCGGGTGAACGGCATCAGCCCTCCCGCGCCGGCGGGGCGGCGTGCCGGGCGGCCACTGGCGCCGGCCGCGGCCGGTTGACCGGCTGGGTATTCGACGTGCCGTAAGTGCTGAGGTAGCCGATCACCCCGGACACCAGGCAGGCGAGCGCGGACCGCCAGGTGATCGGCGCCTCCGACTGGAGCAGCACGTAGAACGGTGACCCGAACGCGATCGCACCGGCCACGGTTGCCTTCCGGGCAGTGGTCAGCGGGATCATGGCGACCCCGCTCGGTCGCGGCGGGCCTGCTCGACCAGCAGGTTCTTGAACATCAGGGCGCCGGCGATAGTCACCCCGCCGATCAGCAGGGCCCGCAGCAGGTCCTTGACTTCCTCGGGGACTGGCACGGCGAGCAGCAGGCAGATGTAGGCAAACACCGCGGTCAGGGACACGGCCTGCGACATCAGCGCCCGCCCGACCGGGGTCCGCCGCCACGAGGGGGTGCGCACGGCGTAGAAGCCGACAAACGCCGCGTACGGCGCCCCGGCGACGACGTACATCCAGAACGTCAGGTCCGCGTAGAACGGCATGGTCAGACTCCTCGTAGCGCTTCGACGACCGCCGCGGCGAAGTGGTTGCGCCGCAGCGTCGCCGCCAGGTCGTCCGAGACCCTGTCGGCCCGGGACGCCAGGTTGCGGGCGTCCTGCAAGGCGCGGGTCGCGTGGCTGGCCGCGGCGTTGGCCTCCTCGGAGGCGCACGGTGGCCGGCGGCGCCACGGCCACCTCACGGCCGCTCCTCGGCCACTCGCTGCGGCAGCTCTTGGATCTCGACCAGGGCGTGGTTGGTCGCCTGCGTGACGATCGTCAGCTTCTCCACGGCCATCCCCAGCGTGTGCAGGGCCTTGAGCTGGTCCTCGGCCGACGCGCGCCACTTGTCGCGGTCCTCGCGCAGGTCGAGCATCTGCTGCCTGGGCACGAGCCGGCCGGTCAGGATGAGCAGGACGATGAGGCAGACGAGAGCCCCCGCGCCGATGTTGCCGACGGGCAGGCCCTCGAGCAGTGCCCCCACGGCGTCCCCCTTCGCCGTGGTCGGTCAGGTGTCGCGGTCGGTGACGGAGACCTGCACCTCGACGACCTTGGCCATCTCCTCGCGAATCACCGTGCGCAGCGCCTCCGGGTCGATGCCCTGCTGGCTGCCGACGGCGCCCGCGAGCTTGTCGACGGCGGCCCGCAGGCCGGCGATCTGCTGTGCGGCGGCGTAGGAGTAGTGCGCGGAGTCCAGCCACGCCTCCCACGCCTCCATCGACTCCTTGGCGTTGCCGGGCCGCGGGCCGATGCCGCGGTTGGCGACGCCGTCGGACGCGAACCTTGCGATCTCGTCGGGCTTGTACGGCATGTCGTCCTCCTGGGCGGCAGGGGCAGGGGTGACCGCGCCGCCTGCGTCGGGGTGGTCGGGCATGACCCGAGCCAGCTCGGCTCGGCAGGCGGCGAAGAACTCGTCGATCGGGAAGAGGTTGGGCGCGGCGACGCCGGGGTCGGAGCGCCGGCCGGGGTCGCGGTAGCCGTGGTAGGTGCAGCCGGACTCGCCGCGATCGGACTGCGCCTTCGAGATGAGCCGCAGCCGGGTGAGGGGCGCCTTGATCGACCGCCGGTACAGCTGCTGGTTGGCGAACGCCCGCGCGCCCTGGTGCAGGAAGCCGGCCCGCTTGGCCAGGGACATGGCCCGCCAGTCGCTGGTGCGGCAGGCGAACGAGAGCGACAGCGCCCAGTTGTTGGATCCGGTGCCGTCGTGGAAAGCGCCGTGTTTGAGGTCGACCAGCGGGATCCACGAGTCGGAGTCGACGAGGTCGTGGTAGCTGCCGGGGGTGGTGCGCCCGCGGATGAACTCGGCGACCGCTTCGGCGCCGGTGTCGGGGCCGACGGTGTCCATGACGGACTCGGCGGTGTGCAGCACGGTGCAGCCGGTCAGCGGCCGGTTCCGCGTCTTGTACCACTGTTGGACCACCGGTGGCCGGTCGGTCAGGTAGGCGCCCATCAGGCGTCCACCGGCACGGGAGCGGCCGCGGGACCGTCGTCGTCGCCGCGCTGCAGCTCGGCGATGCGAGCCGTCAGCGTGGCGATGGCGTCGTCCTTCTCGGCCAGCTGCCGCTCGAGCACGGGCACGCGGGCGGCGCGTGGCTCGAGCTCGTTGACCTGGCCGACGCGCTGGCGGAGGGCGTCGTCGCGGACGGCGACCTCGACGATCAGGTTGGCGATCTGCTGCGACAGGTTCTGGATGATCGTGTTGGCGTCTGGGGCGAGGTCAGCCACTGGTCTCCTTCGAGGCGAGGTAGTCGGCGAGGTTCGAGGGCACGAGCAGGTGCTCGGCGCAGCCCTCGGGCGCCCCGGGGTTGGGGATGCGGCAGAAGTGCAGGACCTCGAGCTGCTGGTTGCCGTCGGCGTCGAGGACGAGGGTCGAGACGATGGCGCACTCGGTGACCGCGGCGTTGCCGACGTCGTGGCCGCTGCGGTCGCACTTGTAGGTGCCGTCGGGGCGTCGACTCACGTGCGTCCTCTCGGGGGTGTGGTGGGAGGCAGCGCGGCACGCAGCGCGGCGATCTCCGCCCGCAGCGCGTCGACGTCGTTGAACAGGTCGCCGGTCGCCTGCCAGTTGAGGGCCACCACGCCGCCGAGGTCGTAGCCGAGCACCGACTCGCCCGGCACCGGACCTGCCGCCTGGCGCTGGACCGCCGCCGGCAGCTCCTCGGCGATGAGTCCGACCTGCCGCGGCGCCTGACGTGGCTCCACGGGGCCGGTGCGGTCGTCCGCCGGACGTCCCGCTTCGGCCAGGTGCGGCATCCGGTATCTGCGGGCCTTGGCCTTGCGGAAGGCGCCGCGAACGTCGAGCACCGTCTCGAGCGGGGTGACCTCGTCCTTGATCTCGATGGACGAGCCGGGCACGAGGGCCCCGGTGTAGAAGACTGACTGCACGTTGAGGTCGCGGCGATTGCCGAAGGCGTTGCCGACGATGTTGACCGCGCCCTGCGTGAAGAGGATCCCCGAGTCCCGGTTGACCGCAGTCAGCAGTGGGTGGTTGGTCGCGTCGTCGGAGTTCCAGTAGTTGAGCTGGGTGGAGGCGACCTTGCCCGAAGCGTTCTTCACGACCATGGAGAAGCGGTCGCCGCCGGGGGCGTTGCGGGCGCCGTCGACGATGACGTCGACGATGGGCGCGGTCATGCGGGCGGTGCCGACGTCGGTGTAGATCTCCGTCCACACCTCGGAGAAGTCCTTGCGGCCGTAGAACAGGTGCGCGAAGCCGCGGCGCACCAGCAGGACGCCGGAGACGCCGGCGCTCTGGGCGTTGTTGGCGCTGATCGTCACGGCCGCCTGGCTGTCGACCGTCTCGGCCTCGATGGAGGCGAACTGGCTGCCAGAGGTCGGGTAGAGGTCGATCCGGCTGGGGTTGGCGCCCCCGGGGTTCATGATGAACCGCTCGCCGGACAGGGCCGACTGGATCTGCCCGGTGATGAGGTTGGTGGTGCCGGTGATCGACACCATGAGCTGGTTGCTGGCGTTCCACTTCTGCACGCCGAGCGCGTTGAGCTCGACGCGGGCGCCGGTCAGGGCGGTGGCGAAGCGGCCGGAGATGGTGACGTCGGCGGTCATGACGCCGGCGGTCAGCTTCCCGACCGACATCGAGCCGATCTTGGCGTCGTTGACCGCGAGGTCGTCGATCTTCGCGGTGATGACGGCGAGGTCGGCGAGCTTCGCCGACCCGACGGCGCTGTTGAAGATGTCAGCCGACACGACCTGCGAGGTGGAGCCGGCCACCTGTCCCGACGGCGCCGACGGATTGTCGGCGGTGTCGTAGGCGACCAGCTTCACGTACCGCGTGGCGCCGTAGAGGGCGGTCGCGTAGGCGTAGCCGGCGGTCGACAGCGACGCCACAAGCGTGGTCGCTGAGGGGGTAAACCCAGAGGTGGCCGAGACGTGGACGTCGACCCGGTTGAAGTCCGGCGGCTGCTCCCCGCCGGTGTTCGTCTTCCCGTCCCAGTAGATCCGCAGCTGCCCCAGGTAGTTGGAGACCGTGGGGTCGGACGGCGCCGGCGGGGCGATGTCGTCCTGAGCAGTGTGGATGCCGAGCGCCGCCGTGTAGGCCGACACGTGGTTGGCCCGGTCGACCGCGGCGACGCGCACCTCGTAGTCCCAGTCGGGGACCAGGCCCTGCAGGTCGATCGAGGTGCCGTCGACGGCGGTGGCCTCGAAGACCATGCCGGGGGCGACCATCCGCCACTGCACGAAGTAGTGGGACAGGTCGTTGACGACGCTGCCGTCGGTGTTGAGCGCGGGCGCGGTCCACTCGGCGCGGATGACCGCCGACAGCTGCCCGGTCGGCTCGACGACGGCGAAGGTGGACAGATCCAGGTCGGTCGGCGCGGACGGGGTGGTGGTGTCGGGCAGGGTGTCGATCCGGTCGAGGATCGGGTTGCTCGTGCCGCCGGTCAGCGACTTCGGCAGATCCCCGACAGTGATCTCGCCGCCGCCGATCTCCCACACCACGTGCGGGGTGAGGTCGACCCACTCTCCGGCCTGGGTGCGGAACGCCACCGTGTGGGCCTCGCTGACCGGCCACGTGGCGCCGGTGATCCGCACGACGTCGGGGTGGATCCGCTCGCCGCGGAAGTCGATCGTGCGGGCTGGGTCGAAGATGCCGTTCGCGGGGTCGTACACGTAGGCGTTGTCGCCGACGTTGAAGGTGGGGGTGCCGCCGCCGGTCGCGCCGACCGAGTAGTCGTCGGCGGTGACCTTCAGCGCGACGGCGGTGCGGTTGAACCGGTTGAGGTTCAGGTTCGCCACGGCCAGGGCGTTGGTCTCGTCGGCGTCGGACTTCGAGATGGCCCGGGTCTTCTTCACCGGGTTGCCGAACAGGTCCAGGTAGGGCACCGAGGGGGCGGTGGCGGTGGCCTCGACGAAGGTCGTGGAGGTCTCGCCCTCGTACCGCTGCCCGAGGACGACGACCTCGTCGGTGTAGTCCCGGGCGGACTCGTCGACGTCGAAGCTGGCGCCCAGCGAGGTGAGGTCCAGGTCGGCGCCGGCGTTCTTCGCGGCGACGATCGTGGTTGGGCTGGTTCGGTACAGCTGCGCCTGGGTGCCGACGTCTATGGTGCCGTCGCCGTTGACCCGGTACTCGACGTTGAAGGCGTCGCAGATCGCGTCGAGCGCCTCGCGCCGGGACACGTACTGGAAGGTCTTGGAGAAGGTGCCGGCCGCGGCGTGGATGGTGCCGGCGTGCACCGCGGGCGGCAGGACGGCGTTGACCGCCGTGGCCAGGCTGGCGCCGTTGAGGGTGACGGCGGTCTTGAGGATCGGCTTGCCGTCCTCATCGCCGAGCCAGTGCACCATCCCGTCGCCGGACAGGGTGCGCCGGTCCTTCGACAGCTCGAGCAGCACGCCGACGTAGCGGGCGGCGGCTAGCAGGTACGGGGAGGTGGCGGCGACGTCGACCGGGCCGCGGACGATCGCGACGTGCCCGAAGAAGCCGAGCTTCGACAGCACCTCGTCGGGGGTGTCGTCCTTCAGCTGGAAGGTCCAGGAGCCGAGCCCGCCGAGGACCTGGGTGACGGTCACCGGCGGACCAGCCTCGTGCGGTCGCTCTCGGTCCCGAGGTACTGGGCCAGCAGGTCGGCGAAGGCGTCACCGGCCGCCGGGCTGGCGCCGACCTCGTGGCCGAGGAAGAAGTCGAACTCGCGTACGCCCGCCTTGGCGATCGATGCGGTCGCCGTCGTCGTGGTCAGGGTCCGGGAGGAGCCCATGACGAACCGGTTGCCGTCGCCGTCCGCGGATGTGGCCCGCAGGCCGCCGGTGGCAGCGGTCGCGGCCTCTGCAGCCGATCGGGTGACCCCGAGCGTGGCCGCCGCGTGCCGCTTCATCACGCCTGTGACGAAACGGGCCCCCCTGCGCAGGTTCAGGTAGACCACGACCAAGCCCGGGTTGGTGGTCCAGGTGAGCCGCAGGCGGCACTCCTCGGGGTCGCAGCGGAGCACCGTCACCTCCGGGGAGCCGACGACGTTCGACCCGGCTGCGGTGAACCGGTAGCCCTTCGCCGACACGGGAGCACCCGCGCCGTTGAGGCCGGCGACGGTGATGCCGGGCCCGTCGCCGGTCACTCGCAGGAGCGCGTTCGACAGCTCCCACGTCGAGTGCGGCGGGGTGACGAGGCCGGCGTGCCGGAACCCGTCGAACAGCAGCCGCGCCGACCCCTTGAGGTAGTCGGCGATGGGCACGGTCCACCGCGGCGGCGTGTTGTTGGGCAGCCCCCGGTACACCGTGAGCGCGCCCTCCGCGGACGCGCGCGCGGTGGACCCGGTCGGCACCGTGGCGCCCGTGTAGTACGAGCTCGTGCCGGGCGGCGGGGCGTGCCAGAACTCCGGCGTCTGCGTGCCGGCGATCTCGTCCGCCCGGGCGATCGTCGGCACCAGCGACTCGAACTCGACGTCCGCGCCGTTGCCCAGCCGGGTCAGTTGCAGCTGCCAGACGGCGTTGAGGATCTGCCCGCCAGCCGCCTTCGTCAGCTGCGACCGGGCGGCGTCGACCCGGTAGAAGCCGGTCAGTTGCTCCTTGTCGTCGAACACCACCGGCACGCAGGCGGCGCCCTGCAGGCCGAGGACGTTGCGGTGCGCGGCCAGCACCGCCGCCTCCCAGCCCTCGACCAGGTAGGCGACGGGCGGGTGGGCCTCGCGGCCGACGATGGTCAGGCCGGAGCCGTCCTGGTCGGCGGTGCGGGTCTCCTGCAGGGCGATGCCGCCGACGGCGACCGTCACGAGCGCGCCCCCACCGTCTCCCGGTCCAGCTGAACGAGCACCTTGCGGATGCGCTCACCGGCCTGGCGGAGGTCGCGGTCGTTGGCGAGGTTGAGCGGGGTCTCGACCTTGACGACGACGTCGCCGCGGACCTCGATGACAGTGCCGGCCGCCTCGGCCACGGCCGAGCTCGTGCCGCCGGCGGGGCCGCCGTCGGCGAAGGCGCGGACCCGGGGCCGCTCGGACGGCAGGATGATCTGCGCGGTGCCGGCGTTGACCGCGGCCATCTTGCGGTCGCCGTACAGGGCGGCCGCGGCGGCGCGGATGATCCACTCGTTGTTCGACACCCGCAGCGGGCCCATCGGCCCCCAGGCCTGCACGAGGTCGTCGGTCGGGCCGCCCGGGCCGCTGATCTCCCCGCCGCGGTCGAAGCGCGGACCCACGGGGAAGACGCCCCTCGGGGTGGCCTTGCCGCCGCTGGCCGCCGCCCAGGCGAACGTCTGCACGGTCCGCTGGATCGTGGTCACCGTCGAGGTGATGTTGCGGGGGATCGAGTTGAGGGCGCCGGCGATCCGCCCAGCGATGCCCGACGCGTTGTCGACCAGCGACGCCACCGCGGTCGGCCGCTGCGCGCCCAAGTTCGCCAGGGCGTTGATGGCGCCGTTCGCGGTGCCCAGCAACGGGCCGCTGTTCAGACCGGCGACCGGGGTCGGGCGCTGCCCGGCCAGGCCCGCGACCGCGGCGTTGGCCGCGGCCATGGCGCTGTTGAACGGCGCGGGGTTGGCGTTCACGACCGGCGTCGGGCGCTGTTGGTCGACGCCGAGCAGAGCGTTGAGCGCGGCGTCGGCGGCCCCGTGCAGCGGGGCGCCGTTGGCGTCCAGGGTCGGGGTCGGGTGCTGCGCTGCGATGAAGCCCAGCGTGTCCAGCGCGGCCGAAGCGATGCCGGTGAAGGCGGTGTTGTCGGCGTCGATCGTGCCCGTCGCGGTCGTCGCGTCGATCAGGCCCATCCGGACGAGGACCTCGTCGGTGATGGGCGTCGCCTCGTCAGTAGCGGTGATCCGCACCTCGCCCGACGGCAGGCCGACGATGTCGTAGCCGAGCTGGTCGAGGATCCTGATGACCTCGGGCGACGCCCAAGTGACCACTGCCTGGCCGGGCGGCAGGCCGGTGAGCTGGCCCATGAGCCTGTCGAGCTCGGCGCGGACCGTGTCCGTGTTCGTCTCAATGTTCATCGCCGTGACCGGCGGGATGCCGAGCACGGAGTCCACGTAGGCCCGAGCGGCCGTGTCGGTCATGCCGAAGGCGCGCGCAGAGTCGTACAGGGCATTGCGGCCGTTGACCATGGCGACGGTGAACTGGTCGTAGCTGCCGGTCTGCCGGTACACGGCGTCAGCCGAGGCGGCGGCCGACGCGGCGAAGTCGTCGAGGGCCTGCGAGTTCGCCCGGCCGGCCTCCGTGGCCAGGTCCAGGGTCATGCCGTAGCCCTCGATGCCCTCGCGGGCGCCGGCCAGGCGCTCCTGGATGTCGGCGAGGCTCTGCTGGTACTCGCGGTTGGCCTCGTTGAGGTCCAGCTGCCCGCCGTTGAGCGCGTCCAGGGCGCTCTGCAGCTCGTCGGCGGCCTCCGCGGCCTGCGCCAGCGTGCGACTCATGCCGGTGGCGTCCTGGTCGAGCTGGGCGGCGTAGCGGGCCGCGTCCCGCTCGGCGATGGCCAGACGGCCCTGCGCCTCCGCGAGGGTGACGACGTTGCCCTCTCTGTCCTTCATGACGTAGTTGCTGTTGCCCTGCGCGGCGGCGAGCTCGTTGGTCCAGTAGGTGACGTCCGCCTGAGCCCGCTGCAGCGGGCTCATGGCGCCGATCATGTCGTCGTAGGCCTGCCGGGTCGCCTCGGCGGACTCCTGGGAGGTGGTGGTGATGAGGTCCCACGCCCACTCGCTGGCCTGCCCGACGATCGGCAGGTAGCTGGCGTACTGCATGGCGCCGTCGACGGCGTCGACCCAGCCGGCGTTCATGCCGGCGATCGAGGGGCCCATGAGGTCTGCGGCCTGACGGGCGGCGTTGCCGCCCTCGATCAGGCCGCGAGCCGCCGTCTGGGCGTCCCGCTCCATCTTCTCGAAGTTCGTGGCGACCAGAAGCGCCCCGGCGGCGACCGCGGCAGCGGGGCCGGCGAACCGGCTGAGCGCGCCGGCGACCCCGCCTACGGAGCCGGACAGGCGGGAGGCGGCGCCGGCGGCGATACCGCCCTGGGCGCCGATCTCCCCGAGCCGGGTCGACAGTGAGGTGAGGCCGCTAGACAGGCCGTTGACGATCTTCATGCCGGTGAACCCGGCGATCACCGCGGGCAGCGCGCCACCGACGGAGCTGAGCGCGTCGGCCACGACGCCGAGGACCGACGCCAGCGGCGGCAGCACGACCGCGGCGAGCTCGGCGCCCTGGCCGAGGAGCTCGCCCAGGATCGGCAGCAGCGCTTCGAGGATGTCACCGATCGCGGCGAACGCCTGTCCGGCGGCCGGCGCGTGGGCGGACATGGCGTCGAAGAAGCCGGTCAGCCCCGTGCCGACGCTTTCCAACATCGACCCGAGGCCGGCCATGACGGGGCCGGAGGCCTGCACGGCCCGCACCAGCCCGGGCAGGGCGTTCTCCGCGGCGCGGGTGAGGGAGTCGGTGAAGTCGTCGATGATCGGCGCCGACGCCTCGAAGGCGTCCCGGATGGCCGGGCGCATCCGCTGGAAGGACTGCCCGAACTTGTCGGCCATGCCCTCGACGACCGGCACGAGCGCGGCCGCGTCCTGCTGGGCGCCACTCTTCATGTCCTGCCACAGCGCCGCCCACGAGGCCTGCACCTTCTCGTTCTGAGCGGCGGCGACGATGCCGATGCCGCCGAACAGGGTGGTGGCCCCGGCGATCGCGGCCGGCGCACCCGCCGCCAGGGCCCCGGCGATGCCGGCGACGATCAGCGGGGAGTTGCGGACGATCGACTGGCGCATCCCCTGCGCCAGCTTCCCGCCCGACTCCTGCCCGCGCCGCTCCGCGACAGGGTCCAGGCCGGCCAGCGCGATCTCCAGGTCGGTGGCGAACTGGCCGCGGGCGTTGCGCAGTTTCCCCGACGCGTCGCGGGTCAGCCGGGTCATCGACTGGCCGACCTGCTGCACGATCCGCTCGGTCTGGGTGCCGACGCCGTCGGCGGACACCTTCGCGTCCCGCGCGAGGCCCTGCATGTCGCCCTTGGCGTCGCGGAGGCCGGCGGTGTAGCCCGACTTGTCGACGTTGAGGTAGGCGGTCAGCTCGCCGACGACGAGGGCCACGCAGCACCGCCTTCCGCGTCAGGTGGGTCGCAGCACCCGGAACAGGCGGGCGTCCGGTTTGGACAGGAGGTCGACGATGCGCAGCTGCAGCCAGGACCAGGGGCGGGCGCGCAGCAGCGCCCGGTCACCGCAGTCGATGCCGAACCGGTCGTGCAGGTCGAGCTGGATTAGGTTCCAGTGGGCGAGGATGTCGGCCCACGAGAAGGACGGGCTCAGGAGCTCTGGCGGGACCTCGTACCACTCCCAGAGGCCCGTCGCTTCGTCGTAGTCGCCGCGGCCGTAGTCCTGCGGGTCGCGGGACGGGAGCTGCGGCTGGCCGCTTTTCCCGCCTCCGCCGCCCCGCTGTTCCAGTGCGCCTCGGCAACCTGCTCGGAGACGTTGAAGTGGTACATGGCCGTGAGGGCGCAGTGCCGCAGCATCGGCCAGGACACGTCCGCGAGGAGCTGGTCGTAGGCGCTGCCCAGGACGTCGCGGTACAGGTCCTGCTCCTGCTCGTCGTCGAGCATCTGCCGGTCCCGCTCGCGCGGCTGCCCGCCCTCGAGGACGCGGCGGCCGGTGGCGAGCAGGATCTCCACCCGGACGCCGACCTCGGCGGAGTACTCGGGGACCCGGTACTGCTTGCCGGCGATGGGGAGGAGGAGGTCTCCGGTCAGCCAGGCGGCTGCTTCCTCCAGGGCCATCAGGGCGTCTCGTCGGCGGCCGGGTTGGTGATGTCGATCCGCTTGCCCTTGCCGGTGAGGTTGACCGTCACGGACTCGGTGTCGGCGGTGCCGCCACCGCCGGGCTCCCACGAGACGTTGGCGTAGCCCTCGTAGGCCTCGGGGCCGCCGTTCCGGTCGTACCAGCGGATGTGGGCGGTGCCGGCGACGCCGAACTGGTCGGACTTGGCGCGGAGCGCCTCCTGGCCGGGGTCGGGGGTTGCCTCGTCCTCGCCCTTGCGGAGCAGCGTGACCGTGTTCGACCACTTGAGCATGGTCTTCTCGTCGGAGCCCCAGCCGTCGGAGTCGTAGTCGTCGGTGGCCTGGGTGGTGGGGGTCAGGCCGGGGGTGAAGTTGGTGATGCCCTTGACCTGCGTCCAGGTGGGGGTGGCGGTGGCCGAGGTGTCGATCTCCAGCCGCCACTTGCGGGCGAGCATGGTGACGAGGGGTGCGGTCATGTCTGGGCCTCCTGGCTCAGTCGGTGGTGGTCGCGCGGAGACGGACGGTGTGCAGGTAGAAGTTCTGGGTCATCTCCCAGCGCCGGTTGGCGTCCTGGCCCAGGGGTCCGCCGGACTGCCAGCGGATGAGGGACACGTGCCAGCCGCCGACGTCGACATGCTCGAGGCCGTCGAGGGCGGCGCGGATCTCGTCGGCGTCGTCATCGGCCGGGCGTGGGTCGTCGGTGGCGGGCCCGCGGTTGCGCACCTGGATGCCCTCGACCGTGTCCGCAGCGCCCGCGATCCCAGCGACGGGGTAGTGGGAGACCGTGATCAGCCGGTCCGGCTTCGCGGGGACTGCACGCATGTAGATCGGCCGCACCGCGCTAGGTGGGTAGACGCCGGTCGGCTGCCAGGTGCCGACCTCGGCCGCGGCCAGGAGCTGCGCGACGCCGGCCATGAGGTCGCTGGCGAAGCTCACAGCGCCTTCCGGACCTCGTCGCCGATCGCGTCGAGCGCCTCGTCGCCGCGCTCAGCCAGGGCCAGCTCGAGGAACTTCGCCCGCTTCCCGGCCCGCGGGGTGACGGTGAGGTTCTCGTGGGCGCCGACGGCCTTGGAGTCGGTGTAGTAGACGCTGCCGGTGTCGCCGCCCACCGAGGTGCCCTGCGACGCCTTCAGTTCGCCGGTGTGCACGAGCACGTAGTCCTGGGACCGCTCGGCGATCATGTCGAGGCCGCGGCGTAGACCGCGGGCGATGCCGGCGTCCACAGCGGCCTCGGCCTGCTCGCCGTGCCAGTTCATCTCGACGTGAGCCATCAGGTCAGCTCCCCGGAGACGTAGACGACGGCCCCGGTGCCGGGCTGGACGTGAGGGGTGACCTGGCCGACCGTGGCGACGACGGTGGCGGCGGTGACTCGCGACTCGGGGGTGAGCACCTCGACCGGGTCGACGGTGCCGGACCCGTCGGCTAGGCGGGCCGGGTTGGGCAGCAGCACCTGCCGCTGCGACACGACCTCCTCGGCCGCGGCGCTGCGCTGCAGCCGTCGGCCGCCGGACACGTGCCCGAGGACGGTCACCGGGTCGGAGAAGGTGTCGCCGTAGGCGCCCTGCCCCTGGTGCGTCTCGACGGTGATGGGCTCGGCGAACCAGCGGGCCGGGATCCTCACGCGACGTACACCGCCTGCCCGTACGTCGACCGCAGCCGCTCGAGCTGCCGCGGCGGGATGGGCAGGTCGCCCATCTGCTGCCGCTCCGAGTAGGTGATGCGGTACTCGGCGAGCGCCTCCGATGCCGGGGTTCCGCCGCCGAGGCGGCCGTCGCCGAGCTCGGCGAGCATCTGCGCTGCGAGCACGCACGTCCACCGCACCAGCGCGCTGGGAGGCTGCGTGTAGCCGACGGTGTAGGTGACGGTCGGGGTTCCGTCGGCCGCGGTGCCCTCGGTGAGGGCGCTCCGCGGCACGCCGGGTACGACCAGGCGTCCCAGGTGGTCCCGTACCGCGGGGACGGTGATCTCGGCGGTCGGGTAGACCTGCCAGCCGATCTCGTCCCGCAGGACGTCGGAGGCGTCCTCGAGCAGCTGCTCGGCGACTTCCTCGTCGGCGACGGTGAGACCGCGGACCTGAAGGTCGGCCACCGTCGCGAAGGGTGCTACCACGGTGGCCGACCTCCTCTCGAGCTCAGGCGCGCTTGGTCTCGCCGGTCTCGAGGTTGTGCTCGACCGAGACGTACTTGCCGTCGGGGCCGAGCACGTCGTACTTCTCGACCCGCGCCTTCCGCGCCTCCGTCTTCGGCTGCTCCGGCTCGGGCAGCGGGACGACGGCGTTGACCGTCCCGTGGCCGGCGGCCGCCGCGGCGGCCTTGTCGGGGCTGACCGAGGACACCCGCTCGGAGGGGTCCGTTGTGTCGAACGGGGCGTCGCCCGGCTCCACCTCGGAGGGGACGGACACGCTCTTCGTGGTCCTGGTGGCCATGGTCGGTTCCTCCGGGATCAGGCGGCGAGGACGCCGCGGAGACGGGCCGCGGCCTTGCCCCCGAAGGTGGCGAGGCCGCAGTAGAACTCGATGCGGGTGCGGTAGGCGGGCTTGTCCTGCAGCTCGCCGAGGTCGTAGACCTGCACGCCGCCGTTGGTCAGGCCGGTGACGGCCTGGTCGCCCTCGTCCTGGCCGAACTTCACGGCGTAGACGCTGGAGGCCGCGGAGCTGGAGCCCTGGGTCTCCGTCTGCGGCAGGATGTTCACGCCGGCCGCGGTCTGGCCCGGGTCGAGGACCGGGATGCCGTTGTAGGTGAGGACCCGCTTCTGCGTCAGGTCCTCGCGGATGAAGTCGGCCCCGCCCAGGCGGCGCAGCGCCGACGTGAGCCGGCCGAGGACCGACGCGTTGGCGTAGATCGCGCCGTTCTGCCCGTTGATGCCCGGGACGGCCGCGATGAGGGCGTCCAGGTTGTCGAGGAAGGCGTGCGTGTCGGTGCCGCCGTTGCCGACGATCGGGGCGCCGTTGACGCCGGCATCGATGACCTGGGCGCCGGTGAGGCGCTTCTTCAGGCCGTCGAAGGCCTTGGTGTCGACGGTGACGTCGCCGTTGAAGAAAGTGTCCTGGAACTTGTAGGACGCCGCCTTGACCTTCATCGCGGTCTGGGTGGCCCGCTGGTCGTTGAGGTTGCCGCGGGTCTGCACGATGAAGCGGTCGACGTCCGCGTCGCCACCGAGGATGGCCAGGGACTCGGTCCGCTGGACGACGGTGCCGGTCGACTCGGTGTACGCCTCGTTGACCGCGCGGAAGGCGACGCCCGGGAGGGTGGCCTCCTGGTTGTAGGCGTAGGCGTTGCCCTCGATCGGCATCAGCGGGATGCGGTCGAGGATGGGGGAGACCTGCACGAAGGTCTCGATGACGCCGCGCTGCAGGCTGTTCTGCGACAGGAGCGCGGCTTCGGCCAGGGTCACGGCCATGGGACGGGGTTCCTTCCTGGGAGTGGCCCGTCAGCCCAGGCGGGGACGGGTGGAGAGCTACTTGCTGTCGGCGTACGCCGCACGCAGGCGACCCAGGCCGGGGGCCGGCTCGGGCTTGGCGGTCTCCTTGCGAGCTCCACCGTCGGCGTCGCCCTGGAACCGGCGGCCTTGCGCCGCCAGGTGGGGCTTGTTCTTGAGGAGCGCCTTCAGCGCGTCCTCGATCTTCTCGACGTCGATCGAGTCGCCGTTGAGGAAGTCGTCGGCCTTGCGGGTGCGCAGGAGGATCGCGACGGCGTCCTCGGGGTCGGCGAAGTCCTTGGCGGCCTTGGCCTCGATCCGGTCGACGACCCGGTCGCGCAGCACCTCGGCGCGGGCCTCGGCCTTGGCCTGTCGGCGGATCTCGTCCGGGTCGGGCTGGCCGTCGCCGGCGCCCTGCTTGCCGAGGAGCTCGCGGACCTGGTCGGGGGTGACGCCGAGGGACTGCCAGGGGCGGAGCTCGTCGCGGAACTGGTTCCGCTGCGTCTTCATCCGGTCGAGGGCCTGCTTGCCGGCGTCGCCGAGCTGGCCGGCGCCGTCGTCGTCCTGGCCGTCCTGCTGGTCGTCGCCGTTGTCCTGACCGCCGTCCGCGCCGTCGTCGCCGGCCTCCATGCGGAGGTCCCCGTGCCGGGCCTTGCGCTCGGCGAGGAAGCGCGCGGCCAGTACCTGGGCCTCGGCCAGGTTCAGGCTGCGGCGGCTCATCGCGGGAACCGATCAGCCGCGATGCGCTTCGCTTCTTCCCGCGACATGGCGGACACGTTCATGGCCCTGCTGGGGAGGCCCAGGAGGCTGTGCAGTTCGTCGCGCGCCTCGGCCAGCTCGTCGCCGATCAGGGCGGCCTTCTTCTGCCGCTCGTCGGCGTCGCGCTGCGCCCAGGAGTGCTGGTGCTCCAGGTCCACGACGCGCTGCATGGCGAGCACGCGGCGGTCGACTTCCTGGTCGGCGGGCATGGCCTCGCCGTCGTTTTCGTACATGGGGTGTCTCTCCTTGCGAGAGGCCGACACCCCTTGCGGGCGTCGGGGGTCTAGGGCCGCTGCACGCGTGCGCCCTTGCGGGCGTTGCAGCGCATGTGCGCCGGCTGCGCGTTCGCGGGCTCGTGCAGGCCGCCGTCGGCCAGCGCGATGACGTGGTCGACGGTCAAGCACATCGGATCGGGCCAGCGAAGCTCGAGCTCGATCGGCTCGTCGCAGATCCCGCAGAGCCCACCGTCGCGCTCCCAGAGCGCCTTCACGTCGATGTCCTCGACGAACGCCGCGAGCTTGAGGGCACGCCGTCGCTGGACCTTCGCGCGGGCCGCCTCCGGGTTCGCGGCTCGCCAGGCTCGCTCCTGGGCGCGCATTGTGTCGCGGCTGCGAGTCCGCCAGTCGGCGGTCATGGCCCGCTGGGCGGCCAGCAGCTCCGGATCGGCCGCGACCTTCTCGTAGCGCCGCCTGCTCGCCACAGCCTTGCGCCCCAGGACCTCGACGCGGTCGCCATGCTCAAGGTGCCAGGCCGCTGCGCGGCGCCGGGCCCGCTCGTCGTGACACTCGCGGGAGCAGACCTTGCGGTCACGGCGGCCGGTGGTGATCGCATTGCCGCAGATGACGCACGGACGCCCTGACACGTCTCGGAAAGTAGCTGGTCAGTACGACAGTTCAGGTGATGTAGGCGTAGTAGCGGAGCAGTCTGATCGCGTCGTCCCGGTTCTTCGCGATCTTGTACAGCGACTCCGGAGTCAGCCGCGGCGTCTTCGAGACGCGGTACCGGGAGCCGTTGCGCTTGGCCAGGTCCCGCTGCTGCCGACCGAACGCGCCGCGGGCACTCGTCCCGGACGAGGTGATGCGCAGCGGGCGCCCATACACCTGCGCGGTGCGGACGCCGGAGCGGCTGTTGACGACCTGGGACAGGTCGGCGCCGTCGCGGATGGCCTGCGCGCGGTTCTTGCCGAACGCCCGGTTCTGCTCGTCCTCGGTGAGGGAGCGGAAGTAGGCGTCGGGGCTGGTGCGGAGGTCGTCGGCGTGGTCCTCGTCGGCGGGGATGTGCCGGCAGTCGCAGCCCTCGTGTCGCTCGAAGCCGTCGGACCACAGGTAGAAGCGGCCGGCGAGCAGGATGCACCGGTCGCAGGCCGGCGGGTTGATCATCCGAACCCAGCCGGTCACCCACGGGCGGACGGCGATCTCCGTGGAGGTGGCCAGCCGGGCCGCGTCGGCGATCTGAGTGCGGGCTACGCCCGTGAGCAGCCGCAGCCCCGCCTCGGCCGGGTCTTGGCCCTCGGCGGCCGCGTGCAGCGCCCGCAGCCGGACGGTGTCCAGGGTCTCGGCGAGCGTCACCCCGGACGAGGAGCCGACGAACGCCGGCGGCCGGATCACGCCCTGCGGGCGCCCGTCGTCCAGGCCGAGCTCGCCGAGCAGTGCCGGCACGTAGTCGCTGGCCTGCCGGGCCGCGGCAACCTGGCCGGCCGCCAGAACCGAGCCGAGCTGCTGCAGCATCGCCGCGAACGAGGCGTTGATGTTGGCCGGGTCGAACTGGGCCCACAGGTTCTGCAGCGCCAGTAGCACCGCAGCCAGCACCGTCTGCCCCTGGGCGTAGAAGGCTGCGGCCGGCTCAGGCGGTGTCGGTGCCGTCATCGCCGGCGGCGAACGGGGCCAGGACGCCGTTCAGGACCCCGGACCCGGCCGGGTCGCGGGCGACCATGTCCAGGACGCGGTCGACGTCGATCTGGGACATGCCGTAGCGGTCCTGCGCGATCCACTCGAGCGGGAAGCCGACCTGCCGGTCCTTCAGCGCGGCGTCGGCGAGCTGCGCCTCGTTCTGGATCTCGGGGTTCTTCCAGCCGATCGTCGCGGTGCGGCAGGCGTCGGCCACGCGGGTGTTGCCGCGGACCATCGCCATGAGCCGGAACATGCCGCGGATCGGCGCGGCGTAGAACTCGTGGTCGTCGCGGACGTCCATCACCAGCGGCGTCTCGGTCGCCTTCAGCGTCTCGCCGTTGGTGTTCCCCAGCTCACCGTTGACGTAGTAGGCCGGGGTCGAGGTCTGCGACATGACGTGCTGGACGGCGACCTTGACGACGTCGGTGAAGACGTCGAGCTTCGCGGCGTCCCAGGAGCCGATCTTGGCGTTCTGCCCGGTCAGCCACAGCATCCGGCCGCGGGCGAGCTCGCCGATGTCGACGGCCTTCTCGCCGATCTTCTGGCCCTGCTCGTTGAGGATGGGCAGCTTCGGCGGTTCCTGGCCCATGACGACGCGGGCGGGCATGGACGCGAAGTCGGCGGCGACGAACAGGTACGCCCACAGCAGGTTGATGGCGTCCTGCATGGCGATGGTGCCGTCGATGCGGGACAGCGGCTCTCCGCGCAGCTGCGGCTTGTGCTCGAGCTCGCGGACCGGCAGCTCGCCGAGCGGGTTGGCCAGCGGCCAGGTGTTGTCCTCGGCCGGCTGCCGCCGCTCCCAGCCGCCGGTGTTGCCGGCGGTGAACCCGTTCGGCACCCACAGCCCGGAGGTGGTTACCCCGCCGGCCATGCCCGCGTACGCGGCGCGGCGCTGGAACTTCCACACCTGGTCGGCGGTGTACAGCGTCGCGAAGTGCTGGTCCTCGTCCGCCCAGGCCTTCAGCGCGTACCGGGGCCGGCCGGTGCCGGGCTCGTAGTCGACGATCACCTGCGCGGGGTGCTCCCAGGTGACGACCGGCTCGTCGTCGCGATTGCCCCACACGAGCACGGCGGACCGACGTGCCACCGAGGCGGTGAGGAAGCCCTGCGCGGACTTGAGGGTGAGCTCGTTGGCCGACCAGTCCCGCCACAGTGCCCGCTCGTCGTCGTCGAGTGGGGCGCGGGTGTCCTCGCCCAAACGGATCCCCGCGACGCGGGTGCGCTCGGCGGCGGCCTTGCCGACGACACCGCACCAGTTGTCGGAGAAGCCCTTGTACCGGGCGGCGTGCTCGGCGGCCCACGCGTTCGACGCGTAGGACAGCGGGTGGTCGCCGCGGAAGTAGGCCTCGAACCGGTCGATCTCCCGCTGCCGGTCGCTCAGCCGCTTGTGCAGCTTCACCACCAGCCGCAGGGCCTCAGAGGTCTCCACGCGCGCGGGACCCCCTCAGGTCAGGTCAGGCGAAGTAGGCGTACTCGGCGGTCGGCTTGGCTCCCCACCCGGTCTTCAGGGCGTCGGCCGCAGCCTCGTGGCACAGCACCGACGTCACGGCGGCGTCGATCTTCTGGGACTGCGCCGGCTTCCCGAGGACGAACCGGTCGCCGGGCTTGGGGACCTTCACGGCGTTCCCGACGTGAGTCGTGGTCACCGGGCAGCCGTCGTGCTGCAGCGCCCCGGACCGCAGGTCGGCCTCGAACCGCACCAGCGCCGCGTGCACCGCGCGCACCCGGGTCTGGCCGCCCATCTGCCACGGGACGAACGTCTCCGGCCCGTGCAGCCGGTCCCACGTCTCGATCTCCGAGATCCACGACGTCGGGTCGTGCGGGTCGTTGAACCCGGGGTCGCAGTACACGCGCTCGAGCTGGAACGTCTCGGCGAGCTCCGCCCACGCGTCGTGCACCTGCAGCCGCGGGATCCGGCCGCCGTGCCGGGCCGGGTTCCACACCATCGCCTCGCCGGAGGCCTTCCAGCGCGGGGTGAACTGGAAGCCGGCCGCCGTCTCCAGCCGGATCGCGGTCCAGTCGTCGTTCTCACTGCCGTCGAACCCGCCGCACACCGAGGTGCCCTTCGGCGGGTTCGGCAGCCACTCACGCGGCCGCATACGCCAGGTCCCAGAGACCGTCGGGCAGCCACGAGCCGGCGCCGCGGACGAGCCGGTTGCCGAAGAACCGCTCGGCCTGCGCCGGATCCCGCTCGAGCAGCTTCCGCGTGAGCGCCTCGATCGAGTCGAGATTGACCCACCAGGAGCCCTCGTAGACGTACTGGAAGATCCGCCGCCGGTTGGCCGCCGACATGAAGTCGATCGGCTTGCCCTGCCCGTCCAGCAGCTCCGGGACGACGTCGGGGTTCCGGTAGTAGACGAAGACGTCGTCGTGACGGCCCTCGTAGACCAGCTGCGCGTAGGAGTTCTCCGTCGGGTCCCACGCGTTCGTGGTCAGGTGCGTGCGGCCGCCCATGCCGGCCGCGCCACGGGCCTGCGTGTCCGCGACCGCGATCATCTTGTTCGAGGTGGTGTAGAGCCCGGCCTCGTCCTGCTCCGCGTCGCTGATCGGGTTGCCCAGCCGGCTGTTCGCCGAGGCCGTGACGACGTCGATGCGGTCCAGGTCGGGGTCGTCGCTGCCGCCGAGGACCCGGATGAAGCCCTCGCGCACGGCCAGCAGCTGCTTCAGCGGCCCGAGCTTGATCATCGCCTTGAGCGGGCGGTAGATGTTGTCGACCTGGTCCTCGGACGTCGCCGTCAGCTGGATCAGCGGCGACGGGTGGCGCATCCCCATCGGGTCGCCCGGCTCGTAGGCGTAGCCCCAGCCGCAGGAGCAGCCGTTGTCCTCGCACCGGTACTCGGCGCCCCGCCGGGCCCAGCCGGCGAACACCGACGGCCCGGCGGACTCGAACGCCACCTGCGACGCCGAGTGCGGGCCTTTCCCGGTCTTCTGCGGCCCGACGACCAGCGTCTGCTGGTACGTGAACGCCTGGTTGAGCACCGGCGGGTCGTCCGGGCCGACGTCCTCCGGGTGGACGAACTCGGCGTCCTCGCGGATCCGGTACCGGTTCGCGTGGCACCAGAACTGCCAGTCCGCCATCGCGTACGGCCGGCCGCGGGCGAAGCCGTCCGGCACGCGGCAGTGCTGGGTGATCCAGGCGTCGCCCAGGTCCCCGAGGGTGGGGAAGTCGACGACGAACTCAGCGGCCGCCATCGCCGGCCGCCCGCAGCCGCTTCGTGGCCGGCGCGGCCGCGGCGGTGGCCTGCTGGCGGTCGGCGGCCTTCGCGGCGAGCTCGTCGACGGCGACCTTCCAGCCCATCTCGCGCAGCCCGGCCGTGGTGAGCCCGATCTGGTCGGCGAACCGGTGCAGCGACCCCTTGTCCGCCGCCGTGGCGTCTGAGGACTCGCACAGCACCGCGGTCCGCACCCACATCGCGACCGTGTAGGTGCGCCACCGCTCCGACGGCATCGACCAGGCGCAGGCCTGCGGCGTCCGCCACGCCCACTTCCAGAGCTCGAGCTCCCGGGCGGCCACCTGCTTGGTCGCCTCGTCGTCGAGCACCTGGTAGCGGCGCTTGTCCTCGGTCTCCCAGCGGTAGACCACCCGCTGCGGCAGAGGGAACTTCGGCACCCGGCCCTTGAAGCCCTCCGCCGGCAGCGCGCTCAGCTTGTAGCCGCGGGCCTCCGATCGGCCGGACGTCTCGTCCGCCGGCGGGCCGCTGCGGTTCCGCGCTCCACCTCGAGGCATGGTGCTCATCTCCCTCAGCGGCGTTGCGCCGCGTCGGTCACACGGAGTGAGCCTTGCGCCCACCCCTCGGATGTCTGAACCCGCCGCACGTCCTAGGGACCTCACCCGCGGCCCTGTGATCTTGGTCGGGCGGGGGGCACCCCCCGTGGTCCACCGGGTTGTCCACAGGCTGGGGTCACGGAGCGTGAGCGGCGTGCCAGCCGCCTGGCTGGTGGCGTGCGGTCTCGCGGTCGTGGCAGCGCTTGCAGAGACCGCGGCCGTGCTCGGACTCGTTCGGGTCGAGGCCCATGGCGACGAGGTCGCGCCTCGAGTGTGGGTGGTGGTCGGCCACGGTGGCGGCGGCGAGCTGGCAGAGGACGCACACCTCGTCGCGGTCGAGGACCGCGGTGCGGAACGCGCGGTGCGCTGCGTCGCTGTAGTGGTGGCGGTCCCGTGCCCTGTCCGCTGCGCGCCGGCACCGGTCGCACCGTCCGCCCGGCGTGAGGGTGGGGCAGCCGGGGGTGGGGCAGACCCGCAGGGCGCGGGGCATCAGGCGGCGGCAGCGTTGCGCAGGTCGAGCAGTCGGTCGACCTCGGCCCGGGCTGCGGCCACCGCGCCGCGGTTGGCTGGGCTGTCCTTGCCGGCGAGGGCTGTGCGGGCGGAGCCGAGGCGGATGCAGGCGCGGGCCAGGTCCAGGTCGATCTCGTCGACCAGGTCCAGCTGTTGGGCGAGGTGGGCCATCGCTGCCTCCCGGACAGCAGAAGGCCCCCGCCTCGTCGTGAGGTCGGGGGCCGTGGTGCGGAGACACGTCATCCGCTGGCAGCAGCGTGACGTGTCACGCCACGTCACGCAAGGTGGGCGCGCGGTGATGCGGGATCCTGGGGTGGTGAGCGGTGGCGAGCGGCGGGTGTTCAGACCCTTCGGGCCCGAGGACGAGGAGACGAAGCGGCTTCGGGAGGAGCTCTGGGCGGAGCTGCGAGCCAACGCCGAGGAGCGCCAGCGGGAGAAGCAGGAGGCGAAGCTGCGGGAGGACCGGCTCTTCGCGCTGGCCGAGGCCGCGCACAAGCGCGAAGAAGACGCTGACACACGTAACCGTCGTCAGTACGTGATCACGATCCTCAGTTTGCTGGCCGCAATCGCGGCGATCGTGGTCCCGCTGATCGACTAGGCCGCGCCGCGTCTCGGGCGTCGGGCGTTGGCACGGGTGCGGGCCTCCGCGCGCAGCACGTCGATCGGTCGGAACAGCGGCCGGCCACGCGCGTCCTTCCCCGCGGGGTCCAGGTGGTGGCGGGACTTCCACTGCCGCACCGTCGGCTCCGGCACACCAGCCAGCCGCGCCGCCTCCGGGTAGTCGATGAGGTCCTCGTGCAGGTCGTACGGCAGGTCCGGGCCGATCGGCTCGTGGCTCATGACGCCGCCTCCTGGTAGTCGGCTTCGCGGGGCAGGGTGGGCAGGTACGGGGAGGTGGCGCCGCAGTTCTGGCAGTGCATGAGGTCGTCGCCGGCGCGGTGGGTGATGGCGCGTACGCCGCAGGCGGGGCAGCGCTGCTCGTAGCGGCGCACCGCCTTCGGTGCGGTGACGTCCAGGCCGGGGAGTCGGCGGACGGTGGCGCGCCAGGTGAGGAGCTGCGCGGCGGCCTGGGCGCCGGACTGCTCCACGTCGTCGGTCCACCTCGAGGTCGCCAGCTCCGTCGGCGGGGCGGAGGTCCAGGCGGTGAGCCACGCGGACAGGAGCCGGGCCGCGTCCGCGACCTGGCGGCCTTCGCGCTTGCCGTCGCGGTGCGGGTAGGTGAGGCCGGCGATGGAGCGGACCTCGTCCTCCCAGGTGGTGAGCAGCCAGTGCAGTTCCTCGCCGAGGTGGAGGGCGGCGGCGTTGAGCGGCATGGGGGAGCCGCGGGAGATGGACACCTGGGGGCCGCGGTCGCCCTGGCCGCGCGTGAGGGTTGCCCCACGCAGCCGCACGTACAGGGCCGGCGCGTCGTCGAGGGCGCGGGCGACGGCCTGCTCGCACACGGGGCACAGCGGCCGGTCGGTGGGTGCGCCGACCAGCTGGTCGCCGTCGGCCTCGGCGGCGTAGCAATGGCGGCCGCGGACGCAGCGGTTCATGCCGCTTCCCAGCCGCGGACCACGACGTCGCCGTACACGTCCCAGTAGCCGTCGCCGTCGAACACCACCCAGTCGCCCCAGTGGCAGGGCAGGGGCTGACCGCGGCTGCCGGTGAGCAGCAGCCCGTGGCCGTGGGCCTCGTAGCGGATGCCGCGGCGGCGCAGCTCCCGGCGGATCTGGAACAGGTGCGCGGCGTTGAGCTGCACTGCCTGCACGTTCGCGCCAGGCCGGCGCAGGTACTGCACGGTCACGCCTCGCAGCACCCCTCGGCCGCGCACCGGCCGAACAGCACACACACCGCCGCCACAGCCGCGCAGGCACCGGCGGCGCCCAGCAGCCCCGCGGTGGCGACCAGGGCTCCCAGCCGTGTCATCCCGTCCCCCCTCGTCGTGGTGGGGCGGTGAGACATCCGCTTCCCCTCGGACGCCCCACCGCCTGCACGTAGCCTGTCGTCGCTGTGACTGAGGGGTTCCGGGCGAAGGTGCGCCGCGAGGAGACCCCGATCCCGGTGTGGGTTGAGGCCGGCGGCGAGTGGCACCCCGGCTACGTCAACGGCTGGGTGAAGGGCTCCGGCGAGAAGGAGTGGCGCGCGTCGGTGTCGTGGTCTCAGCCGCGGGAGGACGGCACAGGCCACGGCAATCACCTGGGGACACGCACCGTGCAGCAGCTGAGGCCGCGGGAGACCAGCTAGCTGTCCGGGGCCGCGTGCCGGCCCCGTGGCCGTGGTGTGGGGCTAGGCCGCGGCGTCTCCTCGAGCACCCGCTGCAGATCCGCCTCGACCACGGTGCCCTGCGGCATGGTCGGCTCGTCCCGGCCGGGCAGGTGTCGGTCGGCGTCGGTCATCCACTCCTGCGCCTTCTCCGCCCACTCGCCCAGATCCACCATGTCGCCGCGCACGTCGCCGACGTCCTCGCGGTGCTGGTCCAGGTCGGCGCGCAGCTCGTTAAGGTCACGACGTACCGACGCCATGGCGACGACGGCGACGAAGAACAGCAGGCCAGAGCCGAGGCCGGCGGCGATCTGCCACCAGGTCACCGGCGCTCCTCGGGTCGGTGGCCCCAGGCGAGGGCGGCGTCGTCGCAGGCGTCCCAGCGGGCGCCGCAGGAGCACACCTCGCGCCAGCCAGGGCCGGTGTCTCGGACGACCAAGTGGTGGCGGGCCCGCAGCTGGTCTCGCAGGTCGAGGGCGTCGCGGAGCTCGGGGTCGGCGAGGACCCGAACCGCTGCGTCGAGCGGCCCGTCGATGCCGCCGCAGAAGACGCGGCTGAGGATTGCGTCCCGAGTCCGCTCGGTGAGAGTGCGCTCGTCGACGGCAGGCGCGTCGTAGACAGCGGTCACGGCGCGATCACCTCGAGGAGGTCGTCGACGAACGGCAGCGTCTCCGTCGGGGCTGGTTCGGGCGCCGGGCCGCTGCTGGTCGGGGTCGGCGTGGCGGTAGTCGTCTCGGTCGGCGTGGTGGCCGGCGCTGTCGGGATGGACGACGTCGTCGGGTCGCAGTCCCGGTCAGGGTCGTGCGCCAGGTGGTCGCACGCGCACTCGACCATCGGGTCGAGGCAGTCGAGCGGGGTGGCGGTGACGGTCACCGTGGTGGCCGGCGCAGGGCTGCTCGTCGCGGCGGGCGTGCCGGTCTGAGCCGGACGAGTGCCCAGGTCCCGATTCGGAGTCGTCGGAGCCGCCACACCGTCGACCTCCTCGGTCACGTCACCGGGCGCCTTCCCCTCGTCCACGGCCCCCACGGACGGGACGACGGGTGGCAGGATCTCGATAGACGCGACGGCGGTGCGCCCGGTGGTGTGCGTGGGCGGTGCGTCGGCGGCGGTCGTGTCCACGTCGTCGGCGGCTGCGTTCATGGCGGCGACTCCCCAGCCGGTGAGGGAGCAGAACGCGACGGCTCCGACAAGGGCGCCCGTGAGGTGCGGCCACCAGCGCTCGTCGTTCAGCCACCTGTAGGTGGCGACGAGCCGCGTGTAGGCGGCGGCGAGCGGACGACGCGGCGGCTCGGGGGACAGGTGGCGGCTCACGACGCCTCCCACAGCGTGCGCTGGACGTAGGCGGCGCCGTTGTCCTCTCGCGGCCGTGACGGCATGTCCCAGCCGTTTCGCGCCGGGCGCTCGGCCAGCACGCGCCAGCCGGCGCCCCTGAGGCTCGCGCCGCTTTCGCCGGCCTGCGTGTAGGTGAGCAGGCGCTGATAGCCGAGGGCCTTAGCCGCGCGCCAGGCGGCGCCGTAGAGGGCGCTGTTGGCGTTCGGGGTGCCATCGGTCGCGGTGCGGTTGACCTCGAGCGTCAGCCCGTCGTCGAGGTAACGGGCGACCGGGCGGCCGACCATGGCGACACCGCGAAGGACGCCGTCTGGCGTGGCGACGCCGATCGAGAACTTGTGGCCCACGGGCGGCCGGTGGTGCCGGTGCCAGGCGGCAACGAAGTTGGAGGCGTCCTCGAAGCGGACGGGAACGATGGTGAGCGTCTGCTGCGTCACTGGTCGCCTCGCAAGGCGGCGCGGAGGCTAGCTGCCGCAGCGGCGACCAGGCCGCGGTCGTCCAAGCTCATCGCCTGGTCGCCCACCTCATCCCACCGCTTCGCCAGCGCCTCGACCCGCTCGACTGCCTGTCGGTCCGCGGCGGCCTGGGCGAGCAGCGCGTGAAGCGGCCCGAAGCTCTCGTCGAGCAGGCAGTCGTCGGCGATCGACTCGGCCAGCAGGTCGGCGCCCGGCCAGTCGCCCGTCATGTCGAAGGTCGCGCCAAGGTAGGCGCCGAGGAACGGGGTCAGGGCATCGACCAGCGCGTCCCGCAGCACGGTCGCGGCGCCTTCGGTGCGGAGTCCGTCGTTGAGGCCGGCGAGCACCGCGTCACGGGCGGGGTGGCACACCCGGCAGAGGTAGCGGTCCGCGATCCCGTGCGGGCACGGCGGTCCGTCGTGCCAGTCCGGCGGGAGCACCTCCCCGTCCTCCGCGCCCTGGTCCTGGCGGGCGACGGCGGGGCGCGGGCCGGGCCCAGCGCCGCACCTCAGGTCGTCTCGGTGAGCCTCGACCGACATCGGGTCAAGCAGCCGTCCTGTGTCGTCGCCGTCGTGCCGGGCTGCGGTCACCGGGACGTCTCACCCGTGGTGAGGACTCTGTGGCCAGCTGGTACCGAATCGGCCCCGTTCCGCCGATACCGTCCCCGGGCCCGGAGAGAAGACAGGGGACAGAATTGCGTACTGGCTTGCGGGTTGTGGCCGCCCTTGGGGCTGTCGTCGCTGCGGTTGGTCTGGGACTGGGCCTGTGGCCGCAGACCGCCGAGATCAGCGACGTGCGTGGCGTGGAGTGCGGGTCGCCCTTTTTCCCGTCGTCCTCGCCGGCCTACGAGTACAGCGTTGGCTCCGTTCCGGAGAATCGCATCGCGCAAATCCTGTTCGAGGACGACTTGTTCCGCACCACCGCCTGCAACAACCTGGTCCTGGCTGACATCCGGACCCCCGCCATCGCGACGACCGTCGGCGGTGGACTGGTGAGCGCAGCGGCGGTCGGTGGGCTGTGGGCCGTCCGTCGGCACGGTGCCCGGTCCGCTGAGGCGCATTGGCGGGCGCAGGGGTTCGTCCCCAAGTCGGAGCTCGACGCCCCGCCCGCCGACTGGGTGAAGGCCACTGAAGGCGCGGACGACACGGGCAATTCGGCGACTGTCGCCCCCTCCAAGTAGCGAGCACCAGGCATGAGCAAGTGGTTCGCGGCCTGCGGCGTGGTCCTGGCGATCGGTCTCGCGGTGGGCTTCTGGCCCCACTCGACGGACTCCAGCTACTACGACGGGCTGAAGTGCGGCTCGGCCTTCGTTCCCGACGAGTCCCCGTCGGGGACTCAGACGAACTTCTGGGAGACCGAACTCGGTTTCGGCGACCAGACGCGAGAGTCCTATGCGGACCGTGCTGCCTCGTGCAGTGATGTGCTTGGCCCGGCTCGAGCGGGTGCCCTGTCGCTGGTGTGCTTGGCCGCGGCCGGCGGCGCTCTGGTGGGCCTGCGGAGCCTCGCGGTCGCGAACGCGGATCTCGCGGCTGTTCACGCCGACCTCGCTGCGACAGCAGACGAGGACGAGTACGTCGAGGACGAGGACGAGTACGAGGACGAGTACGAGGACGAGGACGAGGGTCGGGACGACGCTCGGGAGGCCTATTGGCGGGCTCGAGGGTGGGTGCCAGCCGAGGAGGTCGACGGCCCGCCGCCGGGCTGGGTGCGCGTCGACGGCAATTGAGCAGGTCCGCGCCGTAGCGGTCGATGGGGGCGCACCTCGTAGCGCGCCTACCCGCCCACCGAAACCCGCTCGTGCAGCCTGCCTGGCATGGTCGAGTACGCCGACTTCTACGTCCTGATCGCCACCCTCTCGCCGGTCTTCCTGTTCGCCGGGCTGGTCTGGCACTACCGCTTCATGGCTGACAAGCCGAGAGGTGGCCGGGTGTCGCGGACGAGCGCTGTCGTCATCGCGCTCGTGCTGGGGACGGTCGGGTTGACCTGTCTCGCGCTGCTCTGGCTGTCGCTCATGGCACTCGGCGGCATGTGGGTGGTCGACGAGGTGAACCGCACCAGGATGCTCACAACTCTGCTGGCCCAGGCAGCCGTAACGGTGGCTCTGGGCGTCTGGGATGCCGGACGGGGCCAGGGGAGTAGTGAGTAGCTCGGTCAAGCTGTCCTCCCGAACAGGTCGAGTTGCTCTGCCGGCGATGCTTCCGGTGGAGTGACAGAAGTCCGTTCGGCCAGCCACTGCGCTTTGAAGGCGGCGTTAGCGGCCCGGCAGCGGGCGCAGTCGCCGTGCACGCCAGCGACGTAGGCGGCCCGGGAGTGGTCGACCTGCACCTCGACGCGGGTGGCGGCGAACAACTCGTCGGGCTGACGGTCGAGGTCGGCCCGTTCGGCGGGGGTGAGGCCGCCCCACACCCCGTGCTGCTCACTCTCGGCCAGCGCCAGCTGCAGGCACCGGTCGCGGGCGGGGCAGCCGCCGCAGCCGGCCTTCGCCGCCTGCACGGAGGCGGGGTCGGTGCGGAACCAGCCGTCCGGGTCGCCGGCACAGGGCAGGCCGGTCACAGCGGCGGGTCCGCGGGTTCGTAGCCGCCACCGGTGAGCCGCACCCACCGCCCCCGCACCTGCACCGGCTGCGCGGCCGGGTCGGCGTAGGCGGACACGATCCACCCGAAGTGCATCGCCAGCGCCGGCTGCCGGTGGGCGGCGCCGTGGCAGCCGGTGGTGCCGGATCCACACAGGTGCAGCAGGTTGTGGACGG
Source organism: Blastococcus sp. SYSU D00813 (assembly GCF_054050735.1). Classification (NCBI taxonomy): domain Bacteria; kingdom Bacillati; phylum Actinomycetota; class Actinomycetes; order Geodermatophilales; family Geodermatophilaceae; genus Blastococcus; species Blastococcus sp. SYSU D00813. The sequence continues at coordinate 33,810 of NZ_JBJGZX010000039.1, forward strand.
CGTGCGGGTCGTCGCCGACGCCCCGCCTCCGCCGGTGGTGCACATTGCCGGCCGGGCCGAGGCAGACGCCGTCGATGGCGGCTTCGCAGCGGCCCCCTGAGCGGGCCGCCACCGCCTCGCGCGCGGCCTGGGGGATGTCCGAGCCGGGGGTGGTGGGCTTGGGGCGGGGCTGGGCGGGCTGCCGGGGCGCCACCTGTCGGGCCAGGGGCGTGCGGCGGGGGAGTTGCAGCGGGCCGCGGGCCAGGCCCACCTTCCGCGGCGGCACCGGCGTCCGTCTCACGCCGCCCGCCCGGTCGCCTGCCTCCAGGCGTCGAGGATGTCCCGCGACACCAGTCCGATGGCCGGCACGGCGATGCCCTGCTGCCGGGCCCACGCCCGCGCCTGGGCGTGCACCCCGCTCCCCGTGGCCTTGGCCGGCTTCCCGCCGTGCAGCTTCGCCTTCGCCTCCGCGAGCTCCCGCTCGAGCTCGGCGATCCGCTCCAGCGCCTGCTCCTTGGCGTCCCACTCGGCCAGGACGGCGTCGAGCTCGGTGAGCGCCTTCGCGGCCTTCTCAGCGGCCCGCCGCACCTGCGGGACCTTCGACTGGCGGGCGGCGGCGATCTTGTCCTTGGTGCTGTCCATGGGGGTCCCTCTGCGCGAGTAGGGGAGGTCGGTCTCCCCGTGGCGGATGCGGATGACGGAGCGGGCGGTGATGCCCAGGAGCTCGGCGGTCTGGTTGTCGGAGAGGCCGCGGCGCTCGCAGAGCCGCACGGCGGCGGCGACCTCGGCCCGGTTGAGGCGGATGGCGCGGTCGCCCTTGCAGGCCCGCTCGACGGCGATCTCGTCGACGTCGTCGCTCACCGCTGGGCCTCCGGTCGGCTGCCGCGCTTGGCCGCGACGGCGGCCCGCGCCTCCGCGAGGGCGGCCTTGGCGACCGCCGGCGGGGCGGTGCGCGGCCTGGTCGGGAGGTCGCTGGCCAACTCCGGGTGAACTCGCCAGCCGCGGGACTGCAGCCACTTCACGAGCCGGGCCGCGGCGTCGGCCGGCTCGTCGACGCCCAGGTGCTCGAGGCGGTCGGCGATGGCCCGCTCAGTGTTGGCGACCGCGGCCGCCCTCTCCGGGCTCACCGTCCCCACCTCTCGACGCGGATGACCTTGTCGTCGCGGTCCTCGCGCGGTCGTGACTTGCGTCGGTTTGGGAGTTCCACGTTGGTGATGGGTTGGTGAGTGGTTGGTGCATGGGTTGGTGGGGTGCAGGAGGTGCCGGTGATCGCGGCACCAGGTGCCGGTGTTCCGGAACGACGTGCCGGTGATCCGGCATGACGTGCCGGTGATCCGGCATGACGTGCCGGTGATCCGTGGCCCTCGGCGGGCTCATCACCGGCAGGGTGTGCCGGTGATCCATCCCCATCACCGGCAGCACGTGCCGCTGATCGGGGCGCGGCACCGGCACCAGGTGCCGCTGCTCCCGAACGATCACCGGCACCAGGTGCCGGTGCTTTCTCGTCCGGGGGCAGCAGCATCACCCGCTCCAGCAGGTCGTCGGGCACCGTCAGCCGGTGCTCGTCGGCCAGCGCCCGCCGGCCCGCCCGCGACCCCTCGACCGTCCGCTCCACCAGGCCGACATCCCGCAGCGCCTTCAGCGCAGCACGCACCGACCGGTCCGACAGCCCCGTCACCGCCGTCAGCCGCGCCACCCCGGGGTAGATCGACGTCCCGTCAGCGTTCGCGTACGTGGCCATCGTCAGCGCCACCAGCTTCGTGGGCGCCGTGAGCTGGCACCGGCGCACCAGGCGCTCCCACTCGTACCGGTCGACCCCATTCAGCACCGGCCCAGCGTCACGCCGCTGTGACAACCGCCCGGGCGAACCACCCGGACCATCAGGCGACCCGGTCGTCGGCGATCCCCGCGGAGTGCCGGATCCGCAGCACATGCCGCTCCGACAGCCCCACCCGCGCGGCGATCTCGGCCGGGTGGACGCCGGCGGCGGACAACTCCCGCACCAGCTGCGCCCGCTGCGCCTTCTCCATCTGCGCCGCCGACCGGTACTGCGGCGGCTGCGGCAGCCCCAGCCGGTCCCGCATCTTCCGGCGCTCCTGCTCCGTGGTGCCCGCCCAGATGCCGTACTGCTCCGGCGCGGTCAGCGCCCACTGCAGGCACAGGTCCCGGAACTCGCACGGCCCGCACAGGCCCTTCGCGACCCCGGCCGCCCGCAGCGCGTTCTGCGGCTCCGGGAAGAACAGCTCCGGGTCGACCTGCCGGCACACCTGGGTGCCGTCGAAGAACGGCGCCTGCAGCGGCGCCCCGTCGTTGGTGGTGGCCGCGGCTCGGCCCTGTCCCCGTGCATTCACTGGTGTCTGTCCCCCTGACAGTTGGCCCGTCCGTGGGCCGTGCGCCCCTCCGTGGGCGTCGAGCTACATCCCGGTCGCGTGGTGCGGTGCAGGGCTCAGGAGGCGCCCCCCGGGGTGAGCTGCAGCCGCCGCGCGGCGATCGCCTCACGCACCAGCCCGTCCGCCTCCGCCGTGGGCTTCACGGTCAGCACCGGCTCACCGGTGCGGCACTCCACCCCGTCCACGGGGATCAGCTCCCCGGTGTCGGGGTGCAGCCAGCCGCCGTGCTTCTTCACGGAGTCCACGAGCGCAGCCACGAACGACGCGCGCACGTCTTCCCGCGCCGGCACCGTCACCAGCTCACTGGGGGCGTGCTCGGCGACCCACTCGATCAGCGCGTCTGGGTCGGCGATGCCCCATGACTGCCGGGCCTTGGTGAGCTGCACGAAGCCGAGGACGGACTGCTTGTCGTCGGGGTCGGCGAGGCCGGTGACCCGCTCACCGACGACCAGGTCCCCGGCCGCGGCCGCGCGCAGGTCACGCTCCTCGGCGGCGATCCAGTCCTTCACCACGCGCAGCGCCAGCAGCCGCGACGCCAGGTCCCGGGCGGTCACCACGTCCTCCGAAGGTCGTTCACGACCGCCTGGGCCTGGTTGAGGGTGGCCAGGTCCTCGGCGTCGAGAGCGTCGTCGTCGTAGGTCAGGACGGCGGTCAGTGCCTCGTCCAGCGCGCGCATCCGCGCGGCGCGGGCGTTCTCCTCGGCTGCCAGCTGACGGTCGAGGCGCTCGCGCACGCTGTCGTAGACGCCGCCGGTCACCGGACACCCCGGGCGGTGAGGGTGGCCAGCAGCTCCTCGGCGAGGTCGCGGGCCTCGTCGCGGCCCCACACCCGCCAGGCGAGGAACCGGCCGATCCGCTGCGGCTCGGCGACGTGCCCGACGAGCCGGTCCGCCAACGCCTCGACCTCCGCCGACGTCCCGTCCGGGACGACCCGCAGCCGGGCCGTCACGCCGCCACCTGCTCGGGCGCCGGGCGGCCGGTGAACACCTGCAGGGTGAACGGCTGCCCGTGCACCTCCGCCGGCCCCTGCCGGTCGTAGTTCACCCACTCCGGGTCCGCCTCACCGGGCAGCCCGAACGCGTCCGCCAGCGCGTCGACCGCGGCCGTGTCCCCGGTCTCGAGCTGCACCCGCACCTGCGGCGGCTGCATGTAGGTGATGACCTGCACGCCGCAGGGCCGCAGCCCCATGTGCACGCACGCCTGGCTGACGGACACGAACAGGTCCTGCATGAGGTCGGCGTGCTCGAGCGCCGTCGACGGGTCGGTGATTGTCATGCTGCGGCTCCTGCCTGGGTGGGGGTGGTGAGCTCGGCGCGGCGGGCGGTGACGACCTCCCGGACCGCGGCGAGTTCGTCGTCGGTGAGGTGGCCGGACACGGCCATGCGGGCGATGCGGGTCAGCTCGTCGCCGTTGGCCGCGGACTGCGCCTGGGCGATCAGCTCGTCCGCTGGCGGCGCGGCCGGGCGGGCCGGGGCGCGCTCGTAGGCGGTGGCGTCGGGGTCCGGCTCGTCAGTGGGCAGCGCCAACGCCTGCAGCAGGGCGGTGCGGTAGGCCACGCTCATCGCCTTCGCCGTGGCCTTGTCGCCGGAGTCCATCGCCTCCCCGGCGGCCTGCGCCGGGAGGCTGTCGCCCTCGGGCCCGTGGAAGGTGTAGGTGCACACCACCCGCACGTGGCCCATCAGCGTGCGCTTGGTGCCGACCTCGACGGTGCTGTAGTCGATCGAGTCGACGCGGGGGCTGACGACCACCTTGTGCTTGCGCAGCGCCGGGCCGACCGCATTGAGGACGGCGTCGATGCCGCGGAAGTTGAAGCCCTGGGCGGCGTTGCGGTCGCCCTTCTTCACGGCCTGCACGTCGTGCATGACCTCGGCGAGCGCCTCGTAGATGGTGGTCACGCGGCGGCCTTCCGCGGGGCAACGAGCACCTGGCCGCGGTGGCAATCGCACACCTTCACCCAGCGGGTGCCGGAGCGGAGCACGTAGCCCGAGCAGGGCTTGGGGGCGCTCACGCGGCGTCCCGGTACAGCAGCTCGAGGCGGCGCACCTGCTCCGCCGGCGGCAGCACCGCGAGCGGCAGGGTGTCGAAGGCGTCGCCGAGGACGTCCAGGCCGGCGTCGGCCGGCTCCGCGGCCGCTGTGGTGCGGCGCAGCAGCTGCCCCAGGCTCGGCGCCAGCAGGACCGCGGCCAGCAGCCAGGCGCCGCCGACCATGCACACCCAGTCGTAGGCGGTCACAGGTGCGACCCCCACGCGGCGGCGTCCCGCATCGTCTGCACGACGACGTCCGCGGACTCCTGCTCGTCGTTCCACGCGCCCACGAAGGGGCCGGAGTCCTCCGGCTGCACGTAGCCGACCTGCAGCGCCAGGTACGCCTCCAGCAGCCACACGGCGTCGTTGGCCAGATGCCGGCGCGGGTCGAGCGGGTGGTGCACGAACGCCGGGTCGACGTCGACCGACGCCGGGTCGACCACCGCGGCGATCGCGCCGAGGGCGCACCGGCAGGCGCCGTCGCCCTGCGCGTAGAAGCCCTTGCCCCAGTGGCCTGGCTGCTCGAGGTAGTCGGCCGCGGCGTACAGCACGCCGGGCGCCGTGGTCGGGGGAGAGGCCGTAACCTGCATCAGATCGAACTCCTGTCGTAGGTGGGTGGTTCGGTCGCATGACGACCCGTCCGCTTCCACCGGGCGGGTCGTCGTCGTTGCGGGGTGAGTCAGGACGCGAGCGGGACGGACTCGCCCCGCTGGGCGCGGATCAGCGCCTCGATCTCGGCCACCGACGGGCCGCCCGGCTCGTACGCCTCGAGGGCGGCGGTGTGCGGGTCGAGGGAGTCCCGGCGGGCCACGCCGGCGGCCAGGGCCCGGCCGGCCTCGGCGAGCGCCTCGGCCGGGGCGGTCACGCCATGCCCCCGGGGAGCACAGCCAGCGGCTGCCGAGGCTGCGGCCAGTTCCCGTGCAGCCACGCCAGGCCCTTGCCGGTCACCCGCACCTGCGTGGTGATCGTCGGCTCGCCGGTGTGCGGGTGGTCGTAGGTGCGGGTCCGCACGGACAGCCGCCCGTTCTCGATGGACCGCTGGTAGGGCTTGCCGCGGTAGTCGACCCAGCCCAGGTCCCGCAGCGTCCGCAGGAGCCGGTTCTGTCCGGTGTCGATGCCGTGGTCGCGGGACAGGATCTGCGCGGCCTCCCGCAGCGAGTAGTCGCCGTCGGCGGTCATGAGCGTGTCGGCGACCGCGGCCCGCGGCTCCAGCTCGGCGATTTGCTGGTCCTTGGCCTCCATCGCCTCGGCGATCTGCCGCAAAAACGCCGGCCCGATCTCGGGCACCGCCGGAGCGGTGCCGTAGGAGCCGGTGCGGCGGATGGTCGGCAGGACCTCGTGGGTGACCCAGCGGCGGAAGGCCTCGGCCTCGGGCCGGCGGCTGGTGAAGATCAGCCGGTACAGGCCCGCCTCATTCACGATCAGGCGGCCCGGGCCACCCTCACCACTGGTGATGGTGCTCTTCTCGTCCTCGGCGAGACGACTGACTGCCTGACTGACGTTGGGGAGGTCGAGCACCGCGCAGACGCCGCCGGCGACGAACCACGGCTCACCGTCGGCGCCGACGACGACGCGGACCTCGTGACCGCCGAACTGGTACGGGGCGAGCTGGGCGGTCATCGGCCAGCCCCGACGGGCTCCCGGACGGTCTCGCGCGCCTCGGGGATGACGTAGGTGATGGCGTCGAGCGGGACACCGAGGCGGTCGGCCAGGGCGCGCATGACGTCGGGGGCGGGTTGCTTGCGCCCGGCCTCGATGTTGGACAGGTAGCCGGCCGAGATCCCGGCGGTGCGAGCGAGGTCGCCGTGCTTGATGCCGACGGCCTCTCTGATGGCCCGGATGGCTGATCCGTTGGCCCGTCGGAGTGACATGAGGACACTGTAGGAAGGAACAGGAAGCAACGTCAAGGTGGAGCAGGAAAGAGACTGAACCAGCGTGTCACCAGGGCTTTTGCCTGGCTTACATGCCTGTTGTTTCCCTCCGCTCGGGCCTGTTTCCTATGGCCACGCCGTTTGGCTTTCCTCTAGTTGCCTGGGAGTGTTCCGGCCGTGTCCACACCGCTTGCCATGCGCATCCGCGAGGCACGCGAGCGCGCCGGCAAGACGCAGCAGTGGGTCGCTGCCCGCGTCGGCGTCTCCAGCAGGACCTTCGGCAACTGGGAGCGCGGCGAGTCCGTGCCCCGCAACCGCCTCGCCCGCCTGGAGCAGGTCCTCGGCGTGAAGCTGCGCGACCGCGGCGACCAGGAACCCGGCGAGGCAGGAACTGTCACACCCGCTCCGCAGGATCCCGAACCCTCGGCCGATCTCCCCGTCGGTGCGGGGGTGGACCCAGTGGATATCAGCCACCTGAGTCCAGAGGACCAGGAGTACGTGCGCGGCCTCGTCAAGAGGCTCGAACGACAGCGGGGGGACGACAGGGGTGGCGAGCAGGTATGACCCGTGGGCGGATCTGGAGCGGCGCGGCGACATCGACCTGTTCCTCGACGAGCTGCCCGACGGCAAGGGGCACGCGTGGTGGCTCCCATGGCTGCGCCTGATCGTCCTGCGGGCCTCCCTGGCGCCGGTCGAGCAGCGGTGCGCGCTGGCGCACGAGTTGGTGCACGTCGACCACGACGACCGGCAGGTCGCCCACATCGGCCCCGACGGGCCGCGGATGGCCCGACGGCAGGAGACCCGCGCCGACCGGGAAGCCGCCCGCCGGCTGCTGCACGTCCGGGACTTGGCCGCGGCGATGCTCACCCACCCGCGGAACCCGCAGGCCGTCGCCCACGAGCTCGACGTCACCCTGCCGGTGCTACAGCTGCGCCTGGAGACGCTGCGCCCCTCGGAGGAGACGTGGCTGCGGCAGGAGCTGGCCGGCTGTGACCACGCGGCGTAGCAATCTCCGGGCGGTCCCGCAGACCGCCCCCCGGGCGGTGCTGTACCTGCGGCAGTCGGTGTCCCGGGACGATTCCATCAGCCTCGAGCTACAGGAGACCGCCTGCCGCGACTACTGCGCCCGCCGCAGCTACACCGTCACCGAGGTCATCGCCGACCCCGGCATCTCCGGCCGCACCTGGAACCGCCCAGGCGTGCAGCGCACCCTCGACCTCGTCGAGAGCGGCGCCGCCGACGTCATCGTGCTGTGGCGCTGGTCCCGCCTGTCCCGCTCCCGCAAGGACTGGGCCGTCGCCGTCGACCGCGTCGAGGTCGCCGGCGGCGCGATCGAGTCCGCCACCGAACCCGTCGACGTGTCCACCGCCGCTGGCCGGCTGCAGCGCGGCATGTTGGCCGAGCTCGCCGCCTGGGAGTCCGAGGTGAAGGGCGAGCAGTGGAAGGAGACCCACGCCCGGCGCCGCTCCAAGGGCCTGCCGCACGGCGGCGGCTACCGGCCCGGCTACCTGTACCTCGAGGACAAGACCTACGCCCCCGACCCGGAGACGGCGCCGCTGGTGGCCGAGGCGTACCGGCGGTTCATCGACGGTGTCGGCCTGCGCACCCTCGCCGAGTGGCTCACCGCCGTCGGCGTCCCCTCACGCGCCACCGGCACCGCCTGGACCCACCGCGGCGTCGGGTCCCTCCTCGACAACGGCTTCGCCGCCGGCCTCCTCCATGTCCACGACCCCACCTGCGGCTGCCGCAACGCCGACACCTGCCGCCGCCGCACCTGGATCGACGGCGCCCACCAGCCGGTGATCACCGCGAAGACGTGGACCGCGTACCGGCGGGAGCGGGAGCGCCGCGCCACCACACCCCGCCGGCTGCTCACCCCCACCACCACGCTGGCCGGGCTCGTGCGCTGCGGCGCCTGCGGCTACGGGATGCGCGTCAAGCAGTCCCGCGGCCCCGGCGTCTACTACAAGTGCGAGACCGCCGGCTGCCCGCAGCCCAGCTCCGTGGTGAAGGCCCGCGCGGAGGAAGCCGCGCTGCAGTGGCTCACCGCCTACGCCCACGACGTGGAACACCACGCCGCCCTCGACGTCTCCGACCAGGCCGCCCGCGTCGCCGGCAAGGCCGCCGTCACCCGCCTCGCCCGGGCGGTCACCCAGCTCGACAGCGAGCTCACCAAGCTCACCCGCGAGTACACCCGCGGCGTCATCCCCGAAGCCGCCTACACCGCCACCAGCGCCCAGCTGGCGGAGGAGCGCTCCATCGCCCAGGCCGCGCTGGACCAGGCGATCACCAGCACCCCGCCGAACCTGCCGAGCCGCCGCGACATCGCCGACCTCGTCGCCGACTGGCCCACTGTCGCCGTCGCCACCCGCAACCGCATCTGCCGTCCCCTCCTGCGGGTCGTCGTCACCCGCGGCGCCTGGCGGTCCGACGTCCAGGTCGTGCCCGCCTGGGAGTGGCAGCCGCCCTTTTGACCTTCTCGGCACGGTGCTGTTCG
>NZ_JBJGZX010000040.1:0-42385 GCF_054050735.1 Blastococcus sp. SYSU D00813
GTGGACGTCGAACGCCCACCACTCCCACTACGGGATCGTGCTGGTGCGCACCTCCCCGGCCGATCCGGCCAACCGGCACGCCGGGCTGTCGCAGCTGCTCATCGACTTGTCGTTGCCGGGGATCAGCATCAACCCGATCCGGATCCTGGACGGCGGGCACCACTTCAACGAGGTGGTCTTCGACGACGTGGTCGTCCCGGCGGGGATGCTGCTGGGGGAGGAGGGCGCGGGCTGGCACCAGGTGACCGCGGAGCTGGCGTTCGAGCGCAGCGGGCCGGAGCGGTTCCTGTCGACCTATCCGCTGCTGGCCGAGTTCGGCCGGCGGGCGGCCAAGACCCAGGACGCGGCGCAGCTGGCCACGCTGGGCCGGCTCTCGGCGCGGCTGCTGGCGTTGCGGCAGCTGAGCCTGCGGATCGCCGCGGCGCTGGACCGGGGGGAGTTGCCGAACATCCCCGCGGCGCTGGTGAAGGACGTGGGGACGACGTTCGAGGCCGACGTGGTGGACGAGGTGCGCAAGGTGGTCGACGTGCCGGCGTCGCTGGACTCCCCGGATCCGCTGGGGCGGGCGCTGGCCGAGGCGCAGCTGCACCAGCCCGGCTACACCCTGCGGGGCGGCACCAACGAGATCCTGCGCGGGATCGTGGCGAGAGGACTGGGCCTGCGATGAGCGACCAGGAGCTGGTGGTCGAGACCGTCCGGGACATCCTGGGGTCGTTCGAGCCGTTCGTGCTCACCCCGGAGCGGCCCTGGGACGAGGGTCTGTGGCAGGCCCTCGTCGACACCGGCCTCACCGGGGTCGGGGTGCCCGAGGACGCCGGGGGCTCCGGCGGGGAGCCGGCCGACGCCGTCGCCGTCGTCCGCACCCTGGCCGCGGGAGCCGCGGCCGTGCCGGTGGCCGAGCACCTCCTGGTCGCCGCGCCCGCGCTGCTCGCCGCCGGTCTGGCGGTCCCGGCGGTCGAGCAGCCGCTGACCGTCGCCGTCGCCCCCGACGTCACGGCCACCGCCGAGGGTGACGGGTACGTGCTCACCGGCACCGCGGCCGGCGTCCCCTCCGCGGGGGTCGCCTCGTGGGTGGTGGTGCTCGCCGGGCCGGCCGACGCGCCGGTGCTGGCCCTGGTGGACGCCGCCGGGCTGCCGGTCACCGCCGCGGCGAACCTCGCCGGCGAGCCGCGCGGGACGATGACGTTCGACGGGACCCCGGCGACCGGCGCGCGGCTGACCGTGGAGCAGGCGGAGGCGTTCCGCGCCCGCTACGCCCTGGCGAGGGCGCTGCAGATCGCCGCCGCGCTCGAGCAGGTGCTGGCCTGGACGGTGCAGTACGCCGGCGAGCGGCAGCAGTTCGGCCGCCCCCTGGCCAAGTTCCAGGCCATCCAGATGGAGCTCGCCGAGATGGCCGGCGAGGTCACCGCGGTCGCCGCGCTGACCGACGCCGCCGTCCAGGCGCTCGACCGGGGCGAGTCCGTCGTCCTCGCCGCCGCCGCGGCCAAGGTCCGCGCCGGGGCCGCGGTCGAGGTCGTGGCCCGGCTGGCCCACCAGGTGCACGGCGCGATCGGCTTCACCCAGGAGCACCGGCTGCACCACCTCACCCGGCGCTGCTGGTCGTGGCGCGACGAGGCCGGCGGCGAGGCGACCTGGGCCCCGGTGCTCGGTGCCGGCCTGGTCGCCGGCGGTGGCGACCACCTGTGGAGCGCGCTGACCCGCACGGTCTGAACACCGGGGGCGCCCGGCCGGCGGGCGGGGCGCCCCCGCGGGTCAGCGGGCGGCGAGCTCGGCGAAGGTGTCGGCGACCCAGTCGGCGATGAAGGTGCTGACGTGGGGCAGGTGGTCGAGGCCGATGTGCTCGGTCGCGCCCTCCTCGGGGGTGAACACCCGCAGCTCGCGCTTGGGGGAGTTGACCGCCTGGTCGTAGGAGCGGTGCGCCATCTCCAGCGGGATCTGGCGGTCGTTGGCGCCGTGTGCGATCAGGAACGGCACGGTGATCTGCTCGACGACGCCGTTCAGGTGGACGTCGTCGGCGAGGCCGAGGAAGGCGTCGAGGTGGTGCTCGTCGCCGTCGGCGCCCCACACCCACAGGACGTGCTCCCAGTAGTGGGGGACGGGGCGCTCGCCCTCGCGCTCCTTGCGGCGGCGCTGGACCGACCCCCAGTCGTGGTTGGCGCCCCACGCCACGCAGAGCGCGAGCCGCTTCTCGAAGGCGGCGGCGCGGGGGGCGTAGTAGCCGCCCAGCGACCAGCCGACGATGCCGATGCGGGCGGCGTCGACGTCCTCGCGGGTCTCGAGCCAGTCCACCGCCGCGCCGGCCCACACCTCGGTGTCGATCCGGGCGGTCAGCCCCTGCAGCCGCAGCGCCTCGCCGGTGCCGGGCTGGTCGAGCATGAGGCAGGAGATCCCGCGGGCGGCCAGCTCCTCCCAGTGGTTCGAGGCGTACATGTGCTCCTTGGTGGAGTCCAGGCCGTTGACCAGGACCATCACCGGCGCAGGGCCGTCGTCGGTGGCCGGCGCCTGGCTGAAGTAGGCCGGCAGCGTCGTCCCCTCGTAGGGGATCTCGACCCGGGAGACCCGGGGGCTGTGCAGCTCGAACGCCTTCTGCGCGATCTCCAGCATCCGCCGGTAGGTCGGGACCCGGTTCGGGTCGGAGTGGGCGAGCATCCGCTCGGCCTGGGCCAGGTAGTTGCTGGCGCGGAACCACAGCTGCCCGGCGGTGCGGGTGTGCCCGCGCTTCTCGGCGTCCTCGGCCTGCGCGACGAGCTGGTCGGTCAGCGCGGTCCAGGCGCGGAGGAACTCCGGCGTCCCGGCGTCCTCCCCGGCGTTCGCGGCGTCCTTGATCGGCCGGCAGGCGCGGTCGACCTCGTCGATCAGCCCGCCGGAGTTCAGCGTGGCGACGACGCTGAGGTTCCAGGTGTAGGGCCCGGTGGGGAAGTACTCGAACACGGTGTTCCTCTCTGCAGGGTGCTCAGCAGGCGCCGGGCAGCACGGCGGACCAGCCGCCGTCCACCACGAGGTTGGCGCCGGTGACGTAGGAGGCCTCGTCGGAGGCGAGGAAGAGGGCGCACCGGGCGACCTCCTCCGGCGCGCCGATCCGGCCGAGCGGGATGGCGCGGGCGATGGTCCGCATGGGGTGGCCGGTGCCAGCAGGTCGCCTTCGGTGGCGGGGGTGCGGATCATGCCGGGGCTGATGCAGTTGGCGCGGATGCCGTGCGCGGCGCCCTCGGCGGCCAGCTGCCTCGTCATCGCGACGACGCCGCCCTTGGTGGCGGTGTGCGCGATGCGGGCGTTGGTCAGCGACCCGGTGATCCCGGCGGTCGAGCCGACCAGCAGGACGCTGCCGCCGCCGCGGGCGACCAGGTGCGGCCACGCGTGCTTGGTGGCGAGGAAGACGATGTCCAGCTCGTTGCGCAGGACGAACGACCAGTCGGCGTAGGAGGTCTCGGCGATCGGCGAGAAGCGGGTGGCGCCGGCGTTGTTGTAGAGGACGTCGATGCCGCCGTGCCGGCTCGCGGCGTCGTCGACCCACGCGCGGACGCCGTCCTCGTCGGCGAGGTCGAGCGGGTGGGTGCTGTCCATGACCCCGCCCGCCGCGCGGACCATCTCGAGGGTCTCCTCGGCTCCGGACGCGTCCACGTCGGTGCCGACGACGACCGCGCCCTCGGCGGCGAACAGCAGCGCGGCCGCCCGTCCCTGCCCGCCCGCGGTGCCGGTGATCAGGGCGACCCTCCCGGCCAGCCGCCCGCTCACGCGCGCACCGCGTCGCTGATCGACTTGACCCCGCCGTGGGCGGTCATCCCGCCGTCGACGGGGATCTCCGCGCCGGAGATGAAGGAGGCGCCGTCGGAGAGCAGGAAGGCCACCAGCGGGGCCACCTCGTCGACGGAGCCGGTGCGGCCGAGCGGGGTCTCGGCGACGTTGGCGGCGCGGAACGCCGGCGCCGCCGAGGCGGTCATCGGCGTCTCGACGTAGCCGGGGTGCACGGTGTTGACCCGGATCCCCCGCGGGCCGAGCTCCAGGCACGCGGCCTTGGCCAGCCCGCGCAGCGCCCACTTCGAGGCGGTGTACGCGGCGGGGTAGTGCCCGGTCAGCGCCGCGACCGAGCCGACGACGACGATCGAGCCGCCGGCGGTCATCAGCGGGGTGAGCGCCTGGATGCCGAGCAGCGTGCCGGTGACGTTGACGTCCACGACCCGCGCGAGGTCGGCCGGGTCGAGGTCGGTGATCCGGGCGCGCCAGGTGATCCCGGCGTTGGCCACCAGCCCGTGCACCGTGCCGTGCCGCGCCTCCAGGTCGGCGGCGAGCGCGGCCCAGCCCGGCGCGTCGGTCACGTCGAGCCGGCGGTAGGCCGCGCCGCCGAGGTCCTCGGCCGGCCGCTCCTGCACGTCGGTGGCCACGACGGTCGCGCCCTGCGCGGCGAGCAGCCGGGCCTCGGCCGCGCCCTGGCCCTGGGCGGCGCCGGTGACGACGACGACCCTGCCGGCCGCGCTCACGCCGGGCGCTTCCGGGTGCGCGGCCGGGGACGCGCGGGTGCGACCGGGGGCAGGCCGACGCCGGCGACGACGCGGTTGCGGATGGTGCCGATGCCCTCGACGGTCATCTCCACCACGTCGCCGACCTGCAGCGGGCGAGGGGCGGACTCGCCGCGGGTCCCCCAGAGCTCGGCGAGGCAGCCGCCGTTGCCGCAGGTGCCCGACCCGAGCACGTCGCCGGCGCGCACCTGCGTGCCGCGGGAGGCGTAGGCGATGAGCTCCTCGAAGGGCCAGCCCATGTTGGACAGCAGGTCCTGGCCGATCTCGGCGCCGTTGACGCTGACCCGGAGGTCGAGGGCGAGGAACCCGTCGTCGTCGCGGTACGGCTCGAGCTCGTCGGCGGTGACCAGCCACGGGCCGAGGGTGGTGGCGGAGTCCTTGCCCTTGGCCGGGCCGAGGTTGACCTTCATCTCCCGGGCCTGCAGGTCGCGGGCGGACCAGTCGTTGAGCACCGTGTAGCCGAAGACGTGCGCGCGGGCCTGCTCGGGGGTGAGGGATGCGCCGTCACGCCCGACGACGACGGCGACCTCGAGCTCGAAGTCGAACCGCTGCGAGCCCGGGGGCACCGCGACGTCGTCGTGCGCGCCGATGAGCGCGTAGGGGTTGGTGAAGTAGAAGGTCGGCGCCTGGTACCACTCGGGCACGACGCCGGCGACGCCGTCGATGGCCTTGCGGACACCCTCGACGTGCTCCTCGAAGGCGACGAAGTCCCGCACGGTCGGCGCCTCCAGCGGCGGCAGCAGCCGCACCTCGGAGACCGGCACCGCGGGCCCGTCCAGCGCGGCGGCGCCGGCCTCGAGCGCGGCGGGCAGCCCCGCCCGGACGAGGTCGAGCACCGTCGTCCGGGCGGGGAGCGCGTGCAGCCCGGCGTCCGACACGACGCCGGCGGAGACCACCCCGCCGGCCTCCCAGGTGGCGAACCGCATCAGACCGGCGGGGCCACGAAGAGGCCCTTGTCGGGGTCGTTGAACGAGCGCTGGGCGACGAACTCGTTCATCGCGTTCGCGGTGCCCCACTGGTCGGAGACCTCGGGCTGGGTGAAGTCGTACAGGTGCGGGTGCCAGGTGTCCTCGTCGAGGACCTCCAGCTCGGTCGTGTACTCGACGGTGTTGCCGTGCGGGTCGAGGAAGTAGCTGAAGGTGTTGTTGCCGGCCATGTGCCGGCCCGGGCCCCAGATCTTCTCCACGCCGCCGCGCAGCAGCCGGCCGGTGCCGCGCATGTACTCGTCGATGCCGCGCAGCTCGAAGGAGGCGTGGTGCAGCGAGGGGTGCGGGCAGCGGGCGATGGCGAGGCTGTGGTGCCAGGCGTTGGTCCGCAGGAACCACATCATCTTCCCCATGCGCGGGTGCATGAGCGTGTCCGACAGCGCGAAGGCCAGGTGCTTCTCGTAGAAGGCGACGGTGGCCTCGGGGTCGGCGGAGTTGATGACGACGTGCGAGAGGCGGACCGGGATGGACTCGCCCTCCTCGACGGCGCGGTGCTCGCGCACGGCGACGTCGGAGCTGACCTCGACGGTGCGGCCCTCGTTGTCGAAGAACCGGAAGCCGTAGCCGCCGCCGGGGGTCTGCAGGTCGCGCGGCTCGTGTACCAGCTGCACGCCGTCGGCGGCCAACTGCGCGGCGAGGGTGTCGACGTCGGCGGCCGAGGCGGCGCCGAAGGCGATCAGGTCGATCCGCTTGTCGGCCGACTCCCGCAGCCGGACGACGTAGTTCTCCGGGGAGCCCTCGGCGGCGAGGAAGGAGAGCCCGGTGTCGGTGTGCTCCTCCCTCAGCCCCCAGGTACTCGTGAAGAACTCGCGCTGGACGGCGAGGTCGGGCACCGCCAGGTCGACGTGCCGCAGGTGGGTGATCAGGCGCTGGGTCATGTGGGTGCTCCGTCGGTTCGCGACGAGATCTGCACAGTCGTGGCCATCAGGCGCTGATGGCGTCGAGTGTGCAGATCTCGGCAGGGAGGTCGGGGGTTACGCGGGCTGGGAGGTGAGGACGGCGATCGAGCGCATGAGGCCCGGGATGTCGCCCTGGACGTGGTCGAGCTGCCACTGGGCGAGCTGGTTGGAGGCGTCGACGACGGTCTTGGCCCGCTCGAACCGGCGCTCGGTGAAGGCGTCCCACAGGTCCTGGTCGAGGACCTCGCGGGTGCGCAGCAGGTCGGTGAGGGCGTAGGCGTCCTCGAGGGCCTGCGCGCCGCCCTGGGCGATGGTGGGCGGGCAGGTGTGCGCGGCGTCGCCGATGAGCACGACCCGCCCGCGGTTCCACGGCGCGGGCAGCACGTGGGTCTCGAACCAGGTGTAGTTCACGCGGGCCGGGTCGGTGAGCGTCTCGCGGATCTCGTCCCACGGACCGTGGTAGGCCTGCGACAGCTCCTTCATCGTGGCGAGCTGCTCGTCGGGCGTGAGCGTGGAGCGGTCCTGGGCCGGCTCCACGATGTAGGCGTAGAGGGAGTCCTCGCCGGTGGGGCAGTAGCCGGCGATGAACGACGGCCCGCCGTAGTACAGGTCGGTGCGGGTGACGCTCGCCGGTCGCGGGCCGAACGCGCGCCAGATGCCCATGCCCACCGGCTTGGTGTCCAGCTCGATGCCGATCGCGCGGCGGGTCCAGGAGCGCAGTCCGTCCGCGCCGACGACCAGGTCGTAGCGGCCGGTCGAGCCGTCGGAGAAGGTGACGTCCACGCCGGCGTCGTCCTGGTGCAGCTCGGTGTGCGTCGTGCCGAAGCGGACCTTCACGCCGACCTCGGTGGCCCGGTCGACCAGGATGCGGGCCAGCTCGGGGCGGGGCATGCCCATGACGGCGGGCAGGTCCGGGCCGCCGGTCTTCGCGTCGGGGATCTCGGCGACGACGGTCCCGGTCGGGTCCGGCGCGCGGATCCCGGTGACGTCGAAGGCGTAGCCGGCGGCGCTCACCTGCTCCCAGACCCCGAGGGTGCGCAACTCGCGCAGCGCGTTGCCCTGCAGAGTGATGCCGGAGCCGAGCGCCGTGGTCTCGGGCTTGATCTCGACCAGGTCGACGGCGGCACCCGCCTCGGCGAGGCGGATGGCGGTGGCGGCTCCGGCGAGGCCGGCCCCCACCACGAGGACGGTGCTGACAGCGGTCACGGCTTCCCTCACTTGACGGCGATGGGGTTGACCGGGGCGCCGACGGCGCCGGTCACGGGCAGGGGGGCGGCGGTGAGGAAGAAGTCCCACTGGCCGTCGGCGGCGCAGTCGGCGGCGAGCGCGTCGAGGTCCCACATCTCGCCGAGGAACAGGCCGATGTTGGGGATGGCGACCTGGTGCAGCGGCTGGAAGGCGACGTCGAACTCGTTGGGGCGGACCTCGAAGCCCCAGGTGTCGGTGGCGATGCCGGCGATCTCGGAGGCGTGCAGCCAGTCGGCGGTGGTGAAGCTCAGGCCGGGGGCGGCGCCGCCGGCGTAGTCGCCCCAGCCGGTGCCGGCGGCGATGGAGCGGCGGGCGCGGGTCAGTTGCCCGGTGCGGACCAGCAGCAGGTCCCCGCGGCCGACCCGGGCGGACTCGCCCTGGGCGGCGATGGTGGCCTCGAGGTGGTCGGCGGTGATGGGGAACCCGTCGGGCAGCTCGCCGTCGGTGCCGATGGCGCGGCCGACGTCGAGCAGGACGCCGCGGCCGGCGATGTGCGCGGCGGCGGTCTCGATGCCGGTGACGGAGTCGCCGAGGCTGGTGACGACGTCCCCGGCGCGGCGGCCGTTCCACGCCATGCCGTGGTCGAAGATGTGGCCGAGGCCGTCCCACTGGGTGGAGCACTGCAGCGGCATGGCCACGACGTCGTCGGCGCCGCCGATGCCGTGCGGGAAGCCCTGCACGCCGCGCTCGGCGTCGGTGCCGGTGTCGAGCATCGTGTGGACCGGGTTGGTCCGGCGGCGCCAGCCCTTCTGCGGCCCGTCCATGTCGAACGCCTGCGACAGCGAGAAGCTGACTCCGCGGCGGACGAGGCGGGCGCCCTCGACCCGCTTCTCCTCGGTGAGGAAGTTGAGCGTGCCGAGCACGTCGTCGGCGCCCCAGCGGCCCCAGTTCGAGCACCGCTTGGCTGCGGTGGCGATGGCGCCCTCGGGGTCGGTGCGGTCGAGAGCCGGCACATCGGCGGTGGTGTGCGTCACGCCGTCCACCGTCGGTTGCGCTCAGGTATCAGGGAAGACCGAAAGGATGATGCCGGGCATCGACGCCGTGGATAGCCTCGTCGGGTGAACCTGGCCAACCTCGACCTCAACCTGCTGGTCTCGCTGGACGCCCTGCTCGAGCAGCGCAGCGTCACCCGCGCGGCTCAGCAGCTGGGGCTGAGCCAGCCGGCGCTGTCGGCGTCGCTGGCCCGGCTGCGCCGCCACTTCGGCGACGAGCTGCTGTCCCGGGTGGGGAACAGCTACCGGCTGAGCCCGCTGGCCGCTCAGCTCAAGCCGCGGGTGCGGCTGGCGCTCGACGGCATCGAGCGGGTGTTCACGGCGCAGCCGGAGTTCGACCCGGTCGAGTCCACCCGCGAGTTCTCGGTCCTGGTCAGCGACTACGGCGCGGCCGTGCTGGGGGACACCGTGGCCCAGCTGCTGGCCGAGGAGGCACCTCACGCGCGGCTGCGGCTGGCGCACAACACGCCCGGCGCCGTGGACTCCGCCGAGCAGACGCTGCTCAACACCGACCTGCTGGTGATCCCGCACGGCTTCGTCATCGACCTGCCGCACGCCGACCTGCACCGCGACCGGTGGGTCATCGTGGTCTCCGCCGACAACGAACAGGTGGGGGAGGACCTCACCGTCGACCAGCTGCGCACGCTCCCGTGGGTGGCGACCTACCACGGGCCGACGGCGTCCACCCCGGCCGCGCGGCAGCTGCGCCAGCTCGGCATCGAACCGCGCGTCCAGGTGGTCACCGAGAGCTTCCTGACCGTGCCGGGCCTGGTCGCCGGCAGCGACCGGATCGCGCTGCTGCAGGAGCGGCTGGTCCGCCTGCTGCCGCTCGACGTCGGGGTGCGGGCGCTGGCGCCGCCGTTCGAGCTGGGGCCGCTGGTGGAGGCCATGTGGTGGCACCCGGTGCACGACCGCGACCCCGAGCACGCCTGGTTCCGCGACCTGGTGGCACGCGCCGCGCATCTCGTCGGGGAGCAGCTCGACGGAGGGCAGCGGCATAGACGGAGCTGATGCCGATCATCAGCAATCTCGCGTTCCCTGATCCCGCGACGTCTCCGCACACTTCTCCGCCAGTGACGCCGGTCACCGAGTCCGGCGCCCACCATCAACGGAGATGCCCGTGCTGGAGCACGCCCTCGACCACCCCCGCCCCGCCGCCGGGAGCCCGCGCTCGGGCTCCGGCCGCGGTCGCCGCACCCGGCTCGGCGCCGTCGCGGGGATCGCCCTCGCCGTCGTCCTGTCCGCCTGCAGCTCGCCGTCGGAGGTCGAGTCCGACTCCGGCTCCGGGTCGTCCGCCTCCGGGAGCGGGGACGGCGGATCGGTGTCCTCGGACTCGCAGGAACTGCTCGACGTCGCCTACGAGGGACAGCTCGGCACCCCGCCGACCACCGCGACCACGCCGCCGCAGGACGTCGAGGTCTGGGTCGTCTCCTGCGGTGAGCAGGTGCCCAGCTGCGCGGCGCCGGTCGCGGGCGCGGTCGACGCCGCCGAGACCGTCGGCTGGACGGTCAACGTCTGCGACGGCCAGCTCAACCCCAACGGGTGGGGCACCTGTGTGCGGCAGGCGGTCAGCGCCGGCGCCGACGTCATCATCCCGGTCGGCATCGACTGCCCGTCGATCCAGCAGCCGTTCCAGGAGGCGCGCGACGCCGGTGTGACCGTGGTCGGCGGCGGTGGCGCGGACTGCGACTCCGTCGGCGGGGAGGCGCTGTGGGCCAGCGAGCGCCTGCAGCTGGAGGGCGTCTCCGCCCAGGACCTGTACGAGCTGCAGGGCAAGCTCGCCGCGGACTGGCTCATCGGCCGGACCGACGGTCAGGCGAAGGTCCTGCACCTGGTGTTCACCGACCCGCTGTGGGGTCCGTGGCTGGCGCAGGGGTTCGAGGACGAGATGGCGACCTGCGCGGAGTGCGAGATCGTCTCGACGCTGGAGTACTCGAACTCCGACGTCGGCGGCGGCACCCTCCCGCAGAAGTTCTCCACGGCACTGCTGCAGGCGCCCGACGCGAACGCGGTCTTCGTCCCGGTGAGCGGCGTGCTCAACGCCGGGCTCGGTCAGGCGGTGGTCGCTTCCGGCCGGTCCGCCGACCTGAGCGTCATCGCCGCGCTGCCCGTCACGCCGAGCTACGACGCGATCCGCGGCGACGCCGGCCTCGACGCGGTCGTCGGCTACCCGATCGAGTGGGGCGGCTGGGGCTCGGTGGACACCGCCATCCGCGTGCTCAACGGCGAGGAGCCCCAGGTGCAGGGCGACGGCTTCCAGGTCGTCGACGCCGAGAACAACCTGCCCGAGGCCGGTCAGCCCTTCACCGGCGGCGTGGACTTCGAGGCCGCCTACCGCGAGGCCTGGGGTCTCTGACCGACGTCCGGCACCACCCGCTGGCCGCCCCGCGAGGGGCGGCCAGCGGCACAGGGGGAGGACCCACGTGAACCCGATGACGAGCGACGCCGTGCTCCGCGTGACCGGGCTGACCAAGCGCTTCGGCGCGACGCTGGCTCTCGACCGGGCCGACCTGGCGCTGCGGCCGGGCACCGTGCACGCGCTGGTGGGCGGCAACGGCTGCGGCAAGAGCACCACCATCAAGGTGCTGGCCGGTGTGCACCGCGCCGACGCCGGGCGGATCGAGGTCGCCGGGCAGGAGTGGGACGCCGCGCACTACGACGCCAAGGCCGGCCGGGCGGCGGGGCTCCGCTTCGTGCACCAGGACCTCGGCCTGTTCCCCGAGTTGTCGATCGCGGAGAACTTCGCCCTGGACGCCGGCTACCCGACCGGGCCCGCCCGGCGGGTGCGGTGGGGGAGCCTGCAGTCCCGGGTCGCCCGGCTGCTGACCGCCTACGAGATCGACGCCGACCCGCGCACCCCGGTCGCCGCGCTGCGCCCGGCGCAGCGGACCCTGGTCGCGATCTGCCGGGCGCTGCAGGACCAGGAGGCCGACCGGCAGCTGGTCCTGGTCCTCGACGAGCCGACGGCGACCCTGCCCCAGCACGAGTCCCAGGTGCTCCTGGACGCCGTCCGCCGGCGGGCGGACAACGGGCAGACGGTGCTGATGGTCAGCCACCGGATGCCCGAGGTGCTGTCGGTCTGCGACGACTTCACCGTCTTCCGGGACGGCCGGACCGTCGCCGCGCTGGTCGCCGAGCGGCCCTCCGAGGGGGAGCTCGTGCGGCACATGACCGGGGCGCCGCCGGCGCGCACCGCCGACGAGACGGTCGGGCGGACCGCCGGAGGACCGCCGGCGGCGTCCGCCGACGAGTCGGAGGCCGTCCTCTCGGTCCGCGGTCTGCGCGGCGGCCCGCTGCGCGGGGTCGACCTGACCGTCGGCCGGGGCGAGGTCGTCGGGGTCGCCGGGCTGGTGGGATCCGGGCGCAGCTCGCTGCTGCGGACGGTGTTCGGCGAGCACCGGCCGGCGGCGGGGACCGTGACCGTCCGCGGGACGGCCGGTCGTGTGACCACCACCGGCGACGTCCCCGGGCGGATGGCCGCCGGCGTCGCGCTGGTGCCCGAGGACCGGGGCGGCGAGGCGGCGTTCGCTGGGCTGACGGTCCGGGACAACCTCAGCGTGCCGGTGCTGCGCCGGTACTGGCGCCCGTGGGGGATGGACCGGCGCCGCGAGCGGTCCGACGCGGCCGGGCTGGTCGCCCGGTACGGCGTGCGTACCCCTTCGGCGGAGGTGCCGCTGGCGTCGCTGTCGGGCGGCAACCAGCAGAAGGTCGTGCTGGCCCGCTGGCTGCAGCGCGACCCGGCGCTGCTGCTGCTGGACGAGCCCACCCAGGGCGTGGACGTGATGAGCCGGGCCGACATCTACGCCACCGTCCGCGAGGCGGCCGGCCGCGGCTGTGCGGTCCTGGTCGCCTCCTCCGACCTGCTGGAGCTGGCCACGTTGTGCGACCGCGTGGTCGTGCTGGCCGACGGGCGGGTGACCGCCGAGGTCTCCGGGCCCGACCTCACTCCTGACCACTTGACCGCCCTCACCCAGAGCACGGCCGCCGACCCGGCCGGCGAACTGCTTGGAGCACCGCGATGAGCGTCACCGACACCCCACCCGTGCCGTCCCCGGCCACCGACCAGACCGCGCCCACCGACACCGCGGCTGCGCCGGCGAGCCCGCGCACCGGCGGGCACGGCGGGGTCACTGGCCTGCTCGAGCGGCACGCGCTGCTCCTGCTGCTGCTGGCGGTCGGGACCTTCTTCACCTTCCTGCCGGCAAGCTCCGACACCTTCCTCACCCAGGACAACGTCAGCGTCCTGCTGGGCAACAACGCCACCGTCGCCCTGCTGGCCCTGGCCGTGGTGCTGCCGCTGGTGTGTGGCTACTTCGACTTCTCCCTCGGCGCGACCGCCGCTGCCTCCACCGTGCTCACCGCCGGGCTGATGAGCTTCCACGACCTGCCGCTCGGCCTGGCCGCGACCGCCGGCATCGGCGTCGGCGTGCTGGTCGGCGCGGTCAACGGCCTGCTGGTCACCCGTTTCGGCCTCAACGCCTTCGTCACCACCCTGGGCATGGCCACCCTGCTCGGCGGGCTGGTGCAGTGGTACACCGGCGGCCAGACCATCCTCGCCGGCCTGGACCCGCGGCTGGCCGAGTTCGGCTCCACCACGCTGCTCGGCGTCCCGCAGGTGGTCTACGTCGTCGCCGTCGTCGCCCTGCTGCTGTGGTACCTGCTGGCCCAGACCCCGTTCGGGCGCAGCCTCCACGCCATCGGCTCCAACCCCCGCTCGGCGGCGCTGGTCGGCATCCGGGTGCAGCGCTCGGTGTGGAGCACGTTCGTCCTGGCCGGGGCCATCGCCGGGGTGGTCGGCGTGATGGCGCTGGCCCGGTCCGGCTCGGCCACCGCCGACCCCGGCACCACGCTGCTGTTCCCCGCGCTGGCCGCGGCGTTCCTGGGGGCGACCGCGGTGCGGCCGGGGTTCTTCAACGTCGTCGGCACGCTCATCGGCGTCCTGTTCGTCTCCGTCAGCGTCAGCGGCCTCACCCTCGCCGGCGCCAGCACCTGGGTCAGCCCCGTGTTCAACGGCGCCTCCCTGCTCGTCGCCGTCGGCCTGTCCCACTACCTCGGCCGCAGCCGCGGCGTCCGCACCACCTGACAGCCCCCGGCCCGGCACCTCGTCCGCCGGGCCGGTCCCGCGTGAGTACCTCATCGAGGAGGACGTACGTGCCCCCAGCCACCAGGCGACGGTTCCTGGCCGTCGCGACCATCGGCGTCGCCGGAGCCCTGACGTTCTCCGGCGTGGCGCCGGCCGTCGCGCAGGCGCCGTCGACGCCGGACTTCGGCCCCAACGTCAAGATCTTCGCCCCGGACACCCCGGTGGAGGAGATCAACGCCTACCTGCAGGGCATCTCCGCGACAGCCGAGATGAGCAGCGACCGGCATGCCGTGTTCTTCCTGCCCGGCACGTACGGCAGCGCCGCGGGGGAGGACGACCCGGCGACCGCGCCGGGGATCGTGAACTCCGAGGTCGGCTACTACACCGCCATCCACGGACTCGGCGCCTCTCCCGGGGACGTCGTGATCAACGGCGCGCTGCACGTCGAACCGCAGCAGACGTCGCGCGGCAGCAGCGCGCTGACGAACTTCTGGCGCTCGCTGGGCAACATGACGATCAACCCGATCCAGCGGCCCGTGGGCGCGGACGCGGCGCGTCCGAACCCGGAGGGCATCGCCGAGCCGCACACCATGCGCTGGGCGGTGTCCCAGGCGGCGACGCTGCGGCGGGTGCACATCCAGGGCGACCTCGACCTGACCGGCCGGTACGGCGCCAACGCCTTCGGCACCTACATGGCCAACAGCCGCGTCGACGGCGCAGTGATCAGCGGGGACACGCAGGTCGAGCCGGCGCAGGCCCAGTGGTACACGCGGGACAGCCAGATCGGCGCCTGGGACGGGTGGGGCGTGAACTACGTCTTCTCCGGCGTGCGGGGAGCCCCCGCCACGGACTTCGGCACCGGCGGGATGACCACGCTGCCCGCCACGCCGGTGTCGCGGGAGGCGCCGTACCTGTTCGTCGACGGCGACGACTACGCCGTGTTCGTCCCGGAGGCGCGGAACAACACGTCCGGGACCCACTGGGAGCAGGGACGGCGCGACGGCGAGGTCCTGCCGATCGACCGGTTCTTCATCGCGAAGCCGTCGGACTCCGCTGCGACGATCAACGCGGCGCTCGCCTCGGGCAAGCACCTCATGCTGACGCCGGGCGTCTACGCGCTCGACGAGCCGATCCGCGTCACTCGCCCCGACACGGTCGTCATGGGGCTGGGCTACGCATCGCTCGCGCCGGCCGCCGGCACGACCGCGCTCGAGGTCGGCGACGTCCACGGCGTCGTGGTCTCCGGGCTGACCGTGGACGCCGGGCCGAGCACCGACGTCCTCGTCCGCATCGGGACCGGGAACCGGCAGGTCGGCCACGCCATGGACCCGACCACCCTGACCGACCTGTTCGTCCGCGTCGGCGGGCCGCGCTCGGGTCAGGCGACCACCAGCGTCGAGGTGAACAGCGACCACGTGCTGCTGGACCACACCTGGCTCTGGCGAGGCGACCACGGCCTCCCCGGGACCACCGGGTGGAACGTCAACCGCGCCGATCACGGCCTGGTGGTGAACGGGGACGACGTCACCGCGCTCGGGCTGTTCGTGGAGCACTACCAGCGCGAGCAGGTCATCTGGAACGGCGAGCGAGGCCAGACGGTCTTCTACCAGAGCGAGTTCCCCTACGACCCCCCCAACCAGGCTGCTTGGATGGACGGCACCTCGGAGGGCCATGCCGCCTACGTCGTCGCACCCGGGGTGCGCCGGCACCAGGCGACCGGCCTCGCGATGTACTCCCTGTTCCTCGCCGGCTTCGGGCCGCAGGGTCCCCTGTCCGGGCCGCAGGTCCATGTGGCGAGCGCCATCGAGGCACCGCGGACCGGCGGCGTCCGCTTCGCGTCGATGGCAACCGGTGTCATCAACGCCGGCGGCGGGATCCGACACGTCGTCAACGACGCGGGGGTCGCCGTCGACGCCGCCCAGCCCAACGGCCTGGTGTTCGGGATGACGGCGGTCACCCGGCTCCCGGCCTACCCGGTGCGTTGACGGAAGCGGGGCTCCCGGCGCCACCGCCGTCGGGAGCCCCGCCGGCTCCGGGCTGCCGGAGCGCGCGCCCTCGCCGGCTCGGCCAGGATGGGCTCCGGCCGCGGGCGCGGCCGCACGAGGAGGTGCACGTGACCACGTCCCGCGACTGGACGCTCGACGGATCGGCCGGGCAGCTGGCCGCCCGCACCTGGGAGGGGGACGGCGACCCGCGCCACGTCGTGCTCCTCTCGCACGGCTACGGCGAGCACATCGGCCGGTACGGGCACGTGGCCGACGCGCTCGTCGCGAACGGCGCGGTCGTGTACGCGGTCGACCACATGGGCCACGGCCGCAGCGAGGGCGAGCGGGTGGTGTTCGGCGACGTCGAGGCCGTCGTCGACGACCTCCACCTCGTCGACGAGCGGGCCCGCCAGGAGCACCCCGGCCTGCCCGTCGTCCTCATCGGGCACTCGATGGGCGGGCTCGTCGCCGCCCGCTACGCGCAGCGGTACGGCGACACCCTGGCCGCGCTGGTGCTCTCCGGGCCCGTCGTCGGGGAGTTCGCCACGGTCGAGGTGCTGCTGGGCATGCCGGAGATCCCCGACGTCCCGCTCGACAGCACGACGCTGTCCCGCGACCCGGCGGTGGGGGAGGCCTACGAGGCCGACCCGCTGGTCTGGCACGGGCCGTTCAAGCGGCCGATGCTCGAGGCCTGGCAGCGGGCGCTCGCGGCGATCGACGCCGGCCCCGACCTCGGCGACCTGCCGTTGCTGTGGGTGCACGGTGCCGACGACCGGCTCGTGCCGGTGGAGGGCAGCCGCTCCGGCATCGCCCACCTGGGCGGCGGCCGCCACGAGGAGTGGATCTACCCCGGCGCGCAGCACGAGGTCTTCAACGAGACCAACGCCGACGAGGTCCTGGCCGACGTGACCGCGTTCCTCGACCGGACGCTGGCCGGACGGGACCGCTCGGCCTAGGTCAGCCGCGCTGCCAGACGACCCGGAGCTCGTTGCGCTGGCCGAACCGCTCCAGGTGCGAGCCGACGACGGACTCGACCCGCTCGAGCTCCTCCGGACCGGCCGCGGTGGCGAGCAGCTCGAGCCGACCCTCGTGCGACCGCAGCAGGCAGTCGCCCACCGCCAGCACGACGCGGGTGCCGTCGGCCTCCTCGCGGACCGCGCTGCGCCGCCCGAGGTGGGCGGCCAGCTGCTTGGCGTAGCGCTCGGGGGTCGAGGTGGCGACGTCGGCCCGGGAGGTGGCGCTCACGCGGCACCCCCGTCGGCCGGGGCCTGCGGACCGTCGGCCAGCAGCAGGTACAGCGACCGGCGGGCGTCGGCCAGGATCCGCGCGGCCTCGGCGCGCTGGGCCTCGCTGCCGGTCCGGGCGACCTCCTTGACGGCGCCGTGCAGGCCGGCCACCAGGCCGCGCAGGTCGGGCCCGGCACCCGCCGCCTCGTCGCCGGCGAAGGGGTCCGCCGCGGTCCGGCGCACCTCCTCGACGTGCGCCCGGCCGGCCTCGGTGAGGGTGACCAGCTTGCGGCCGGCGTCGGCGGTGACGGTGACCAGGCCCTCGTCCTCGAGCTGGCTGATCGTCGGGTAGATCGCGCCCGGGCTGGGCGTCCAGCGGCCGCCGCTGCGCTCGCCGATCGCCTGCATCAGCTGGTAGCCGTGCATGGGCTGGTCGGCCAGCAGCAGCAGGACGGCGGTGCGCACGTCGCCGCGCGGGCGGCGTCCCCGTCCGCCGTGGTGCGGGCCGCCGCGGAAGGGGCCGCCCTCGCCGAACGGCGGGCGGCCGGCGCGGGGGTGGTGGAAGCGTGCGCCGGGGTGTCCGGCGTGTCCTCGCATGGGGTGCATGGTGCTCCTCCTGTTTCATCGAATGACTGTAACGATACATCGTTACTGTCATCCGTCAAGGGTTGCGACGAGCGTGTGCGCCGGGGCCGCGGGATCGGTCGGATCCTGCGGCGCCGGCGCACACGCTTAGGGTCGAGGAGGGCGGCCTCAGTCGGCGCGGCGCTCCGGCGGAGGTGGGCCGCTCTCGCCCTCGTCGGGCTCGCGCTCCTTGCGACGGAGCAGCAGGGCGGTCAGGCCGAGCAGGAGCACCAGCACGCCGAGGACGCCGATCTCGACGATCCGGTCGGTGAACTGCGCGCCGTTGCCGACCTCCTTCGCCGACTCGACCGACAGCACCACGATCTCCTTGATCGAGGCGATGATCCCGACCAGCAGGAAGGGCTCGGCCAGCAGTTCCCGCTTCTCCACCGTGGTGCGGACGGCGAACAGCAGCTCCACGACGATGAAGACCAGCAGGAGGACGTCGAGGAGGTCCAGCACCGGCTGCTCGGAGAAGTCCGAGGTCAGTCGCCACGTCGTCCGTCCCGCGAGGGCGAGGCAGACCAGGGCCGTGACCACGAGGAAGGCCGCGATCCCGGCGTAGACGACGTTCTCGGCGTACTCGAGCAGGCGGGTGCCGACCCGGCCGATGCCCGGCCGGCCCTCCTGCTGCCGCGTCGTCATCCGGTGATGGTGGGGCCTGGGCCCTCCGCCCGGGACGGGTCGACGGAGCGTACGACCCCTACGGGTGAGGGCTGCCCGCGTAGCGGTCGCGGACCAGGGCGAGGAACGGCTCGAGCGCCGGCGGGGGAGCGGCCGCCCACCAGGCCAGCCGCACGTCGACCGGCGGGGCGTCGCGGACCGGCCGGTACACCACGCCCGGCCGGCGGTGCTGGGCCGCCGTCGCCTCGGTCGTGATGCCGACCGCGTCGCCCGCGGCGATCGCGGTGAGCCACTCGTCCACGCCGCGGACCGTGCGGGTGGAGGGACCGGCCGAAGGCGCCCACAACGACTCCGTCGTCGTCCCGGTCAGGCCGTCGACGGCCACGGTGCGCTCGGCGAGCTCGGCCAGCCGCACGCTGCGCCGGCGGGCGAGCGGGTCGTCGGCGGCCAGCGCGGCCGAGCGCCGCTCCGTCCCGAGCGCCGCGGTGGCCAGCCGGGGCTCACGGACGGCGCGGCGGAGGACGGCGACGTCCGCCGTCCCCTCGGTGAGGCCGGCCGTGGGGGTGTTGGACTGCACGAACACGAGCGACGAGCCGGGGTGAGCGGCCGCCCAGGCGCGCTGCACCGGGGTGGTGTGCCGGCCCAGCGCGGCCCACGGGTAGCCGACGCGCAGCTCGGTGCGGGCCTCCCGCGCCGCCCGGCGCAGCGCCTCGACCTCGGCCAGGACCCGGCGGGCATGCGCGACCACGCGGGCGCCGGCCGGGGTCGGCACCGTGTGCCGCGTGGTGCGGTGCAGCACCCGGGCGCCCAGTGCCCGCTCCAGTGCGGCGACCGTGCGGGAGACCGAGGCCTGGGTGGTGTGCAGTGCAGCGGCCGCCGCGGTGAAGGTGCCGGTGTCGACGACCGCGAGCAGGACGCGCAGCTGCCGGACCTCCGGTTCCATACACCGACCGTATCGCCGGTGCCGGGATCGGCATTTCTCTCCACGGCGGTGGGTGCCCAGACTCGACCGGGTGTTCCGCGACGCGACCAGGGGGCGGCGGCTGCGCGGCCTCGCGACGATGGCCGGGAGCGCGCTGAGCAACCAGGTCGGCGCGGCGGTGGGCGCGCACGCCTTCGACGCCGTGGGCCCGCCGGGGGTGGTCGCGGTGCGGCAGTGGGTCGCCGCGGCGGTGCTCCTCCCCCTGGCGCGCCCGCCGGTGCGGCGCCTGACCTGGGCGCAGTGGTGGCCCGTGCTGCTGCTGGCCGTCGTCTTCGCGACCATGAACCTGTCGCTGTACACGGCGATCGACCGGGTGGGGCTGGGGCTCGCGGTGACCCTGGAGTTCCTCGGCCCGCTCGGGGTCGCGCTCGCCGGCTCCCGCACGCGGCGCGACCTGCTGATCGCGGTGGTGGCGGCGGCCGGCGTCTACGTGCTGGTGCTGCCCGGCCCGGCCAGCGACGTCGCCGGCCTGCTGATCGGCGCCGTGGCCGGGTGCTGCTGGGCGGCCTACATCCTGCTCAACCGGCTCGCCGGGGCGCGGCTGCCGGGACTCCAGGCGCCCGCGGTCGCCTCCGCGCTGTGCGCGGTCGGGTACCTGCCGGTGCTCGTCGTGCTGGCCGCGCAGGACCGGCTGAGCGGAGCCCCGCTGCTGGCGGCGGTGACGGCGGGGGTGCTGTCGTCGGCCGTGCCGTACGCCGCGGACCTGGCGGCGCTGCGGTACGTGCCCCCGCGGGCGTTCGGGGTCGCCATGAGCGTGCACCCGGTGCTGGCCGCGCTGGTGGGGATGGTGCTGCTCGGCCAGTTCCTCGCCGCGCACGTGTGGATCGGGATCGCCGTCGTCGTGCTGGCCAACGTGGCGGCGGTGACCGGGACGGTGTCCGCGGGGCGGGCCGCACGCGCGAGCGGCGCCACCCCCGGGGAGGTGGCGCCGCTCGAGGTCGGGCGGTGAGGACGGTCAGTCGCCCTCGCCCTCTCCCTCGCCACCCGGGCCGCCCTGACCGTGGCCGCCGCGCGGGCCGCCGAAGCCGCCGGGGCCGTCGGTGCTGGTGACCCGCTCGGTGATGCGCTCCTCCAGGTCGGCGAGGCGCTCGTCGGCCTCCTCCTGGGTGAGGTCGCCGTCGGTCACGGCCTGCTCGATCCGCTCGGTCGCCTCGGCGACCAGCGCGTCGACGAGCGTCTGGACGTCGACGCCCTGCGCCTCGGCCACGGTGGCGAGCGAGGCGTCGTCGGCCTCGAGCGCGGTCCGCAGCTCGTCCTCGGTCATGCCGAGGGCCTCGGCGGCCGTCGACAGCCCGAGCCGGCCGAACCCGGGGCCGCCGCCGTGGTGGCCGCCGAACCCGGCGTCGCTCAGGGTGGTGGCCACCTCGTCGGCCTGCTCCTGGGTGATGGAGCCGTCCTCGACCAGATCGGCGAGGGCGTCGCGGATGCGGTCCTCCGACGACGTCCCCGTTCCCGTGGTCGTCTCGTCGTCGGCCAGTGCGGGCAGGGCGACGCCGAGACCGGCCAGGGTCAGCGCCCCGGTGGCGCCGGCGATGATCAGCTTCTTGCGCACGATGTCCTCCTGTCGGCCGGTCCGTCCGGCCGTCTGACCCGAGGTTGAGGGGCGTTCCTGTGTCCTTCCTGGCACCGGCCCGTGGCGCGCCTGTGGATCGCCGAGCCGGGCGAGAGGACGCCGACCGGGATTCCGCGCAAGCCTGGCGAGAAGATTGTGGACAAGCGTCTGAGCTGGGGATTCGCCCTGCGCAGTCCGGTCGTAGCCGCTAGACTCCGTACATGTGTTCGAACAGCTCGCCAGATGCGGACCGGGTGGACCTGCACGTGTTGTCCGACGGGGAGTTGCTGGCCGAGGTCGCTGCGGCAGTGGCCGAGCAGAACCGGGCCGCCGCCCGGCTGGCCGCCGTGGTGCGGGCCGCCGACGCGCGGTCGGCGTGCGAGCACGACGGGCTGAAGACGATGGCCGCGTGGCTGCGCACCCACGCCGGGCTCAAGGGCAACGCCGCAGCCGGGTTGGTGCACCGCGGGCGGGCGCTGGCCCTGCTGCCGGCCACCGCGGCCGCCTTCGCGGCCGGAGCGATCGGGGCCGAGCACGTCACCGAGATCAGCAAGGTGGTCGCGCCCCGGCCGGCGGCGCTGGCCGCCGCGCAGGGCATCGATGCGGGGGAGGTGGAGGCGGCGCTCGCGACGATCGCCGTGTCCCAGACCTCCCAGAAGCTGGCAGGGGCGGTCGCCGACTACCTGGCCCGGCTGGACCCCGACGGGCCCGAACCGGAACCGGAGACGCAGCGCAGCCTGCAGATGGTCACCCACGCCGACCACACCGTCACCCTGATCGCCCAGCTGGACCCCGTCGGTGGGGAGAAGGTCAAAGCCGTGCTCGAGCCGATGGCCGCGGCCTCCCGCACCGCCGGCGACGTTCGCGGCCCCGCGCAGGTGCGCGGGGACGCGTTCGTGCAGTGGGCCGATCTCACCCTCGCCGCCGGGGCGGTGCCGATCCAGCGCACCCGCAAGCCCGGCATCGCCGCCGTGCTCGACCTCGACGACCTGGTCGACCCCGCGCCGGGGAAGACCGCGGCGGAGCTGGGGTTCGGCGCCACGATCTCCGCCGCCCGCGCCCGCTGGCTGGCGTGCGACTCCACCGTCGCCCGGATCGTGATGGGCCCCGACGGGGAGCCGATACACCGCGGCCGGGAGGTACGGATCGTGCCAGCGGCGCTGCGGCACCTGCTGGACCTGCGGGACAAGGGGTGCGTGTTCGCCGGCTGCGACGCCCCGCCCTGGTGGTGCGAGGCCCACCACCGCATCCACTGGGCCTTCGGCGGCCAGACCGAGCTCGAGAACCTCGGCCTGCTGTGCGAACGGCACCACGGCAAGGTCCACCACGGCTACACCGTCGAACGCGACGCCGACGGCGTCTGACACACCTACCGCCCCGACGGCACCGAGATCGTCCTGACCCGGGACCACCTGCTCGACGGCACCGACCTGGGGTCCGGCGACCCGGTCGACCTCCGCGATCCCGACCGGGTCGCCACCGCGACCTCGCCTCCGGGCGAGGCGACCCGCTCGTTCCAGCCTGACCGCACTCCGGTCCGGCCCAGCCGCCCGGGCATCGCGCGGGCGGCCACCGGCGGGTGCCTAGCTGCCGAGCCCCTGGGTCGCCGGGCCCGGCCCCGCGTTCACAGCTCCCGTCCAGGTGGCTCCCGGCTGGATCGCAAGCGCCGCGTGGACCGTTGAGCGCACAGGCGAGAGGAGCCGGCATGACGGACGGGACGACGCCAGGAGCGGTCGGGCTGCTGCCCCCGCGCGCGCCGCGGACCGGGGGAGTGCTGGTCGTCGTCGGCGGCCTGCCCGGCAGCGGCAAGACCACCCTGCTGCGCCGCTGGCTCGCCGACGCGGCGCGGGACCGCACCGGCCCGGACGTGGCCGACCCCGGCGTGGCCGGCCCGGACGTGCTCGGCCTCGACTCCGAGGACGTCGCCGCGCGGGTGCGGCGGGTCGGTGCACGGGTTCCCTACCGGCTGCTGCGGCCGGCGGTGCACCTGCTCCACCGGTGGCGGGTGCTCCGGGCGGTGGCCGGTCCGGCGCCGGTCGTCGTCCTCACCGACCCGTGGACCAGCCCGCGCTGGCGGACCGCCGTCCTCGGCGCCGCCCGCGACGCCGGCCGCTCGGTCCACGTGGTGCTGCTCGACGTGCCCGCCACGCAGGCGCGGGACGGGCAGACCGCCCGCGGCCGGTCGCTGTCGGACCGCGCGATGGCGCGGCACGCCACCCGCTGGCCGCAGCTGCTCGGCGCCGCCGGGGACGACGCCCTGCGCGTCGGCCGGGCCGAGGCCGACCGGCTCACGCTCGGCGAGGTCCTGGCCAGCCCCTGACCCCTCGAGTGGCACGCCGGGTCCCGTCGGCGCAGGGTCGGGGCACGCCGGTCAGCAACGCCGGGAGGCACGACGGCCGGGGCGGCGCCCGCGGTCAGAGGAGGCACCCCGCCCATGCGAGCGATGGTGTACCGGGGCCCGTACAAGCTCCGCGTCGAGGAGAAGGACGTCCCGGCGATCGAGCACCCCAACGACGCGATCGTGCGGGTCACCCTCGCCGCCATCTGCGGCTCCGACCTGCACCTCTACCACGGGCTCATGCCGGACACCCGGATCGGGCACACCTTCGGCCACGAGTTCATCGGCGTCGTCGACCAGGTCGGCCCCTCGGTGCGCAACCTGCAGGTCGGCGACCGCGTGATGGTGCCGTTCAACATCTTCTGCGGCACCTGCTGGTTCTGCGCCCGCGGCCTCTACTCCAACTGCCACAACGTCAACCCCAACGCCACGGCGGTCGGCGGCATCTACGGCTACTCGCACACCACCGGCGGCTACGACGGCGGACAGGCCGAGTACGTGCGGGTGCCCTTCGCCGACGTGGGGCCGG
Organism: Blastococcus sp. SYSU D00813; assembly: GCF_054050735.1. Lineage (NCBI taxonomy): Bacteria > Bacillati > Actinomycetota > Actinomycetes > Geodermatophilales > Geodermatophilaceae > Blastococcus > Blastococcus sp. SYSU D00813. Next base: position 23,586 of record NZ_JBJGZX010000040.1, read on the forward strand.
TGCGCATCCCCGACTGGATGAGCGACGAGGACGCCGTCCTGCTCACCGACGCCGTCCCCACCGGGTACTTCGGCGCCCAGCTCGGCGACATCGTCGAGGGCGACGTCGTCGTCGTCTTCGGGGCCGGCATCGTCGGCCTGGTCGCCGCCCGGTCGGCCTGGCTGATGGGCGCCGGGCGGGTCATCGTCGTCGACCACCTCGAGTACCGCCTCGAGGTCGCCCGCTCCTGGGCCTCGGCCGAGACGTTCAACTTCGCCGAGTACGACGACATCGTCGTGGAGATGAAGCGGACGACCGGCCACCTCGGCGCCGACGTCGTCATCGACGCGGTCGGCGCCGAGGCCGACGGCAACCTCCTGCAGCACCTCACCGGCGTGAAGTTCAAGCTGCAGGGCGGCTCGCCGATCGCGCTGAACTGGGCCATCGACTCGGTGCGCAAGGGCGGCACCGTCTCGGTGGTCGGCGCGTACGGCCCGATCCCGAACATGGTCAAGTTCGGCGACGCGCTCAACAAGGGGCTGACGCTGCGGATGAACCAGACCCCGGTCAAGCGGCAGTGGCCGCGGCTGTTCGAGCACGTCCGCAACGGCCACCTCACCCCGCACGAGCTGGTCACCCACCGGTTCCCGCTCGAGCACGTCGCCCAGGGGTACCACGTCTTCTCCGCCAAGCTCGACGGCTGCATCAAGCCGCTCGTCGTGCCCGGCGCGGCCTGAGCGAGGAGAGCGACCATGGCCTACACCCCGCAGAAGCCCCCGCTGCCCGAGACCACCGAGCAGCTCAAGGCCCGCATCCCGTACTGGGGCGTCGACCTCGACCCCGCCGACCGGCCGTCGGTGCCCAAGCTGCAGTGGCAGGAGGGCTTCTCCGGCGCCCACTGGGAGGTCCCCGACCAGCAGCCCGAGCGGCACGGCCCGCGCGAGCACTCCATCGAGCACGCCGCCGTCACCCCGGTCTTCGGGACGGCGCAGCCGCTGCACGGGGTGTCCGGGGCGATCCGCCGCCTGGCCTACTCCCGCTTCAGCGAGGCCCGGCTCGCGCACTGGCTGCTGCTGGTCGCCGGCGACCGGGTCGAGGCGACCGGCGCGCACCTGCGCTCCCTCGCCACGCTCCGGCCCGACAACCCGATCACCGAGACCGGCGTGCTGACCGAGGCCTCGGCGCACCCGGTCGCGTCCCGCCGGGGGCGGGTCGACGTCCGGCACCAGACGGTCGACCCGGTCCTCGTCGCCGGCCCGTGGGTGGCCGGCGCGGCGGTTGCCTGGCTCGGCACCCGCCGGCTGGTCCGCGCCGTCCGCGGCTGAGCCCCCGCCGAGGGGACGCCGGTCAGCCCAGCGGCGTCCCCTCGGCCGGCAGGTGCCGGAGCCCGAGCACCCGCTCCAGCACCCGGAACCGGTAGGCGGCGCTCAACAGGGCGAACCACACGAGCAGCGCCGGCACCACGGTCTCGAACACCGGCCGAGCCGCGTCGGTGAGGCCGAAGTAGGTCGTGAACCAGGGCACGAACAACCCCGCGGAGAAGACGACGACCAGCGCCGCCACCAGCACGGCCGGCCGGCGGTCGCCGTCGGGGCTCGTCCACGACGCGAAGAACCGGTGCGGCGGCCGCAGGAACAGGATGAGCAGGAACGCCGCGTAGGAGACGAACGTCGACAGCGCGGTCTGCGCGCCGATGGTCGCCGCCGCCTCGGTGAAGCCGATGTCGTCCGACGACAGGCCGGTGAACCGCTCGAACGCGTCGACGAGGACGTCGGGCACCTGGTCGTCGGTGAAGCCGTCGAGCAGCGTCGTGTAGTGGTAGGCGTAGACGGCCACGCCGGCGGCCGCGGTCACGACCATCGCCGGCACCACGAACCGCCAGAGGTTCGTCAGCAGGTGGGGGTCGGGCCGGGCCGGGCGCGCCCACGCGGTCAGGAACAGCGTCGGCAGCCCGACGGTCAGCAGCGTCAGCCCGACGTTGGCGGGGGAGTAGGGGAAGCCCAGTCCCAGCATGGTGACGGCGAGGATCACCAGCCCCTGGGTGCCGACGCGGGCCAGGAACACCTGCATCGACGTCCCGATGCCGGCGATGATCCGGCGGCCCTCGTGCTGGGCCGGCGCCAGGGCGGCGAGCGAGTCGTCGGTGAGCACGATGTCGGCGACGTCGCGGGTGACGGCGCTGCCGCTGCGCATCGCCACGCCGACCTGCGCGCGCTTGAGCGCCCGCGCGTCGTTCACGCCGTCGCCGATCATCGCCACGTACCGGCCCTGCCGCCGCAGGGAGGCGACCAGCCGCTCCTTCTGCTCCGGCGCGATCCGGCCGAACACCGACGCGCGGGCGACGACGGCGTCGAACTCGGCGTCCGGGAGCCCGTCGAGCTGCGCGCCGCTCACCGGGTCGACGCCGTCCAGCCCGGCCTGCCGGGCCAGCGCCGCGACGGTCGCCGGGTCGTCGCCGGACACGACCTTGAGCTCGGTGCCGTCCGCGGCGAAGCGCGCGATCGCCTCGGGCACCCCTGGGCGCAGCTCGTCGGCGAGCACCAGCAGCGCGAGCGGCTCCAGCTCGGGCAGCCGCGGCCGGCCTGAGTCGTCCCGCAGCGGCACGCCGGGATCGACCGCCCGGGCGGCCACCAGCACCCGCAGTCCCTGCGAGGTCCGGGCGGTCACCGCGTCGGTCGGTGGCGGGCCGGCCAGCTGCGGCGCCAGCCGGTCGGGCGCCCCCAGCACCAGCACGCCGGCCGCGGTGCGCACCGCGCTCCAGCGCAGCGACGAGGAGAACGGCACCTCCTCCAGCACGGGCTCGGCGTCGCCGGGCAGCGCCTCGGCCAGCGCCGCCGTCGTCAGGTTCGCGGCCCCGGCGCTGCGCGCCACCGACCCCACCAGCCGCCCGGCCTCCGCGGCCGGCAGCGGGCCGAGGGGGACCACCTCGGCCAGCGAGAGCCGGCCGGTCGTGAGCGTGCCCGTCTTGTCGGTGCAGACGACGTCGACGTTGCTCACCGACTCCACGGCGTTGACCTGCTGCACCAGCGCCCCCCGGCCGGCGCTGCGGGCTGCGCCGACGGTGTAGGCGACGGCCACCAGGAAGAACAACCCGTAGGGCACCAGCCCCGAGAGCACCGCGGTGGTCTGCACGGTCCGGACCAGCGAGAACCCCTCCAGCGCGGCCTGCGCCAGGATCGTCGCGCTCATCAGCCCGACCAGCACCATGACCAGCCGGACGACGAAGGCGATCCGGCGCTGCAGCGGCGTCGCGTCGGTGCTGACCTGGCGGACCTCGGCGGTCAGCCGGCCGGCGTACGCGGCGGCGCCGACGTCCCGGGCCAGCTGGTGCCCGTCGCCGCCGACGCAGACGCTGCCCGACAGCAGGTCGTCGCCCGGCCGCTTGAGCAGCGCCTCGGACTCCCCGGTCAGCAGCGACTCGTCCACCTCCAGCTGCCCGCCGTCGAGCACCGGGCCGTCGACGACGACCTGGTCGCCCGGCCGCAGGTGCAGCACGTCACCGCGGACCACCTCGTGCGGCAGCACCTCGGCGTCGCGGCCGTCGCGCACCACCGTCACCCGGCCGCGGCTGAGCAGCTGCAACCGGTCCAGCTTCCGCTTGGCCCGGATCTCCTGGACCGCGCTGATCGCCGCGTTCACCAGCCCGAGCCCGACGCTGGTGAACGCGTCGCTGTACCGGCCCAGCGCCAGCAGCGCGGCGCCGATGACGAACAGGATGACGTTGAAGAACGAGAAGACGTTGGTCCGCAGGATCCGCGCGTAGCTGCGCGACGAGCCGCGGACGGCGGTGTTGGCCTCCCCGCGCCGGCGCCGCGCCTCCGCCTCCGCCGCGCTCAGCCCGGCCGGGGCCGCGACGCCGACGGGCGTCCGCACGTCCATGCCGCCCCCTCCCACCCCGCTCCCGGGGCAGTCTTCCCCGCCGCGGGGCCGGGCGCGTCCCGGACCGGGGAGTCCGTCCAGCGAGCTCACCGCCGGCGTCCAGGCAACGGGCAGCGCGGCCGCCCACCGTGGGAGCATGCGACGCCCGTCCGCCCGCCGGCTCTCCCTGAGGGCCCGGCTGCTCTGTGCCTTCCTCGTGCCGCTGGCGGTCGTCCTCGCCGTCGTGGGCGCCGCCGCGACGGCGGCGCTGCGCAGCCAGCTCGTCGGCGAGGTCGACACCCGGCTCGCCGCGGCCGCCGACCGGTCCTCGCACGCCGACGAGGCGCCGTTCGGGACCGGCCCGGGCGGGGGACCGGACTGGCTGCTCACCCCCGGCCAGGGCGACGGGACGCTGGGCGCCAGCATCACCGACGGGGTCGTCGACGCGGCCGCCGTGATCGAGGCCGACGGCGACGGCCGGGCGCTCACGGCCGCACAGGCCGCCGTCCTCGCCGGCGTCCCGGCCGACGGCGAGCCGCACACCGTCGACCTGGGGCAGCTGGGGGAGTACCGCGTCGTCGCGAGCGCCACCGGCGAGGGCACCGTCCTCGTGACGGGCCTGCCGCTGGAGCCGGTGCAGAGCGCGCTGCTGCGGCTGGCCGCCGCGGAGGCCGTCGCCGGCCTGCTCGGGCTCGTCGCCGCCGGCGCCGCCGCGTACCTGGTGATCGGCCGGACGCTGCGCCCCCTGCACCGGGTGGCGGCCACGGCCGGCCGGGTCGCCGAGCTCCCCCTGGCCTCCGGCGAGGTCCGGCTGGCCGACCGCGTGCCGGTGGCCGACACCGACCCGCGGACGGAGGTCGGCCGGGTCGGGGCGGCGCTCAACCGGCTGCTGGACTCCGTCGAGGGCGCGATGGCCGCCCGGCAGACGTCGGAGACCCGGCTGCGGCAGTTCGTCGCCGACGCCAGCCACGAGCTGCGCACGCCGGTGACGTCGATCCGCGGCTACGCCGAGCTGCTGCGGCGCACCACCGACCTGCCCGAGGACGCCGACCGCTCGCTGCGCCGGGTGGAGGCCGAGGCGGTGCGGATGTCCGGCCTCGTCGACGACCTGCTCCTGCTCGCCCGCCTGGACGCCGGCCGGGAGATCGTCCCCGGCACCGTCGACCTCACCGCCACCGTGCTCGACGCGGTCAGCGACGCCCACGCCGCCGGTCCGGCACACCGCTGGCGGGTCGACCTGCCAGCGGCCGCCGTCTGCGTCCCCGGCGACGCCGTCCGCCTGCACCAGGTGCTGGCCAACCTGCTGGCCAACGTGCGCACGCACACCCCGCCGGGGACCACCGCGACGACCCGGCTGCGGGCCGAGGACGGCACCGCGGTGCTGCAGGTGACCGACGACGGCCCCGGCATCCCCGCGGGGCTGCAGCCGGGGGTGTTCGAGCGGTTCGTCCGCGGCGACGCCTCCCGCAACCGCGCCGCCGGCAGCACCGGCCTGGGCCTTGCGATCGTGCAGGCCGTGGTCGCCGCGCACGGCGGCAGCGTCGACGTCGCGAGTCGCCCCGGCCGGACCGTGGTCACGGTGCGCCTGCCGCACGCCACCGTCGAGCGGCCCGACGAGGAGGAGCCGGACGGCGACGCCGGCGACGCGGCGCCGTCGACGGACGCCGCCGTCCTCGTCCGCTAGGCGCGGGCCCGGTCGGGCAGCCGCTGGGCGAGCAGCTCGGCCAGGTGCAGGCCGCGGCGGCCGGCGAGGTCGTCGAGCTGGGTGCGGCAGGAGAAGCCGTCGGCCAGCACGACGCCGTCGGCGGGCAGCGCCTCGACCGCCGGGAGCAGCTGGTGCCCGGCGATGGCGACCGACACGTCGTGGTGGCCCTTCTCCACGCCCCAGTTGCCGGCCAGGCCGCAGCAGCCGCCCATCCGCTGGACCTGCGCGCCGGCGTCGCGCAGCAGCGTCTCGTCGGTCGTCCAGCCCATGGTGGCGTGGTGGTGGCAGTGCGGCTGGGCCACGACCGGGAGGCCGGTGAGGTCGGGCATCCGCCAGCCCGGGGTGTCGCGCAGCAGCTCGGCGAGGGTCTTCGTCGCGGCCGCGACGGCGTCGGCGTCGGCCCCGGGGACGAGGTCCTTCGCCTCGCCGCGCAGCACCGCGGTGCACGAGGGCTCCAGCCCGACGACGGGCACCCCGGCGCGGGCGAGCGGGGCCAGCGCGGCGACGGTCGCGCCGACCGTCCTCCGCGCCGCGTCGAGCTGGCCGGTGGTGATCCAGGTCAGCCCGCAGCAGGTGTCGGCGCCGGGCACCTGCACCCGGTAGCCGGCGTCCTCGAGCACCGCGACGGCGGCGGAGGCCACCTCGGGGGCGAAGTGGTCGGTGAAGGAGTCCACCCACAGCGCGACCGGCGGCCCGTCGTGGGTGGCGGCCGGGCGGGCGGCCCAGTCGGCGCGGAACGTGCGCGGCGAGAACGCCGGCAGCGAGCGGCGCTGGTCGACCCCGGCGGTCCACTTCGCCAGCCGCCCACCCAGGCGCGAGCGCATGACCGCGTTGGCCAGCCTCGGGGTGCGGGCGGCCAGGTCCGACCAGAACGGCAGCCGGCCCAGGACGTAGTGCGAGCGCGGCCGGATGCGCCGGCGGTAGGTCTGGTGCAGCACCTCGGACTTGTAGGTCGCCATGTCGACGCCGGTGGGGCAGTCGCGCGAGCAGCCCTTGCACGACAGGCACAGGTCCAGCGCCTCGTGCACCTCCGGGGAACGCCAGTCGGTCACCGGCCCGCCCGGGGCGATCATCTCCTGCAGCACGCGGGCGCGGCCGCGGGTGCTGTGCGCCTCCTCGCGGGTGGCCACGAACGAGGGGCACATGACCCCACCGGCCGCCGTCAGGTCGGCCCGGCACTTGCCCACGCCGGTGCAGCGGTGCACGGCGTTGGAGAAGTCACCGCCGTCGTGCGGGTAGGCGAAGGCGAGGGTGGGCCGGGAGGTGCGGGTCAGCCGCGGCGCGGCCGACACCCGGATGTCGGCGTCCACCGGCGCCGGCCGCACCAGCACGCCGGGGTTCAGCACGTCGTCGGGGTCGAAGACGGCCTTCACCCGCTCGAACAGGCCGATCACCTTCGACGAGTACATCGAGGTGAGCAGCTCGCCCCTGGCCCGGCCGTCGCCGTGCTCGCCGGAGATCGACCCGCCGTGCCGGGCCACGAGCGCTGCGGCGTCGGTGACGAACGACCGGTAGGCCTCGCGGCCGCGGTCGGGCTCGCGGCCGAAGGGGAAGTCGATCCGCACGTGCACGCAGCCGTCGCCGAAGTGGCCGTAGGGCACGCCCTGCAGGGAGTGCTCCTCGAGCAGCGCGTCGAACTCGCGCAGGTAGCCGCCGAGCTGCCCCACGGGGACGGCGGCGTCCTCCCAGCCGGCGTGCGCCGGGCGCCCGTCGGAGGTGCGCGCGGCGAGCCCCGCGCCGTCCTCCCGGATCCGCCAGATCGCCGCGGCCTGCGCGACGTCGGTGACCACCATCGTGTCCACGGCGCCGGCGTCGGCGACCACGCCGCGCGCCTTGGCCTCCACCTCGGCGACCGAGTCGCCGGTCAGCTCCACGATGAGCCAGCCGTTGCCGCGCGGCAGCTCGGGGACGACGGCGGCCGGCACGTCGCGCAGCCGCTGCACGATCCGCTCGTCCAGGCCCTCGACGGCGGTCGGCCCGTGCGCGAGCAGCGGCGGCGTCGCGTCGGCGGCGTCGGCCATCGACGGGTAGCCGAGCACGACCAGCCCGCGGAACGGCGCGTCGGCGACCAGCCGCACGGTGGCGCCCAGCACCAGGGCCAGCGTGCCCTCGCTACCGACCAGCGCGCGGGCCACGTCGAAGCCGTGCTCGGGCAGCAGGTGCTCCAGCGAGTAGCCCGACACCTGCCGGCCGAAGCGGCCGAGCTCGGTGCGGATCGCCGCGAGGTCCCCGGCCACCAGGTCGCGCAGCCGGTCCAGGGTCGGCGACCCGCTCACCGGCCCGGTGCCGAGGGCCAGCCGTTCCCCGCCGCCGGTCACCACGTCCAGGCCGACGACGTTGTCCGACGTCCGCCCGTAGCCCAGCGCCCGCGAGCCGCACGCGTTGTTGCCGATCATCCCGCCGACGGTGCAGCGGTTGTGCGTGCTCGGGTCGGGCCCGAACCGCAGCCCGTGCGGCCGCGCGGCGGTCTGCAGCGCCGCCTGCACCACGCCGGGGTCGATGGTCGCCGTCCGCGCCTCGGCGTCGATCGACCGCACGCGGTGCAGGTACCGGCTGGTGTCCACCACCACGCCGGGCCCGACCGCGTTGCCGGCGATCGAGGTGCCCGCGCCGCGTGCGGTCAGCGGCACGCCGAGCTCCCGGCACACCTCGAGGACGGCGACGAGCTCGTCGGGGTGCCGCGGACGGACGACGGCGCGCGGCAGCACCCGGTACAGCGACCCGTCGGAGGAGTACAGCGCCCGGGCCAGGCCGGAGTCGTCGACGTCGGCCAGGCCGGCGGAGCGCAGCGCCTCCGCCAGCTCACGGGTCTCGGCGGGGGCGGCGGTGCTCACGCCCTCGAATCTACGGCGGTCGTGCCGCCGGGCTCCGCGAGGGCGCTGGTCGCCTCCCCGGCCGGCACGGTGGTCAGCCGATCGCGACGACCTCCTCCCGCGGCTCGCGCCCCGTCGGCCGCGACGGCGAGGGCATCAGCTGCATCGGCGAGGTGCAGTGCCGCAGCAGCCAGCGGTGCAGGCCGTCCAGCGGCCGGTGCAGCAGCCCGCCGTGGCCGGCGGTGAGCAGCAGCAGCGGCGTCGGGCAGGCCGCGGCCGCCAGCCGGCTCCCGCTGACCGCCGCCAGCGGCGTGTGCATGGCGTCGAGGTCGGGGTACCGGCTCGCCCACTCGGCGGGGTCGGCGGTCCAGCCGGGGCGGGCACCACCGGCGTGGAGCACCGTGAGCGGCCTGCCCAGGCGCACCGCCGCCGCGGCGGCCTCGGTCGCCACCGGTTCGTCGTCGGCGGGCTCGCCCAGCCCGAGGACCGCCACCAGCGGCCGGCCGGCGTCGGCCGCCGACCGGGGGCGCGGGACGACGACGACCGGGCGCGGGCTGCCGGCGACCACGTGCTGGGCGACCGGCGCGAGGACCAGCTCGTCGAGCGCACCGGTCGTCGAGATGCCGAGCACGAGCAGCTGTGCGTCCTCCGCGGCGCGCAGCAGGGCCCGGACCGGCGCGTCGGGCACGACCTCGGTGGTGACGACCACCGCCGGGTCGGTGTGCCGGGCGAGGGTGTACGCCGTGCCGGTCAGCCGCCGGGCGGCGCGCAGGTCCGGCGTCCCGGCCGGCGCCGCGGCCCGCAGGTGCGGCGCGGCGTGCACGATCCGCAGGGGCGCGCTGCGCCGCGCGGCCTCAGCCGTCGCCCAGCGCACCGCCTCCAGGGCGCACGGGCTCCCGTCGCTGCCGACCACGACGGCCGGCGGTGCCTGGTCGCCGGCGGCCGCCGGGGCGCCGGTCGGGGTGGGGGTCGTCAGGGTCATGCCGCACCTCCGCGAGGGCCGTCCCCCGTGCCCCTCCAGGGTCCGCCCGCGCAGCCGGCGGCGGTAGGGCCGTCGGTCCGTGTCCGGCCCGCGCCGGACGTCCGTCCCGCCGACACCGGGCCGCCACCTGGACGACACCGGGCCGTTCCGGACGGCGTGCATCGTGCGCACATGGGTGCCGATCTCTACGTGGTGGGCACGCCCACCGCCGTCCCGGGCCGTGCAGGCCAGGGCGCCACCGACGCCGACCGGGTCCTCGGCCGCGCGCACGCGGTCTCGCGCCCGGTGGTCGACGGCCTGGCCGCCGCCGAGTGCGGCGAGCTGGTCACCGCCGTCGCCGACCTCGCCTGGCAGCGCGTCGGCGACAGCGCCCGCTGCCCGGAGTGCCGCCGCATCGCCGGCTGACCCACCCGCGCCGGCGGCGGCCCTCACCGGGCGCCGGCGGCCTCCCGCAGCACGGGCAGCAGCTCGGCCGTGCCGCCGACGTCCCAGCGGGGAGCCGGTCCGGCGGGGTCCAGGGCGTGCCCCGGCCGGCGCAGGCGGACGACGGTCAGCCCGGCCTCCAGCGCGCCCCGCACGTCGCGCGCCGAGGTGGCCACGTGCACCAGCCGCCCGCCGGCGCGCTCGAGGGCCCGCCGGTAGACCGCCGGCGCGGGCTTGTAGGCCCGCAACCGCTCGGACGTGAGGACGGCGTCCGGGGGCACGAGCGCCGCCACGCGGGTGCGGGCGAACACCTCGTCGTCGACGTTGGAGAGCACGCCGACCGCGAACTCCCGCGCCACGGCGGCCAGCCCGGCGGCGGTGTCCGGCCACAGCGGCCACTCCGCCACGGACGCCAGCAGGGCCGCCGTGGCCGCGTCCACGTCCAGCGGCACACCGAGCTCCGCGCAGGCGCCGGCGAGCGCCTGCCGGCTGTGCTCGGCGAAGGTGAGCCACTCGGCGGTGTCCCGCTGGGAGGCCTTGTTCCGGGCGTCCCAGGCGGCGTACAGGTCCTCGCCGGCCCCCGGCCGGCCGTGCTCCGCGGCGAGGCGGCCGAGCACGGCGGCGCCACCGGTGCGGGCGTCCAGCAGCGCGCTGAACAGGTCGAACGTCACCAGTGGTGACGCGGTCACGGACCGACCCCGACGGCCAGGCAGCGGACGGCGAGGACGGCGACGTCGTCCTCCGCGCGGTCGGGGACCAGCCGGGAGAGCAGCCGGTCGCACAGGGCGCCCGGGTCCAGGGCGGCCAGGTCGGCGACCGCCGCGGAGAGCCGGGCGAGGCCGGCGTCGATGTCCACGCGCCCGGCCTCGACCAGCCCGTCGGTGCACAGCAGGACGGTGTCGCCGGGGCGGAGGGTCGCCTCGTGGTCGGTGCGCTGCGTCGGGTCCTCGAGGCCGAGCATCCGCTCCGGCGGGGCCTCGAGCAGCCGGGTGTCGCCGTCCGGGGCGAGCAGCAGCGGGGGCAGGTGCCCGGCCGAGGACCAGCGCAGCACGCGGCCGCCGTCGGAGCCCGGTACCTCCAGGCGCGCCACCAGCGCGGTCGCGAGCGTGCCGACGTGCAGGCCGGTGAGCACCCGGTCGACCCGCTCCAGCGTGCGGGCGGGGCTGTCGGGGCGGTCGTAGGCCAGCGTCCGCACGGCGCTGCGCAGCTGGGCCATCGCCGAGGCTGCCTCGACGTTGTGCCCGGCCACGTCGCCGATGACCAGCAGCGTCGCGCCGTCGGGCTGCTCGACGGCGTCGTACCAGTCCCCGCCGACCAGCGCGTGCGAGCTGGCCGGCCGGTAGCGGACGGCGATCGCCAGCCCGGCCGGCTGCGGCGGCGGGGTGAGCAGGCTGTGCTGCAGGGTCTCGGCGACCTGCAGCTGCCGCTCGAACAGCCGGGCGTTGTCCAGCGCCAGCGCCGCGCGGCGGGCCAGGCGCACGGCCGCGGCGATCTCCGCCGGGCCGTGCGGCGGCCGGTCCCCGCAGTTCACCAGCGAGAGCACGCCGAAGGCGGCACCGCGCGCCCGCAGCGGCACGAACAGCGACGAGGTGGGGTCCAGCCGCCGCCAGGCGGCGCGCACCTCCGGGTCCGGCTGGGCGTCGGGCCCCAGGTCGACGCCGATCTGCCGGATCTGCACCGGTTCGCCCGAGCGCAGCGCGGCCGTGACCGAGGCCTGGTCGCGCGGGGCGGTCACCCGCCGGCTGATGTAGGTGTCGACGTCGCCCAGGCGGGCCGGGTCGGTGTGGGCCAGCGCGGACCGGTCCGGGGCGCCGTCCTCGCCGAGCACCGTGACCGTCGCCCAGTCGGCCAGGCCGGGCACGACCAGGCGGGCGAGCTGGTCGGCGGCCTCGGCGACGTCCAGGCTGCCGGCGAGCGCGTCGAGCGCACCTCCGGCCACCGGGAGCCCGCCGTCGGCCGCGGGGTCCCCACCGGCCAGCCGGAGCCCGAGTTCCCCGCCGGAGAGCTCGGCGGTCAGGGTGAGCGGTGCGCCGGTGAGCGGGTGCCGGACCGCCCAGGAGCGGGCGCGGCCTGCGGACGCGTCCAGCTCGCCGGTCAGCCGGGCGACGAGGTCGGCCAGCCAGCCCGGGCCGTCCGCGGCCGGTGCGCTCACCTGGGCTCCCCTCCGTCCTCGGGCCGCTCCGGCAGGGGACCGGGGCAGGGTACGTCAGCGCAGCCGGGATCCGGGCCGCGCCGGACCGCTACGGGACGACGGTCACCGGCCGCTCGCCGGCGCGGACCAGGCGCAGCGCGAGGCTGCCCGCCACCCGGTGGCCGGGGTGGGTGGAGGCCCCCACGACGACGACGTCGGCGCGCCGCTCGCGCGCCACCGCGGTGAGCTCGCGGAACGGGTTGCCCACCCGGACGACGAACTCCGCCGGCGGGGCGTCCGGCCCGCTGAGCTCGGCCACGGCCCGGCCGAGTTCGGCCTGCACCGCGTCCTGCACCTCCCGGGCGGAGACCAACGCCTGCGGGTCCAGGCCCGCGCCGATGGCGGCCGAGGCCGGCACCGGCTCGCGCACGTACACCAGCACCAGGCCGGCGGCCTGCCGGCGGGCCAGGCCCACGGCGTACGCCGCGGCGCGCAGGGAGGTGGGCGAGCCGTCGACCCCGGCGACGACGGTCGAGCCGGGGCGGTCGGGGTCCACGGCCCGACGGTAACGGGGTCGACAGCCGGAGGCGGCGGCGCTGACGTACGACCTCGTGGTTGTAGATCAGCTGGACGTGGCGACCACCGACCGGCTGTTCGGCGCCCTCGCCGACGCCACGCGGCGCGACATCGTCGCCCGCGTGCTGAGCGCGCCGGCGTCGGTGTCGGAGCTCGCGCGGGCGTACCCGATGAACTTCGCCGCGGTGCAGAAGCACGTGGCCGTGCTCGAGCCGGCCGGGCTGGGTCAGCAAGGAACGCCGTGGGCGCGAGCAGCTCGTCCGCGGCGAGGTGGGCACCGTCCGAGCGGCCGCCCGGCTGCTCGGAGAGCTCGAGCGGGTCTGGCGCGGCCGCATCGGCCGGATCGAGGACCTGCTCGCCGAGGACCCCGGAGGGAACCCGTGACCGTCGTCGACACCACCACCGACCTCGACGCCCTGACCCTGACGGTCGTGGCCGAACTGGCCGCGCCGCCGGAGCGGATCTGGCAGGTCTGGGCCGACCCGCGGAGCTGAAGCGCTGGTGGGGGCCGCCCACCTGGCCGGCCCGCTCCACCCGGCACGAGGTCGCCGTGGGCGGGCAGTCGCGCTACACGATGACCGGCCCGGACGGGACGGCCTCCGGTGGCTGGTGGCGCTCCACCGCGCTCGACGAGCCGCGTTCGCTGGAGTTCGAGGACGGGTTCTCCGGACCGGACGGCGAGCCCGCCGAGGGCATGCCCGTGACCCGGGCACGGGTCGACCTCGAGCCGGTCGGGGGCGGCACCCGGATGACCGTGCGGTCGCGGTTCGCCTCCCGCGAGCAGATGCAGCAGGTCCTCGACATGGGCGTGGTCGAGGGGCTGACCTCGTCGCTGGCCCAGGTCGACGACGTCCTCGCCGTCCCTGCCTGACCTCAGCCCGCCGGCGAGCGCCGGAGCACCCGGCCGAGCCCCAGGGTGACCAGCCCGGCGACGACGACGGTCAGCAGCGCCACCCGCAGGCTCGCGGCGTCGGCCAGCAGCCCGACCAGCGGCGGGCTGACCAGGAAGCCGATCCGCAGCAGCCAGTTGACCACCGTCAGGCCCGTGCCCGGGCGCAGCCCCGGCAGCGCGTCGGCCGCGGCGTAGACGGCGGGGACGAGGGTGGCCACGCCGAGCCCGGCCAGCGCGAAGCCGGCCAGGGTGAGCGGCACCGAGGGGAGCGCGAGCGCGAGCCCCAGACCCGCGGCGACCACCGCGCCGCCGACCCGGGCCACCCGCCGCTGGCCGAACCGGTCGACCACCCGGTCCCCGGTCAGCCGGCCGACCGTCATCGCCGCGGACAGCGCGACGAAGCCCAGGCCGGCCGTGGCGGCGCCGGCGTCCAGCTCGGTGCGCAGGTAGAGGGCGCTCCACGACGAGCCGGCGTCCTCGACGAAGGCGCCGCACGCGGCCAGGACGCCGAGCGCGGCCATGCCGAGCAGCAGCCCGCGCCGGGGGAGCGGCCGCTCGCCGGCGGCGGCGCCGGCCGCCGGGTCGCGGTCGGCGTCGTCGGGGCCGGGCAGCATGCGCCGCCCGGCGGCGACCGCGACGGCCGCGAAGACGACGGCGGTGGCCCCCAGGTGTGCGGCGAGGGGGACGCGGAGCCCGGCGGCCGCCGACCCGAGCAGCCCGCCGGTGACCGCGCCGACGCTCCAGATGCCGTGGAAGGAGTTGAGGATCGACCGGCCGTACCGGCGCTGCACCCGCAGCCCGTGCGCGTTCTGCGCGACGTCCACCACCGCGTCCAGCGCACCGGCCACGAGCAGCGCCCCGGCGAACAGCCCCCACGACGGCGCCACCCCGGCGGCCCAGATCCCGGCGGCGAGGGCGACCAGCCCCGCCGACGCCACGCGGCCCGAGCCGAAGCGGCGGATCAGCGCGGCGGAGGAGAGCGCGGCGAGCAGGGCGCCCAGCGGCAGCGCCGCCAGGGCGGCGCCGAGGGCGGAGTTGGACAGGTCCAGCCGGTCCTTGACCTCCGGCAGCCGGGGGACGAGCGCGGCGTAGAGGACGGCGTTGGTGAAGAAGCAGGCGGCCACCGCGGCGCGGGCGGCCCGGGGGAGGTCGGTGGTGGTGGGCTCGGCCGTCACCGGACCAGCATCGCGGCCCTAGCATCGCTGCCGTGCGCCGGCCCTTCGTCCTGCTGGCCACGCGGGCGGAGGACGCCGCGGCCGATGACGAGTACGCGGCCTTCCTCCGCGTCACGGGCCTGCCGGAGTCGCGGCTGCGCCGGGTGCGCCTGGAGGCCGCGCCGATGCCGGAGCTGGACCTCGACGACTACGCGGGGGTGATCGTCGGGGGCAGCCCGTTCACCTCCAGCGACCCCGACGCGGACAAGTCGCCGGTGCAGCGGCGGGTGGAGGCCGATCTCGCGGCGCTGCTGGACCGGGTCGTGCCGGCGGACAAGCCGTTCTTCGGTGCCTGCTACGGCGTCGGCACCCTCGGTGTGCACCAGGGCGGGGTGGTCGACCGCACGTACGGGGAGCCGGTCTCCTGCGTGCCGGTCACCCTGACGCCGGCCGGCCGCGAGGACCCGGTGCTCGCCGGGATGCCGGAGGTGTTCGACGCGCTCGTCGGGCACAAGGAGGCCTGCCGGGTGCTGCCGCCCTCGGCGGTGCTGCTGGCGTCCTCCCCGGCCTGCCCGGTGCAGATGTTCCGCGTCGGCCGCAACGTCTACGCCACCCAGTTCCACCCGGAGCTCGACGTCGCGGGCGTCGTGACCCGCGCCCGGGTCTACCAGCACGCGGGCTACTTCCCGCCCGCCGAGCTCGAGGAGCTCGTCGCGCGCATCTCGACCGCCGTGGTCACCGAGCCGGGGCGGATGCTGGCGACCTTCGTCGAGAGGTACGGCTGATGTCCCGGCGGGGCGGCGCGGCGCCCGAGCGGGGCCTGGTGCTCGGCGGCGGCGGGATCGCGGGGGCGGCCTGGGAGATCGGCCTGGTCACCGGCCTCGCCGAGGCGGGCGTGGACGTGCGGGACGCCGACCTCGTCGTCGGCACGTCGGCCGGCTCCGTCGTCGGCGCGCTCCTGGGCACCGGGCGCGACCTCGAGGAGCTCTACGCCGACCAGCTGCAGCCCGTGCCGGACGAGGAGCCGGCCGTCGGGTTCGACCCGGTGCTCCTGATGGGCGCCATCGCTGCCGCGCTGACCGGCGCCGGCGGGGAGCAGGAGGCGCGGGCGCGGGTGGGGGAGTTCGCGCTGGCCGCCGACACCGTGCCCGAGGCCGACCGCCGGGCCGCCGTCGCCTCGCGGATCGGGGACGCCGGCTGGCCGGCCGCCCGGCTCGTCGTGACCGCGGTGGACGCCGCCGACGGCGCGTTCACCACCTTCGACGCCGGGTCGGGGGTGCCGCTGCTCGACGCGGTCACCGCCAGCTGCGCGGTCCCCGGCCTGTGGCCCCCCGTGACGGTCGGCGGCTCCCGGTACGTGGACGGCGGCATGCGCTCGGCCACCAACGCCGACCTCGCGGCCGGCTGCGCCCGCGTGCTGGTGCTCGCCCCCGTCGACGGCTCGGCGGTGAGCGGGCTGGGACCGGGCCTGGCCGCGGAGCTCGAGACGGTCCGCCGGCAGGGCACGGTGCTCGCGGTGGTCGCCGACGACGACTCCCGGGCGGCGTTCGGCACCGACCCGCTCGACCCGCGGATCCGCGCCCCCTCCGCCCGCGCGGGCCGGCGGCAGGCCGGCGCCGTGGCGGCCGCGGTCCGGGAGGTGTGGCGGTGACCGGCGTGCGGGTCGGCGACGCCCCCGAGCTGCTCGAGACCGAGGTCCTCGGCACGCCGGTGTCGGTCCTCGTGGCCCACGCCGAGCGACCGCGCGGGGTGGTCCTCGCCCTGCACGGCGGTGGCTCGGGGAAGGAGTACTTCGACCACCCGCTGGAACCGTCCCTGTCGCTGCTGCGGGTCGCCCCGGCCCTCGGCTGGACGGTCGTGGCCCCCGACCGGCCGGGCTACGTGCCCGGCGACGGCGCGGCGGCCCTGCCGCCGGAGCAGCGGACCGACCTGCTGTACGCGGTCCTGGACGCCGCGCTGGCCGGCCGGGGCCGCGGCGCCGGGGTGCTCCTGCTCGCCCACTCGATGGGCTGCATCTCCGCGATCCGGATGGCGGCCGACCCGCGCGGGGCCGGCCTCCTCGGCCTCGAGTTCTCCGGTACCGGCCTGCGCTTCTCCCCGGCGGTGCACGAGGCGACCGCGGCCGGCGACGGCCGGCTGGGCGGGTCCTCGCTGGGCCGGCTCATCTGGGGGCACGAGGAGCTGTACCCGGCGGGCAGCCGCCGCGCCGTCCGCCCGGCGACCCCGGGCACGGTCAGCGAGGGCACCGACCTCGCCGGCTGGGGCGAGGAGCTCCCGCGGCTGGCCGCCCGGGTGCGCGTGCCCACGCGGTACGTCCTCGCCGAGCACGAGGCGTGGTGGGCCCCGGGACCGGCGGCGCTGGCGGAGGTGGCGGCGCTGTTCACCGCCGCCCCGGTGGTGCAGACGGCGCTCGAGGCCGACGCCGGCCACAACATCAGCCTCGGGTGGACGGCGCGGGCCTACCACCTGCGCGTGCTGGCCGCGGCCGAGCAGTGGATCGCCCGGCGCGAGGCCGCGGCCGGCGGCTGAGCGGGATCCCCGGCCGCCGCCGTCGGGCCAGGCCGGCCTCAGTGGTGGGTGAGCACCTCGTCGAGGTGCCCGAGCGGGTCGGCGCCGCGCTGCTCGGCGAAGTCGTGCAGCCAGATCCGGAAGGCGGCCAGGAGGCACGCCACCTCGAGGCGGGTGCGCCAGTCGGCCCCGCCGGGCTGGCCACGACGCGCGGCGAGGATGGTGGCCAACCGCAGCTCGTGGTCCTCCAGGGACATCCAGGGCGAGGTCCGCAGCTCCTCCGAGGAGCGGATCAGCCGGAACAGCAGGGACATCGACCCCTCGTGGGCGACGATGCGCTCGCCCACCTCGCGCAGCCCGCGCCGCAGCACCTCGCTGTCGCCCCAGTCCTCCGGAGCGGCCTCGATCGTCTCCACCAGGCGGTCGGCGAGGTCCTGCACCGGCGCGGCCAGGACGTCGACCTTCGAGGGGAAGTAGCGGAAGAAGGTCCGCGGGGCGATGGTCGCCGCGGCACAGATGTCGGCCACGGTGACCCGCTCGTAGCCGTGCTCGGCGAAGAGCCGGAGCGCGGCCTCGACCGTCGCCGCGCGGGCGTGCGCGCGCTTGCGCTCGCGGAGTCCCTCCATGCCGCTCTCCTCGCCGTCCGGGCCGGTGCCGCACGGCACCTGTCGAAGGTCGTCAATGTATGGCACGATCTGCCTCGTGGCAGGAACTGCCACGAACTCCCCGTGCCGGGGAGGTGTCTCCGGAGGAGCCGCATGCCCACCGCCCGTCCCGAGGCGCGCCGCCGCGCGACCACCGGTGCCGCGCGGCCGGACGGCCCGGCCGGTCCGCACGGGACCGGCCGGGCCGTCCGGGGGGATGGGCCCCTCCTAGCTGATGGCCTCGCCGCAGACGGGCTCGCCGTCGTTGAGCGGCACGAAGCTGTCGCCCTCGAGCCGGAGGTAGAACGAGCACTGCTCGTCGTACTCCGTGGTGCTCTGCGGGATGGCCCGCGGGTAGAGGCCGCCGGCGTCCCAGTCGTCGGTCTCCTGGAGGGTGGAGATGAGCTCCTCCTGGGTGGCGTCGCAGCCGGCCTGCTCGAGGCCGTAGAGCAGCAGGTCGGCGCCGAACCAGCCCTGGCTCTCGTAGAAGCCGGGGATGCCGGACTCGTTGCCCTCGGCCTGCAGGGCCTCGCTCAGCGCCCGCGTCGCCTCGGTGTCGTTCTCGACCGGGGTGAAGGCGTTGGAGAAGATCACGCCCTGCCCGATCTCGACGGCCGGCTCCGAGGCGAGCAGGTCGGCGCCGTAGCCGGTCGGGGAGATGAAGGCCTTCCCCTCCCAACCCGCCTGCTTGAGCCCCGCGACCAGGGCCAGCGAGGTGTCGAAGTTGATCGTCGTGTAGACGGCGTCGTCCCCGGACTCGAGGATGCCCAGCACCAGCGGGCCGACGTCGGTGCTGCCGAACTGCACGCTGTTGTTCACGTAACCGCGCTCGAGGCCGGCCGCCTCGATCGACGCGAAGCCGCTCTCGAGACCGGCCTGCGAGCTCGGGCTGACGTAGGCGATGCCGGCGACCTTCGTCGCCCCCTGGTCGGCGAGGAACTGGCCGGCGCCGCTGTAGACGGTGTCGTAGTCGGGGACGAAGCCGGAGTTGAACAGGTTGTCGTCGGTGGCCGACCACTCCTGGGCGCCGTCCCAGGCGCCGCCGATGACCGGGGTGTCGCTCGCCGCCGAGGTGAGGAAGGGGGACGCGCCGTAGAAGAACGCGCTCACGTTGATCATCGCGTAGACGTCGTCC
>NZ_JBJGZX010000041.1:0-41143 GCF_054050735.1 Blastococcus sp. SYSU D00813
GCCGTCGTCCCCGCGCGGGACGACGGCGGCGGCGAGCCGGCGCAACACGGTCATCCGGTGCGCCGCCAGCGGAAGGTCCGGGCGCAGATCACGGCGCCGATGATCACCCATGCGGCCAGCACCACGGCAGTGGTGCCGTGCTCCCAGCTGCCCGCGGGTTCGGCGACGGCGGCGGAGTCGGGCAGGAACACCGACCGCATGCCCTGGACCATCCACTTCAGCGGGAAGAGCGCCGCGAGCTGGTCCATCCACCCGGGCAGGTCCGAGTCGAGGAAGAAGACGCCCGAGACGAACTGCAGGACCACCGCGAACGCCGGGATGCCCGCGCTCGCCGACCGCGCGCTGCCGACCACCGAGGCGACGGCGACGCCGAGGACCGTGCCGGCGAGGATGCCGAGCACGACCACCCAGGCGAAGGTGACCCACCGGCCGAGCCCGGTCGGCAGCGGCACGTCGTAGAGCAGTGCGGCCACGGTGAGCAGGACGGCGAGCTGGGCGACGGTCGTGACGACGACCTGCCCGGCCTTGCCGATCCCGTAGGACAGCGGCGGCGTCCCGAGGGTCTGCAGTCGCGCGAGGTCGCCGCGGTCGCGCTCCTCGGTGACCGCGGTGCCGAGCGCCTGGAAGCTGGTCAGCATCACGCCCGTCGCGGCGATGCCGGCGAGGAAGTACTGCTGGAAGCCGACGCCGGGCACGACGTCCTCGTCGCCGAAGACCGAGCCGAAGATCACCAGCATGATCACGGGGTAGGCGAACGAGAACACGACCTGCCCGGGGTCGCGCACGAACAGCCGCAGCTCCAGGGCGACGCGCGCCGCGCCGATCGCGAGCGCCGAGGGCGGTTCGGGCCGGGGGGTCGCGGGTGCGCTGACGGTCGGGCCGAGCGTGGCGGTCATCGGAGGGCTCCCTCGGGGGTCGCGGTGGGGGTGGCCGGCGCGCCGACCAGCTGCAGGTAGACGTCCTCGAGCCCGGGCCGGGTCACGGTCAGGCCGGGCACCTCGCCGGCCGGGTGCGCGGCCAGCAGGTCGCGCAGGACGGCGGCGGGCTCGGGGGTGACGACCTCGCGGAGGGCGTCGTCCTCCCGCCAGCGGACCGTCGCGGTCCGGCGCAGCTCGGCGCCGAGCTCGGCCGGTGGCGCCACCTCGACCAGGCGGCCGTCGGCGAGCACCCCCACGCGGTCGGCCAGGTGCGCGGCCTCGTCGAGGTAGTGGGTGGTGAGCAGCACCGTCGTCCCGCCGTCGCGCATGCCCTCGACCAGCGCCCAGAACTGCCGGCGGGCCACCGGGTCCATCCCGGTGGTCGGCTCGTCGAGGAACACCAGCTCGGGCCGGCCCTGCACCCCGAGGGCCACCTCCAGCCGGCGGCGCTGGCCGCCGGAGAGCCGGTCCACCCGCCGGCCCGCGGCCTCGGTGAGGCCGACCGCGTCGAGCAGCTCGGCGGTGTCACGCGGGACGCCGTGGTAGCCGGCGAAGTGGTCGAGGGTCTCCCGCACCGTCAGCGCGTTGCCGGCGCCGGTCGTCTGCCCGACCACCCCGACCCGGTCCCGCCAGGCGCGGCCGGCGGTGGCCGGGTCCTCGCCCAGCACGGTCACCTCACCGGCGTCGCGGCGGCGCACCCCCTCGAGGACCTCCACCGTGGTCGTCTTGCCCGCGCCGTTGGGGCCCAGGAGCGCGAAGCACTCGCCGCGGTGGACGTCGAGGTCGAGGCCGTCGACCACCGTGCGACCGCCGTAGCGCTTGACCAGGCCCCGCACCCGCACGGCCGGGTCTCCTCCGCGGTGCGCCGGGCCCGTCGGGCGGGGCGCCGTCTGCGTCGTCGTCATGGCCCGAGCCTGTCCGGCCGCGCCGCCCGCGGGGACCGCCGAGCTGCCGAACCGCCGTCCACCGGTCGGTGGACACGGCGCATCCGGCGAGGCCCGTCCCGCCGAAGGGCGGGCATCACCTACCTGTGCAACGCTCGATCGCGCACCACCTTCTACGGCACAACTGGGGGTCTTCCGTTGTCTGCTGGCACACGTCGCGTCGGGATCGCCGTCGTCGGTCTGGGAGGGGCGGTCGCGACGACGGCCGTGGCCGGCCTGGAACTGCTGCGTCAGGGGGCCGTGGCCCCGGACGGGCTCCCGCTGGCCGGGCTCGACCTCGAGGGGGTGCCCCTGGAGGAGGCGACCGGCATGGCCGACTACGGCGACCTGGTCGTGGGCGGGTGGGACCTGGACGGGTCGGACCTCTACAAAGCCGCGGAGCAGCACGCCGTCCTCGACCACCGCCAGCTCGGCCAGGTCGAGTCCGCCCTGTCGCGGATCACGCCGTGGCCGGCGGCCGGGGACGCCGACTTCTGCCGCAACGTGAGCGGCGGCAACGTGCTGCTCGCCGAGACGCGGCGCGCGCAGGCCGACGCCGTCCGCGCCGACCTCGCCCGGTTCCGCGCCGAGCAGTCCCTGGACGGCCTGGTGCTGGTCAACCTCGCCTCGACCGAGCGCTGGCCCGACCCGGCCGCGCCGGCGCTGCAGACCGCGGAGGCGTTCGAGGCCGGGCTGGACGCCGACGACCGGTCGATCACCCCGGCCATGGTCTACGCCTACGCGGCGATCACCGAGGGCGTCGGCTACGTGAACTTCACGCCGTCGCTGGCCGCCGACGTCCCCGCCCTGGTGCAGCTGGCCGGGCAGCGCGGCGTCCCGCTGGCCGGCAAGGACGGCAAGACCGGCCAGACGATGATGAAGACGGTGCTCGCGCCGGCCTTCCGCAGCCGGGCGCTGACGGTCGAGGGCTGGTACTCGACCAACATCCTCGGCAACCGCGACGGCCTGGCCCTCGACGACCCGGACTCGCTGAACAGCAAGCTGCAGACCAAGGGCAGCGTCCTGGACTCGATCCTCGGCTACCCGGTCGAGGACCACGTGGTGCGGATCGACTACTACCGGCCGCGCGGCGACCAGAAGGAGGCCTGGGACGCGATCGACCTCGTCGGGTTCCTCGGCCAGCGCATGCAGGTCAAGGTCGACTTCCAGTGCCGCGACTCGATCCTCGCCGCCCCGCTGGCCATCGAGCTGGCCCGCCTCACCGACCTCGCGCAGCAGCGCGGCGAGGGCGGTGTGCAGGAGCAGCTCGGCTGGTTCTTCAAGGCCCCGATGACGCCCGGCGGCGGTACCCCGGAGCACGCCCTGCACCGGCAGGAGCAGGTGCTGCTCGACTGGCTCGGCGCCGGCGCGACCCCCCGGTGACGGCCGCGCTGGCCGCGCTCGGTGCGCTGCGGCCGCTGCTGGCCGAGATCGGCGACGCCAAGCGGGTGCGGGTGGCCGCCGCCCCCGGATCCCTGGCCGAGCAGGCGTTCACCCGCGCGTGGGGCCGGCTGACCGCCGGCGAGGACGCCGCCGTGGTGGCGCTGTCGGAGACCGCCGCGGCCGTCGCGCGCGCCCGGCTGGCCGGCATCGACGGGGCGGTGCTGCGCGCGGCCGGGCTGGACGACCGCGAGGTGCGGGCGGTGCTGCGCCGGTCGTTCGACGAGGTGTCCGGACCGCTGGACGACGTGCTGCGCGAGCGGCTGCGCGAGGCGCTGCCCACCGCGCTGCCCGAGGTGCAGGGCCCACCGCTGGCCGCCGCGCTCAACCGCCAGCCCCGCGCCGGGGCCACCGCGCCCGGCCGGGCCCGCGTCGTCGTCGAGCCCCCGGAGAGCCACGGCGACCACTGCCTCACCGTGGCCGTCTACGGGGTGCTGGTCGCGCCGGTCGTCGGCGCCGACCCGGTCGTGCCGTTCCTCGTCGGGCTGGCGCACCACCTGCACAACGTCGTCCTCCCCGACGCGGGCTTCGCCGGCGAGGTGCTGCTCGGCGGGGCGCTGCCCCGGGTGCTGGAGACGCTGGAGTCCGCGCAGCTCGACACCCTGCCCGGGCCGCTGGCCGAGCGGCTGCGGTCGGTGCTCGCGCTGCGTGCCGACGCCGCCGCGCCGGAGTCGCAGGCGTTCCACGCCGCCGACGTCCTCGACCGGGTGCTGCAGGTCCACCACCACGCCTGCGCGGCCGCGTTCACCGTGGAGCAGGCCCTCGACGACCTCGAGCTGGTGCACGCCGGACCGGTGCAGGCGTTCCACCTCGACGTCCTGGCGGCGGCCGGGCTGTGAGCCGCGCGGTGCTGGACGTGCCCGTCGTCGACGGCATCCCGTTCGCCCGCGCCGGCCGCGACGACCTGCGCGCCGAGGTGACCGGGCTGCTGGCGCACGGGGAGGTCGACCGGGCCCGGGTGCTGCTCCTCGCCGACGCCGACGACTGGTGGACCGAGCCGCCCCCGCCCCCGGAGCAGCTGGCCCGGGTGCCGGCCGCCCGCACGCTGCGGGAGGCGATGACGCTGCTCGGGATGGGCCGGGTGGCCGACTACTTCGCCCACCGCTGGTCCGACCCCACGCACCTGGCCGGGCTGGCGCTGCTGCAGTCGCACTGGCCCGGCGACCGGCCGGTGGTCGACGTCGCGTGCGGCGTCGGCGCGCACCTGCGGGAGCTGTCCCGGCGGGGCGTGACCGACCTGATCGGCGTCGACGTCGTCTGGGCCAAGCTCTGGCTGGCCCGCCGGTTCGTCTGCCCGGCGGCGCGCTACGTCTGCGCCGACCTCACCGCGGCGCCCGACCCCGCGGTGACCCCGCCCGCGTACGTGATGTGCCACGACGCCTTCTACTTCCTGCGCGACAAGCCGGCCGCGGCCGCGGCGATGCGCGCGCTGGCCGGGCCCGGCGGCAGCGTCGTCGTCGGCCACGCGCACGTGGCCGACCCGCACGGGGAGCCGCTGACGCCGGAGGGCTACGCCGAGGTGCTCGGCGCCGGCCTGCTCTACGACGACGCGGAGCTCACCGCCGCCCTGCTGGCCGGCCGCCCGCCCCGGCCGGCCCCGGCCGCGGAGCTGCACGGCAGCGAGGCGATCGCGCTGGTCAGCGGGGATCCGCTCGGGCCCGGCCCCGACCTCGGCGAGCCGCTCGGCCCGCTCACGCCCAACCCGCTCTACCGCGACGGGACCCTGACCTGGCCCAGCGAGCGGTACGCCGCCGAGTACGGGCCGCGGTCGGCGTACCTGCCGCCGCGCTGGCCCGACCCGCTGCCCGCCGACGCGGCCCGCCGCCGGCTGCTCGTCGACCTCCCGGAGGCCTGGTGACCCCGCGAGATCTGCACACTCGGGGCCTTCCCACCTCGGAAAGGCCCGAGTGTGCAGATCTCGGGGACGGATCGATCGTCGGGTGGGGCGTCGCCGGGTGCGGGTGGGTGGCCCGCGACCACGCGCTGCCCGCGCTGCGGACGACGCCCGGCGCCCGCGTCGTCGCCGTGCACGACCGCGACCCGGCCGCGCTGGCCCGGCTGTCCGTCGAGGCCCCGGCCACCCCGGACCTCGGCGCCTTCCTCGCCACGCCCGGCCTCGACGCCGTCTACGTGGCGGTGCCCAACGCCGCGCACCGGGAGGTCGTCGAGGCGGTCGCCGCGGCGGGCAGGGCGGTGCTGTGCGAGAAGCCCCTGGCCGCCGGCACCGCCGACGCCGAGGCCCTGGTCGCCGCGGCCGACCGGGCCGGCGTGCTGCTGGGCACCGCGTTCGACCAGCGCTGGCACCCCGCCCACGTGCGGCTGCGCGAGCTGCTGCCCGAGCTGGGCACGGTCACCGCCGTCCGGGTCGTCTACTGCTGCTGGCTGCCCGGCGACTGGACGCCGGACGGGCAGCCGCACGACAACTGGCGGGTCGACCCCGCCCGGGCCGGCGGCGGCGCGGCGATCGACCTGGCCCCGCACGGCCTCGACCTGGCCGGCGTGCTCCTCGGCGAGGACGTCGTGGAGCTGACCGCCACCCTGCAGACCCGGGTGCACGGCTACGGGGTGGACGACGGCGCGCTGCTGGCCGGTCGCACCGCCGGTGGGGTGCTGGTCGACCTGCACGTCGCCTACAACACCCCCGACGCGCTCCCCCGCCGCCGGCTGGAGGTGGTCGGCACACGCGGCATGGCGGTCGCCGTCGACACCATGGGCCAGACCGCCGGCGGCACGCTGACGCTGCACCGGCCCGACCCGGTCGACGTCCCGTTCGGGGACCAGGCGCCGTTCGCCGCGCAGTTCGCCGCCTTCACCGCCGCGGTGGCCGGCACCGCGGCGTGGCCGTACCCGGCCGCCCGCGACCTGGCGCTGCACCGCCTGCTCGTCGAGGCCCTGTCCACCGCCACCCCTCCGGAGAGGACGCCGTGACCGCGACCAACCCCTACCGCGGCCTGCTGCCCGACCTGCCCGCCTACGCCTGCACCAACTGCGGGCACTGGCAGCGCTGGCCGGCTCCGGGCCCGCTGACCTGCCCGGTGTGCGCCGACGTCCGCAACGCGCTGCCGCAGCACGGCTTCGAGTTCGTCACCGAGAAGCAGGCCGACGAGCTCGTCACCGGGCACTGGCGGCCGGCCCCGGTCGACGGCGTCACCGGGTTCGGCACCTCGCCCCGGTTCGGGCTGGACAGCGTCGGCTGGGTGATCGAGACCGACATCGGGCTGGTCGGCTTCGAGGCCGCGCCCTTCTACACCGACGGCATGCTCGCCGAGCTGCGCCGGATGGCCGGTGCGAAGGGCGGGCTCGACGTGCTGGCCGCCAGCCACGTGCACGGCTACGGCGCGCTGTGGCAGCTGCAGCGGGAGCTCGAGCCGCGGGTGGTGTGCGTCGGCGTCCGGGACCTGGAGTGGACCAAGGCCTTCCGGGTCACCTGGCCGGCCGACGACGTCCTCGAGCTCGCCCCGGACCTGACACTGCACCGCACCGGCGGGCACTTCCCCGGCCACTCGGTGCTGCACGACCGCCGCCGGCGGGTGCTGTTCTGCGGCGACTCGCTCAAGGTCGACCTCGCCGCCGACGGCACCCCCGTCGCGCTGAGCGCGCACAAGGCCTTCCACGCGCAGATCCCGCTCTCCCACGGGGAGCTGCGCGACTACCTCGCCGTCATCGGGGCCCTGGAGTTCGACACGGTCGCGACGCCGTTCGAGATGGTGCCGGGGGTCACCACCGACCACGTCGTCCACCTGGTGCAGCGGCTGCTCGCCGCCCCGCCGGACGCCTCCCCGGTCGCGCTGGAGGAGCTGTGACCGCCACGGTGACGACGCCGTCGCAGCGCTACCTCGACTCCTTCCCCACCCCGGTCGAGGAGTTCGCGATCGAGGGGCTGGACGTGCTCGACGTGCCGCTGCACAGCGCCGTCCTCCCGACCTCGCCGCAGCACCCCGGCGGCAGCGGCCTCGGGTACGGCGCCACCCGGGAGGAGGCCCGCACGGGCGCGCTCGGCGAGATGGCGGAGATGGCGCTGTCGGTGCGGGCCCACGAGCGACTGGAACGGGTGCAGGCCTCCTACGCCGAGCTGGCCCGCCGGGAGGGCCGCGACCGGGTCGCCGACCCGCGCATGCTGTGCCTCGAGGCCGGCAGCGACTACGACGACGACCGGCCGCTGCAGTGGCTGCCCGTGACCCGGCTGCGCGACGGCGAGCGGGTGCTGGTCCCGGCCGAGCTGGTCGCCTCCGCGCCGCAGGACCTCCCCGGCGACGCCCCGCCCGGCGGCTGGCTCACCACCGTCATCACCAACGGGCAGGGCGCGGCGTTCGACGCAGAGCGGGCCGTCACCCACGCCCTGCTCGAGGTGCTGCAGCGCGACGGCAACGCCACCGCCTTCCGCGCGATGGACCGCGGCATCGTGCTCGACCTCGCCGGCCTGCGCGACCCCGACGCGCTCGACCTGCTCGACCGGCTCGACGCCGCCGGCATCGAGGTGCTGGTGAAGCTGGCGAGCACCGCGTTCGGGGTGGTCGACGTGTACGCGGTCGGCTGCTCCCGCGACGGCTCGGAGCCGGTGCCGGTCATGGCCACCGCCTGCGGGGAGGCCGCGCACCCCGACCGCGACACCGCCGTCCGCAAGGCGCTCCACGAGTTCGCCTCCGCGCGCAGCCGCAAGGCGTTCATGCACGGCCCGTACGAGGCGGTGCTGCCGGCGACGCCGCCGGGCTACCTCGACTCGTGGCGCACCGGGCACCCGCCGGAGCGGCTGGTGGAGGAGGACCGGGCGCTGGAGGCGATGCTCGCCTGGACCCGCATGGGCACCGCCGCGCTGACCGACCTGCTCCGCGGCACCGTGCTCGCCCGGCGGCAGACCGCGCGGCTGGCCGACCTGCCGGAGTACCGCGGTGACGACCTGCACGGGCACGTGACCGGCGCGGTGCAGGACGCCGGCTTCGACGTGCTGGTCGACCTGCAGCCCTCGGCCGGCGAGGCGGTCGCGGCCAAGGTGCTGGTGCCCGGGCTGGAGGTGGAGACGATGTCCTACGGCCGGATCGGCGAGCGCGGCGTGCGCCGGCTGCTCGACCGTGACGAGCCGCTCGTGGCGGTCGGCGCCGACCCGGGCGGCTGGGCGCGGGTGCACCTGACCGCCGACGCCGAGGAGCGCCTCGGCGGTCCGGCGTGGTTCGACCGCGCCGGCGCCGACCGGCGGGTGGGCGCGCTGTACCCGCTCTACCGGGAGCCCGGCCGGCACGCGGTCGCGGAGGTGCTGGCCCGGTGAGTGCCCTGCGCTACGCCTACAACACGAACGGCCTCACCTCGCACCGGCTGTCCGACGCCCTGCCGTTCCTCGCCGACTGCGGCTACGCGGGGGTCGCGCTGACCCTCGACGTCGTCCACCTCGACCCGTTCGCCGACGACGCGTTCGCCCGGGCCGAGCGGGTGCGCGCCCGCTGCGACGAGCTCGGGCTGGGCGTGGTCGTGGAGACCGGCGCCCGGTACCTGCTCGACCCGCGGGTCAAGCACGAGCCCACCCTCGTGACGGCGGACCCGGCCGGCCGCGCGCGCCGGCTGGCCTACCTGCGCCTGGCCTGCGACCTCGCCGAGGTGCTGGGCGCAGAGGCGGTCAGCTTCTGGGCCGGGGTGCCGAGGCCGGGGGTCGACCGGAGCGCGGCCTGGGGCTGGGTGGCGGACGGCGTCCGCGCGCTGGTCGAGAGCCATGGCGGCCGCTCCTACGCCCTGGCCGTGGAACCCGAGCCCGGGATGCTGGTCGAGGACTGCGACGACTGGGCCCGGCTCGCCGCCGAGGCCCCCGGCATCACGCTGGCGCTGGACACCGGGCACTGCGTCGTCTCCGGCGCGTACGAGCCGCAGGAGGCGGTGGCCACCTTCGCCCCGCACCTGGGCACCGTCGCTGTCGAGGGCATGCGCCGCGGCGTGCACGACCACCTGCCGCTGGACGAGGGGGACGTCGACCTCCCGGCGGTGCTGCGGGCGCTGCGGGAGGCGTCCTACGACCGGCTGGTGACCCTCGAGCTCTCCCGCGACGGGCACCGCGCGCACGAGATGGTGCCGCGGGCGATGGCGACGCTGCGTTCCGCCGAGGAGGCGACATGAGGGCCTGCTTCGTCAGCCGGCGCTACTGGCCGGCGGTGAGCGGGATGAGCGTCTACGCGGAGAACCTGCTGCGCGAGCTCGTCGCGCTGGGCCACGAGGTGACGCTGGTCAGCCAGTACCGGGACGACGAGGCCGGCACCCGGGTCTACGGCGGTGGCCCGCCCCCGCCCGAGCGGGTGCCCGCCGGCGTGGAGGTGGTGGCGCTGCCCAGTCGTGGGGAGACCGTCGTCCCGGCCGACTGGGAGGGCGACATCGCCGAGATCGTGCGCACCGTCGTCGGCCTGCACGGGCAGCGGCCGTTCGACGTGCTGCACGCCCAGTACGGCTACCCGCCGGGCCTGGCGGTGCTCGAGGCCTCGCGGCGCACCGGGCTGCCCAGCGTGGTGAGCATCCAGGGCGGCGACGGGCACTGGGTCGGCACGTGCTGCACCACCCACGCCGAGGCGATGCGCACCGTCGTCGACCGGTCGGGCGCGGTGCTGATCGGCAGCGACAGCTTCCGCGACGAGGTGGTCGGCAACCTGGGCAGCGACCCGGCGCGCTTCCGGATCGTCCCCGGCGCCACGGACACCCGCCGGTTCACCCCCGCCGAGCGGCCGCTCGGTGCGCTGCAGGACCCGCCAGTGCTGCTGTTCCACGGCCGGGTCGACCGCCGCAAGGGCGTGCTGGACCTGCTGGAGGCGCTGCCCGACGGCGTCCGGCTCGTCGTCTCCGGCATCGGCCCGGACCTCGACGAGGCGAGGGCGCGCGCCGACGGGCGGACGACGTTCCTGGGCTACGTGCCCCCCGACGAGGCCCCCGCGGTCTACCGGACGGCGGACGTATTCGTCAGCCCGACATACAGCGAGGGCTTCAGCAACACCCTCCTCGAGGCGATGGCCAGCGGCCTGCCCACGGTGAGCACGAGCAGCGTCGGCGTCGTGGACTGCCTGCGGCACGAGGAGAACGGGCTGCTGCACGAGCCGGGCGACGTGGCCGGCCTGCGGACGGCGCTCGACCGGCTGCTCGGTGACGCGGGGCTCCGCGAGCGGCTGGCGACGACGGCGCTGGAGGAGGTGCGCCGGCTGTACTCCTGGCCGGTGCTCGCACGGTCGATCGACGCGGTCTACACCGAGGTGGCCGGCACCGCGCCCGACACCGGGTGGTCCATGCCCGGTGACGTCGACCTCTCCTGCCGGTTCCGGTCGGCGGCCCACCTGCTGTGAGGGTGCTGGCGGTCAGCCCGCATTTGGACGACGCCGCGTTCTCGGCCGGCGGCACCCTCGCGGCGCTGGCCGCGGCCGGACACGACGTCACGGTGGTCACCTGCTTCACCGCCACCGTGCCCGACCCCGCCGGCTTCGCCCTGGCCTGCCAGCTGGACAAGGGCCTGCCCGCCGACGCCGACTACATGGCGCTGCGCCGCGCGGAGGACGCCGCGGCGATGGACGAGCTCGGCGTCCGGCCGGTGCACCTGCCGCTGCCCGAGGCGCCGCACCGCGGGTACACCAGCGCGCCGGACCTGTTCGCCGGTGTCCACGACGGCGACGACGTCTGGCGCGCCGTCGTCTCCGAGCTGCAGCCCCTGGACGCCGACCTCTGGCTGGCGCCGCAGGGCCTCGGCGGGCACGTGGACCACCTGCAGGTGCTGCGCGCGGTGGCCGCGCTCGACCGGCCGACGCTGTGGTGGCGGGACAGCCCGTACGTGCTGCGCGAGCCGGCCGCCGTCCCCGGGCCGGAGCTGCCCGGCGGGCTCGCGGAGGTCCAGCCGCCGCAGGACCTCGACCGGCGGGCCGACGCCTGCGCCTGCTACGCCACCCAGCTCGGCTTCCAGTTCGGCGGCGTCGCCGGGATGCGCAGCGCGCTGGCCGGGCTGCCCGAGGTGCTGCTGGCCGGCGACCGGGCCCGCGCGCTGCTCGCCGACCACCCGGGCGGCGCCGGCGCGAGGGCCTGACAGGTCCCCGCGGCCGGCGCCTCCGACTCCCGGCGGGTCAGCGCGACAGCGCCTGCCAGCGGCGGACGGCGAGCGCGGCGAACACGGCCGTGAGCAGGACCGGCCAGGCGACGGCGAGGACGGCGGCGTGCTCGGTCGCCCAGCCGCCGCCGGCGCCGACCGGGTCGCCGAACAGCTCGCGGACGGCGGTGACCGTGGCCGCCAGCGGGTTCCACTCGGCGACCGTGGCGAGCCAGCCCGGCATGGTCGACGTCGCCACGAACGCGTTGGACAGGAAGGCGAACGGCCACACCAGGACCTGCACCGCGGCGACCGAGGCCGGGTCGCGCACGAGCAGCCCGAGGTACACGCCGATCCAGAGGAAGGCTAGCCGCAGCAGGAGCAGCAGCCCGAACGCGGCGACGGCGGGACCGGCCGCGTCGGGCCGCCAGCCCACCGCGACGCCGGCCAGCGCGAGCACCGCCAGCCCCACCGCGGACGAGCCCAGGTCGGCCAGGCACCGCCCGGCCACGACCGCCGACGGCGCCATCGGCATGGACCGGAACCGGTCGGTGATCCCCCGCCCGGTGTCGGTGGCGACGGCGGTCATGGTCGCCTCCAGGCCGAAGACGACCGCGAGCCCCAGGACCCCCGGCACGAGGAAGTCGCGGTACTCGCCCCCACCGGGCACGGCCATCCCGCCGCCGAGCAGGTACAGGAACATCACCAGCATCAGGACCGGGAACAGCAGCGTGACCAGCAGCGCGCCGGGCTGCCGCCGCCAGTGGGCGACGTCCCGGCCGGCGACGGCGACCGCGTCGGCCACCGCCCACCGCACCCGCTCCGCCCGGCTCTCCGCGTCGAGGACCGCGGTCGTCATGCCGGCACCTCCGTCCGCTGCTCGGTCCCCCCGGTGATCCGCAGGTAGGCCTCGTCGAGGGTGGCCGGGCGCAGCAGGACGTCGTCCACGGCGATGCCGGCGTCGTCCAGCGCGCGCACCACGGCACCCACGACCCCCGGGCGGGGGGCCACGGGCACCGTCACCCGGCTGCCCCCGACCGGCGGCGGCGCCCCCGGTGGCCCGGCCGCGACCCGCGCGGCGAGGTCGGCCGCCTCCGCCGCCCGCGCCGGGTCGCCGACGACCAGCTCCAGCCGGTCGCCGCCGACGGCCGCGGTGAGCTCCCGGGGCGTGCCGCGGGCGGCCACCCGGCCGCCGTCGAGCACGCAGACGTCGTCGGCGAGCTGGTCGGCCTCGTCCAGGTACTGGGTGGTCAGCAGCACGGTGGTGCCGCCGGCGACCAGCGCCCGCACCGCCTCCCACACGTCCCGGCGGGCGGCGGGGTCCAGGCCGGTGGTCGGTTCGTCGAGGAAGAGCACCTGCGGTGCGAGGACCAGACCGGCGGCGATGTCCAGCCGGCGGCGCATGCCGCCGGAGAACTGCCGCACCGGCTTGCCGCCGGTGCCGGTGAGGCCGACCAGCTCGAGCAGCTCGTCGGCGCGGCGGCCGGCCGCGCGGCGGTCGAGGTGGTGGAGCCGGGCGAACAGCACGAGGTTCTCCCGCGCCCCGAGCACCTCGTCGACCGCGGGCTGCTGCCCGACCAGCCCGATCCGCCGGCGGGCCTCCCGCGGCCGGGAGACGACGTCCACCCCGGCCACCAGCACCCGGCCGGCGTCGGGCCGGGTGAGCGTGGTGAGCACCCGCACCGTCGTCGTCTTCCCCGCGCCGTTGGGCCCGAGCAGGGCGCACACCGACCCCCGGGCCACCTGCAGGTCGACCCCGTCGAGCACCACCGCGTCGCCGTAGGCCTTGCGCAGATCCACCACGTCCAGGACCGCGGACATCGCACCTCCGTACGCTGTACGTCATTCCGAGGAGTGACACCATACGCTGTACGGAGATGGCTCCGCCAGGGCGTGCGGGAGGCTGGTGGCATGACGACCGGAGGCGGCGGCGGGGACATCGCCGCGACCATGGCCCTGCTGTGGCGGCAGCCGGCGAGCGGTCCGCGGCGGGGTCCGCAGCCCCGGCTGGACGTCGACGGGATCATCGCCACCGCGGTCCGGCTCGCCGACGCCGACGGGCTGGCCGCGCTGTCGATGCGCCGGGTCGCCGCCGAGCTCGGGGTCGGCGCCATGAGCCTCTACACGCACGTGCCGGGCAAGGACGAGCTGGTCGCGCTGATGCACGACGCGGTGCTCGGCGAGCTGTACGCCTCCCCCCTGACCGGCTCGTGGCGCGAGCGGCTGACGGCGGTGGCGCGCGCCAACTGGGACCTGTTCGTGCGCCACCCCTGGGCCGCGCACGTGGGCACCGGCCGGCCCGTCCTGGGGCCCAACCTGATGGCCAAGTACGACGCGGAGCTCGCCGCGGTCGACGGGCTGGGCCTCAGCGAGGTCGAGATGGAGCTGGTCGTCATGACGGTCACCGGCTTCGTCCGCGGCACGGTGACCGGTCTGCACGAGAAGTCGGCCGCCGAGCGCGACAGCGGCCTGACCGAGCTCGAGTGGTGGCAGGCGACGGAGCCGCACATCGAGCGCGTCTTCGACGCACAGCGGTACCCGACCGCGGCGCGGGTGGGCCCGGTCTCCGGCCCGGAGCTCGGCGCCTATCCCGCCGACCGGGCCTTCGAGTTCGGGCTGGAGCGGGTGCTCGACGGCATCGCCGCGCTGGTCGGCCGCTGACCCCGGGAGCACTTCGCGCGCGAAAGTCCCTGCACGGCCGCGTCCGAAAACCGCCGGTCCCCGTCGTCGGGGGCTGGCACGCTGGGCGCCGTGACGGCCTCCCTGGACCACGAGCGCTGCTACCGCGCGGTGGCCAGCCGCGACGCCCGCTTCGACGGCTGGTTCTTCACCGCGGTGCGGACGACGGGCATCTACTGCCGCCCCTCGTGCCCGGCGCGCACCCCGCTGCCGGCCAACGTCTCCTTCTTCGCCACCGCCGCCGGCGCCCAGTCCGCCGGGTACCGCGCCTGCCGGCGCTGCCGCCCCGACGCGGTGCCCGGCTCCCCGGACTGGGACGCCCGCGCCGACGTCGTCGCCCGCGCGATGCGGCTCATCGCCGACGGCGAGGTGGAGCGCTCCGGCGTCCCCGGGCTGGCCGCCCGCCTGGGCTACTCCGAACGGCAGCTGCACCGGCACCTGGTCGGCGAGCTGGGGGTCGGGGCGCTGGCGCTGGCCCGCGCCCAGCGCGCGCAGACCGCCCGGGTGCTGCTGGAGACCACGGCGCTGCCCGTCGCCGACGTCGCCTTCGCGGCCGGCTTCGCCAGCATCAGGCAGTTCAACGACACGATCCGCGAGGTCTTCGCGCTCACCCCGACCGACCTGCGCCGGCGCCGTCCCGGAGCCGAGTCCGGCGCCCCCGGCGAGCTCACCGTGCGGCTGGCCGCCCGGCCACCGTTCGCCGCCGGCGAGGTGCTGCTGTTCCTGGGCGCGCACGCAGTACCCGGCCTCGAGGAGTGGGACGGGACGACGTTCTCCCGGGTGCTCGACCTGCCGCACGGACCCGCCGTGGTGCACCTCTCCCCCGCCGGCGACTCCGCCGTCACCGCGCGGCTGCGGCTGGCGCAGCTGCGCGACCTGGGCGCCGCCGTGGCCCGCTGCCGGCGGCTGCTCGACCTGGACGCCGACCCGCTCGCGGTCGACGACGTGCTCGGCGCGGACCCGGCGCTGGCCCCGCTCGTCGCCGCGGCGCCCGGCCGCCGGGTGCCCGCCTCCCCCGACGCCGCCGAGCTCGCCGTCCGCGCGGTGCTCGGCCAGCAGGTGTCGGTCGCCGGCGCCCGCACCCTCACCGCGCGGCTGCTCCCGCACGGGACGCCCCTGCCCGAGCCGGTGGGCACGCTGACGCACGCGTTCCCCCGCCCGGAGGCGCTGGCCGGCGCCGACCTGTCCGCGGTCGGCCTGACCGGCGCGCGGCGGCGGACGGTCGGCGCCCTCGCCGCGGCCCTGGCCGCCGGGGACGTCGTCCTCGACCCGGGCGCCGACCGCGAGGACGCGGCCCGGTCGCTGCTCGCCGTCCCCGGCGTCGGCCCGTGGACGGCGGCGCTGGTCGGGCTGCGCGGTCTCGCCGACCCCGACGTGTGGCTGCCCGGCGACCTCGCACTGCGCCGCTCGCTCGCCGCGCTCGGCAGCTCCGACGCCGACGCGGCCACCCGCTGGCGGCCCTGGCGCTCCTACGCCGTGCTGCACCTCTGGGCGCTGGCCGTGCCCGCCCTGTTCACCCGCCCCCTGCCCGCCCCCGCCGATCGGAGCGCGTCGTGACCCCCACCCACCCCGCCGGGACCACCTCCCCCGCCCGCCACGCCACCGTCGCGACGCCGCCGGGGCCGTTCACCGTCGTCGTCACCGAGGGCCCGGACGGCGCCGACGTCGTCCTGGCCGGCGGCTGGACCGACGACGTCGGCGACCTCCTCCCGGTCGTGCACCGCTCGCTGCGCCCGGAGTCGGTGGTCCTCGACCCGGCGCTGCCCGTGCTGGAGGTCGTCGAGGCCTTCCACGCCGGGGAGGTCGGCGCGATCGACGGCGTGGTCGTGCAGCAGCGGTCCGGGCCGTTCCTGACCGAGGCGTGGGAGGTGCTGCGCACGGTGCCCGCCGGCCGGCCCGACACCTACGCCGCCTTCGCCGTCCGCTGCGGCCGGCCGACCGCCGTCCGGGCCGCCGCGAACGCCTGCGCCCGCAACGCCGCCGCCCTGTTCGTCCCCTGCCACCGGGTGCTCGGGTCCGACGGCGGCATGGGCGGCTTCCGCTGGGGCACCGACGTCAAGCGCTGGCTGCTCGACCACGAGGCGCGGCACTCGGAGGACCCCCGTGCCCCCCACACCTCGCAGGCTCGGCGCGGTCCCCTGCACGGGGGCCACCCGCAGAGAGCCTCCGCGTTTTCGTCGGTGGGGTGATGCACCCTGCCGGACGTGGACGCCGCCTCCCTCCTGCTCGGCCTGCTGATCGGCGCGCTGCTGGCCACCGCGGTCACCCTCGGGGTCGTCGCGCTGCTCGCCCGCCGCCGGCCGGACGACGCCGGGCTCGAGCCGGTGCACGAGTCGCTGGACCACCTGCACCGGCTGCTCGCCGGCATCGAGCGGGACCGCGCCACCGCGCACGGCGAGCTGCGCGAGCAGATGGGCACGGTCGGGCAGACCTCGGCCCTGCTGCGCCAGGAGACCGCGGCGCTGGTGACCGCGCTGCGCACCCCGCACGTGCGCGGGCGCTGGGGCGAGGTGCAGCTGCGCCGGGTGGTCGAGGTGGCCGGGCTGCTCGAGCACTGCGACTTCGTCGAGCAGCCGTCGGGCACCAACGACGCCGGCGCCGGGGTGCGCCCCGACCTCGTGGTCACCCTCGCCGACGGCCGGCAGGTCGTGGTCGACGCGAAGGTGCCGTTCACCGGCTACATCGACGCGGTGCAGGCCACCGACGAGGCGGTCCGCGCCGAGCGGGTCGCGGCCCACGCCCGCCAGCTGCGCACGCACGTCGACCAGCTCTCGGCCCGCCGCTACCCCACCGCGTTCCGGCCGGCCGCGCCCTTCACCGTCCTGTTCGTGCCCTCCGACGGCTTCCTCACCACCGCCCTGGAGGCCGAGCCGGGCCTGCTGGAGTACGGGTTCGGGCGCGACGTCGTGCTGGCCACGCCGAGCACCCTGCTCGCGCTGCTGCGCACCGTCGCCTACTCGTGGCGGCAGGAGCGGCTGGCCCGCGACGCCGACCAGGTGCTCGAGGTCGGCCGCCGGCTGCACGCCCGGCTGACCACCCTGTCCGGCCACCTGACCCGGCTGGGGTCGGCGCTGGGCACCGCGATGGCGCGCTACAACGACACGGTCGGCTCCTACGAGCGCTCGGTCCTCACCGCCGCCCGCCGCTTCGACGAGCTGGGTGTCGCCGAGACGGAGGTGCCGGCGCCCCCGCCGATCGAGGCGACCGTGCGCGCGCTGCGCCCGCCCGTCCCGCACGACGACGGCGTGACCGCGATGCCCGAGAGCCGCGACGGCACCGGCGGCTGACCGGCGGCGGGACGCCTCTCCCGGCGCGCTCGTCACTCCCCGTCACAGCAGCCCCGCGGTCCACGGACAGTGGTCAGCGCGGGCGGGTCAGTTGGGCACATGTTGCCCACGCGCGTCGGGCCTCGCCTTCCCCCGAAGCTCAGCCGGGATCGCTACCGTTTCCCACCGACACGGGAGCCCCTCCCCGGGCTCCCCGCGAACGGGACGGAGGTGCGCCATGGCCTCGGTGCATGCCGCCGACACCTGGCGGGAGACCGGAGCACGCGCCGACCGGTCCGCCGGCGGCCCCGCCGCCCCGCGCGGCGGCCGTCCGGCCCCCGGTGAGCGGCCCGCCCGTCCGCCGCTCCCCCCGCTCCCGCCGCTGCCCTCGCACGGCCGATCCGGCGCTCCCGGCCAGCGGCCCGCCGTCCCCGCCCAGCGTCCGGTCCCCCCGGCCCAGCGCCCCGTCCCGCCGGCGCAGCGTCCCGCGGCCCAGGGCCGTCCCGCGCAGCGGCCGCCCGTGCCGCCGGCCGAGCGCCCCGGCGTGCCCCGGCACTCCGGCGAGCCCGCCCGCGCCACCCCGGGCTACCCCCGGCCCTCGGCCAGCCTGTCGCCCGACGCCGACCGCCGCCGCGCCCGTCCGCAGCACGACGACGCGCCGGTCGTCGAGCAGGACCGCCGCGCCGCCGCCCGGGCCGCCGAGGTCGCCGTCCCGGAGCGGGGCAGCAGGCTGCGCGGCAGCGTCGCCGTCCTCGGTGTCCTGCTGGTGACGCTGGCCGCCGGTTACGTCGACTCCATCGGCACGACCGGCCTGGGTATGATCACGCTGGTCGGCCTGGTCGCCAGCACGGCGCTGGCCACGCTGCTGGTCCGCCGTCGCGACCTCACCACGATGGTGGTCGCCCCGCCGCTGGTGCTGCTGGCCGCCACGGCCGTCTACGTCCTCACGTCGCCGGGCTTCGAGGTGGGCGAGGGCAGGAACACCCTCGTCGCCGCGGGCACCGCGGTCGCCACCAAGCTCGTGCTCGGCGGCGGCTTCCCGATCATGGCCGCCGCGACCGGCACCGCGCTGGTCCTCGCGCTCGTGCGCTGGGCCGCCCGGCGCTGATACTGGCGCCGGCCCCCTCGCAGGGTCCCGCCGCGAGCTCGCGAGCGGTGGGGGGCGAGGGGGTCCTCCGTCAGTCGGCCGCGCGGCGCACCCGCAGCTCGTGCGGGAGCGCGAAGACCAGCTTCTCCTCGGCGGCCTTGACCGTCTCGACGTCGCCGTAGCCCCGCTCGGCCAGCCATTCGAGCACCTCGTCGACGAGCACCTCCGGCACGGACGCGCCGCTGGTGACGCCGACGGTCGTGACGCCCTCGAGCCAGGCCGGGTCGATCTCGGCGGCGTAGTCGACGAGGTACGAGGAGCGCGCTCCGGCCTCCAGGGCCACCTCGACGAGCCGGACGGAGTTCGACGAGTTCGTCGACCCCACGACGATCACGAGGTCGCAGCCGGGCGCCATCTGCTTCACGGCCTGCTGGCGGTTCTGGGTGGCGTAGCAGATGTCGTCGCTGGGCGGGGACTGCAGACCGGGGAAGCGCTCGCGCAGCCGGTCGACCGTCGCCAGGGTCTCGTCGACCGAGAGCGTCGTCTGCGACAGCCACACGACCTTCTCGGGGTCGCGCACCTGCACGTTCGCGACGTCGTCGGCGCCGTCGACCAGCTGGATGTGGGCCGGGGCCTCCCCGGAGGTGCCCTCGACCTCCTCGTGCCCGCGGTGGCCGATCAGCAGGATGTCGAAGTCGTCCTTGGCGAACCGCTTGGCCTCGGAGTGCACCTTGCTGACCAGCGGGCAGGTGGCGTCGATCGTGCGCAGCGAGCGGCGGGCCGCCTCCTCGTGCACGGCCGGGGAGACGCCGTGGGCGCTGAAGACGACGACCGACCCCTCGGGCACCTCGTCGGTCTCGTCGACGAAGACCGCCCCGCGCCGCTCCAGCGTGGCGACGACGTGCTTGTTGTGGACGATCTGCTTGCGGACGTAGACCGGGGCGCCGTGGATCTCCAGCGCGCGCTCGACGGCCACGACCGCGCGGTCGACGCCGGCGCAGTAGCCCCGGGGGTCTGCGAGCAGGACGCGTCCGCGCTGATCAGCCATGACCTCATGGTAGTGAAAGGACCCACCTGCCCCCCGCCGCTCGCAGGCTCGCGACGGGCCCCTGCAGGTGGGCCGCGGGTGACGTGACGGAACTCATGCCCCGACCGGGTACTTCCGCCGGAGCCGGGCTGCCGGACACGCCGGGCTCAGGCACCCTTGTCGGCATGTCGCGTGAGATCCCCCAGCCCATCCGCGCCTACGTCGGGCTCGCCGCCACGGTCCTGGACGAGGCCCGGAAGATCCCCGAGACGCTGCCCGGGCTGCCGGTGCGGCTGGTCGGCCTCGCGATGCAGACCGCTCTCAAGGTGCAGCAGCAGTGGGCCGGCCTGGTCGCCCGCGGCGACGAGGTGCTCACCGGGATCCGCGGCGAGGACGAGCCCGGCCTGGCCACCTTCGACGACGACGTCGAGGTCGACGTCCCGGCGGGCCCGTCGGCGCGCGCCTCGGCGTTCGACCGGGCGGCGGCCGAGGTCCCCGACCACGACGACCTGGCGGTCGAGGACACCGCCGCCGCGCTCGACGAGACCGACGCCGTCACCTCCGGCGTGGGCCTGGTCGACGACGAGGTCTCCGGGCTGGCCGCCGTCCCCGACCCCGACGAGGTCGTCGAGACGCTGCAGGACATCACCGACCAGGTGGCGGCGGCCGGCGAGGACTTCGCCCCCACCGACGCCGAGGCCGTGCTCACCGCCGAGGACGCGCTCGAGTCCGCGCTGCTGGAGACCGACGGCGGCGAGGCCGGGACCGGCGCCGAAGACACGACCGGCGTCGAGGTGAACGAGGTCGACGTCCTCAGCCCCGACGGCGAGGTGCAGACCGTCGAGGCCACCATCACCGACGAGGCGATCGCCGCCCCGGAGACCCTCGCCGACCTCGACCCGGCCGACCCCGGTGCCGCGCCGGTGACGGAGGCCGACGCCGAGGGTGCCGCCCAGGGCACCGCCGACCTGGACGCCGGCGGGGACGGCGCCGGGGAGACCGCGACCGCCGTCGACGAGGGTGGCAGCCCGGTCGCCGCGGCCACCGGCGTCCGCACCGACGTCGGCGAGGCCGACACCGCCGAGGAGAGCGCCGCGATCGCCGAGGGCGCCACCGTCGACGCGGTGGGCGCCACCGCCGACCAGCCCGACGCCGCGCCGACCGACGACCCCGAGGGCGGCAGCGACCTGTCCGGTTCGCAGGCCGCCGGCGCCGCCCCGGTCGCCGGCTACGACGGCTGGACCGTCGCCCAGCTGCGCGGCCGGCTCCGCGGCTACCAGCTGTCGACCGTCTCGGACCTGCTGGCCTACGAGGAGTCCACGCGCAACCGGCAGCAGTTCGTCAGCATGCTGCGCAACCGGCTGGAGAAGCTGGAGCGGCAGGCCGTCGAGGCCAGCCCGCTCGCGCCCCGCGGCATGTGACGGCTGCGTCGTAGCCGCGTGCTAGACGGACCCCGTCCTCCCCACCCCTCGCACGCTCGGGGCGGTACGCGGGCCGGGGCCGGGAGCAGTCGGGCGGACATGGCAGCCTTCTCGGCATGACCAGCCCGTCGTCCCCCGAGGCGCCGTGGCCGGTCCGCACGGTGGCCCGCAAGGTCGCCGAGTGGATCGGCCGGCTCGGTGAGGTGTGGGTCGAGGGGCAGGTCGCGCAGCTGTCGCGCCGCGGCGCTGCCACCGTCTTCCTGACCCTGCGCGACCCGGCCGCCGACCTCTCCGTGCCCGTCACGTGCGCCCGCGACGTCGCCGACCGGCCCGGGCTCGAGCTGACCGAGGGCGCACGGGTGATCGTGCGGGCCCGGCCCGACTACTACATCGCCCGCGGCTCCTTCTCCCTGCGCGCCACCGAGATCCGCGCCATCGGCCTCGGCGAGCTGCTGGCCCGGATCGAGCGCATCCGCCGGCTGCTGACCGCCGAGGGGCTGTTCGACGCCGCGCGCAAGCGCCCGCTGCCCTTCGCCCCCGCGGTCGTCGGGCTGGTGACGGGCAAGGACAGCGCGGCCGAGCGCGACGTCCTGGTCACCGCCCGCCGGCGCTGGCCCGCCGTCCGGTTCGCCGTGCAGCACAGCCTGGTGCAGGGCCCCATGGCCGCCGCCTCGGTGATCGAGGGGCTGCAGCGGCTCGACCGGGACCCCGCCGTGGAGGTCATCGTCATCGCCCGGGGCGGGGGCTCGGTGGAGGACCTGCTGCCGTTCTCCGACGAGGGCCTCGTCCGCGCGGTCGCCGCGTGCCGCACCCCCGTGGTCACCGCCGTCGGGCACGAGACCGACACGACGCTGGTCGACCACGCCGCCGACGTCCGCGCCGCCACCCCCACCGACGCCGCGCACCGGGTGGTGCCCGAGATCGGCGAGCAGCGCCGGCTCGTGGAGGCACTGCGCGCCCGTGCCCGCCACGTGCTGACCGGCCGCCTGGAACAGCAGGAGCGGTGGCTGGAGGGCGTGCGCAGCCGGCCGGTGCTGGCCGCGCCCGAGCGGATGCTGCACGGCCGGGCCGACGACGTCGCCGCGCTGCGCGGCCGGGCCCTGCGCACGCTCACCCACCGGGTGGAGAGCGCCGAGCGCGACCTGGAGCACGCCCGCGCGCGGGTCGCGGCGCTCTCCCCCGCCGCGACGCTCGAGCGCGGGTACGCCGTGGTCCAGCGGGCCGACGGCGCCCTGGTCCGCGACCCGGCCGTCGTCGGCGACGACGAGCGGCTGACCGTGCGGGTCGCCGGTGGCCGGCTGCCCGTCCGGGTCGCCAGGCAGGATGGGCAGCCGTGAGCACACCGGCGGACGACCCCGAGGCCCCGACCACCACGTACGAGCAGGCCCGCGAGGAGCTGGCCGACGTGGTGCGGAAGCTGGAGGCCGGCGGGCTCACCCTCGAGGAGTCCCTGGCCCTGTGGGAGCGGGGCGAGCAGCTCGCCGAGCTGTGCCAGCACTGGCTGGACCGGGCCCGCGAGCGGCTCGCCGCCGCCACCCCCACCGAGCAGCAGTAGCTAGGCCGCGTCCTCCGCGCGGGCGCCGGCCGCCCCGAGCCCGGCCACGTCGAGCGCGGCGAGCAACTGGGCGGCGCGGTCGCGCAGCAGGCCGGACGCCTGCGGGTCGAGGGCACCGGGCCCGTCGCGCAGGCAGCGCTCGAGCAGGTCGAGCACGTCCGCACCGAGCGGCGCGGGCGCCGGCCGCCGGGCGGGGATGCGCGTGACCATGCCGCAGGGGCACGACCCGCCGGACTGGGGCGCACGGTGGTCGCCGCCGCGGCACACGCCGTATCCGTTCACGCCGGTCTCCTCACTGAGACGGGGGCCCCTGTGGGTCCTGCTGGGGCCGAGGGGGACGAGAGTCCCGCCTGTCACACACGTCACACGGCGCGGCGCACCGGAGCGTCACCAAGTCGTGACGTCCGTGCTATGCGGTGGCGGTCAGGCCACCGGGCCGACGGACGCCGCCAGCGTCTCCAGCTCCTCGTCGCTCGCGTCTCCCGTCACCAGCACGGTCGCCTCCCCCGCCTGGCGGGACAGCGCCGTCTCCCCGCGCTCGGTGGTCGACCGGGTCCACTCCCGCCCGCCGATGTCGACGGTGCCGTCGGGCTCCGCGCCGTCGAGCACGTCTCCGACCGCCTCGGCCTCCGGGTCGTCGCTGGTGACGAAGAGCGCGTAGTCCTCGGAGGGCGTCGAGTAGTCGATGCCCAGCGTCACCCGTTCCCCGGGCCCGTCGCCCTCGAAGTCCGTGTCGGTGGCCCGGTAGCCCTCGGGCAGGTCGGCCGGCGCCTCGAGCGGGAAGGCGGCGTACTCGGCGGCGGTGCGGACGGTGCTCGACGGGTCGACCTCGCGCACCGGGTCGGTGCCGGCGTCGTCGCGCAGGAAGGCCAGCCACCCGACGATCGCGAGGCAGATGACGACCAGCGGCGCGAGCGAGCGGAGCATGTTGGCCGCGCTCATGCGGTTGGCCCGCTCGACCGCCGAGGTCGGAGGGGGCAGCTCCTCCTCCGGCGCGGACGGCTGCTGCTCCGGGGGGCCGGTCACGGTCATACCCCTAGGATCGCAGCACAGCTCCCCCGCTCCGCCGCCCGTCGTCCGGGCGGCTCCGCCGTCCGCCCGGGCAGCAGCGCTCCGGGATCGGTGGTCGGCGCCGCGGTCGAACCAGGAGGTCACGTGTCCCTTCCGCTCCCCGACGGCCAGCCGAGCCCGACCAGCCGCGCGAGCACCTTCCTCGCCAACCGCCCCGCTCCCGACCGGAACCTGGCGCTGGAGCTGGTGCGCGTGACCGAGGCCGGGGCCATGGCGGCCGGGCGCTGGGTGGGCCGCGGGGACAAGAACGGCGGGGACGGCGCCGCCGTCGACGCGATGCGCGCGCTCATCGGCACCGTGAGCATGCGCGGCGTCGTCGTCATCGGCGAGGGCGAGAAGGACGAGGCGCCCATGCTCTACAACGGCGAGCAGGTCGGCGACGGGTACGGCCCGGAGACCGACGTCGCGGTCGACCCCGTCGACGGCACGACGCTCATGGCCAAGGGCATGCCCAACGCGATCTCGGTGATGGCCGTGGCCGACCGCGGCGCCATGTACGACCCGTCGGCGGTCTTCTACATGGAGAAGATCGCCGTCGGCCCGGCCGCGGCCGACGTCGTCGACATCACCGCGCCCGTCGCGGAGAACATCCGCCGGGTCGCCAAGGCCAAGCACAGCTCGGTGGCCGACGTGACCGTCTGCATCCTCGACCGGCCGCGTCACGAGGACCTGGTGCGGGAGGTCCGCGAGGCCGGGGCCCGCATCAAGTTCATCAGCGACGGCGACGTCGCCGGGGCGATCGCCGCGGCGCGCGAGGGCACCGGCGTCGACATGCTCGTCGGCATCGGCGGCACGCCGGAGGGGATCATCGCGGCCTGCGCCCTCAAGTGCATGGGCGGTGCGCTGCAGGGCCGGCTGTGGCCCAAGGACGACGAGGAGCGGCAGAAGGCGATCGACGCCGGCCACGACCTCGACCGGGTGCTGTCCATCGACGACCTCGTCGCCGGCGACGTCTTCTTCGTGGCGACCGGC
Source organism: Blastococcus sp. SYSU D00813 (assembly GCF_054050735.1). NCBI lineage: Bacteria > Bacillati > Actinomycetota > Actinomycetes > Geodermatophilales > Geodermatophilaceae > Blastococcus > Blastococcus sp. SYSU D00813. The sequence goes on from NZ_JBJGZX010000041.1 coordinate 24,391, forward strand.
GTGACCGACGGCGAGCTGCTGCGCGGCGTCCAGTACCGGGCCGGTGGCTGCACGACGCAGTCGCTGGTCATGCGGTCGCGCTCGGGGACGATCCGCCTCATCGACAGCCTGCACTCGCTGGAGAAGCTGCGCGCCTACTCCGCCGTCCCCTTCGACCGGCACGACGACTTGGACTGACGGACCGCTCGTCCGGATCAGCGACCGGGCGGGAGAGGCGGCGGAGGCGGCGGGGGCGGCCGGTGACCCCGGTGCCAGCGCTCCCATGTGGCGCGCCAGCGGCTGGTGGGCTCGCCGGGCGCGAGGCTGCGCAGCCTCAGGTCGCCGAAGATCGTCCGGGCGCTGACCACGACCCGCGGGGTGCCGGCCGCGCGCGGGACGGGCGCCAGCTGGGTGCGCTTGTCCCCGAAGACCGTCCAACCGCTGAGCTCGGCCTCGACGCCCTCGTCCACGACGACCTCGACGTCGCCGAACACCGCGCCGAGGTGCAGGTCGAGGCGGTCGGCGGTGGTGCGCAGCCCGCGCAGGTCGAGCCGGATGTCGCCGAAGACGGTGGCCACCGCCTGCGGCACGGCCGACGTGCCCGCGAGGACGACGTCGCCGAAGAAGGACGTCACCCGCTCCTGCGGGCGCGTCCCCACGAGCTCGACCGGCGCGACGGCCGGCGGCGCCGGGAGGTCGGCCACGAGCTCGGCGAGCTCGGCGGTGGTCACCGCCGAGTGCGCCGCGCCGGCGCGCTGGCCGAACTCGTCGACGTCGATGCGCCCCTCGGCCAGCGCGGTCTGCAGGCGCGCGACGACGGCCTCGCGGTCGGCGTCGGACGCGCGGACGACGGGGGCCCGGTCGGCGTCGTCGGTCACGCCCCGACCGTAGACGGCGACGGCCCCGCCGCCCGGGTGACCGGGTGGCGGGGCCGTCGGGGTGACTCGGTCAGGCGGGGTAGAGGTCGGTGCAGAACTCCTCGGTGGAGGCGTTGCGCCCACCGCAGGTCTTGCCGTACTCCACGAACGCCTCGTAGCCGGGCTGGCCCTCGAGGATCCGCAGGACGTCGCAGAGGGCGACGATGCCCTGCTCGCAGCCCGCGGCGACCTCGTCGATGTCGGGCTCGGGCGCCCCGGTGGGCGCCGGCGCGCCGGCCGGGAGGTTCGACGGGACGCTGGGCTCCTCGCCGGGGTCCATGCCGTCGCCGAGCCGGCTCACGCAGGTGCCCGACTCGTACTCGAGGCGCCCGCCGCAGGTGCCGGCGTACTCCTCCCACGCCGAGTCGATCGGCGTGGAGATCCAGAGCTCGTCGCAGGCCTCCCAGTCCTCGGCGTAGCAGGCCTCGGCCAGCGGCTGGAACTCCCCGCTCGGGTCCTCGCCCAGGTTGGTCGGCGGCACGCCCTCGGGGATCTCGCCCGAGCCGGAGCCGCCGCCGTTCGACGAGGTCGACGGCCGGGACGACGTGGTCGGCGTGTCCGTCGGGTCGTCGGTCTCGGTGCTCGGCGACGACGAGGAGGTGGAGGCGCTGGTCGTGGTCGGGCTGGCGGTGTTGTCGTCGCCGTCGTCCTTGAGCAGGAAGAACAGGCCCACGCCGGCACCGGCCAGGACCACCACGACCGCGACGATGATGGCGATCAGCTTGCCGCTGCCGGACGAGCCGCCGCCGGGACCACCGGGGCCGTAGCCACCCGGCGGGACGGGCCCGCCGGGACCGCCGGGACCACCGAACTGGGGCTGGCCGTACTGCGGCTGCTGGCCGTACTCGGGCTGCCCGTACTGGGGCTGGCCGTACTGCGGCTGCCCGTACTGGGGCTGCTGGCCGTACTCGGGCTGCCCGTACTGCGGCTGGCCGTACTGCGGCTGCTGCCCGTACTCGGGCTGGCCGAACTGCGCGGTCTGGTCGCGCTCGCCGCCGGGCTGCCCGTACTGGCCGGGCTGGAACTGCGAGGTCGGCGGCGCCGGCTGGCCGATCTGCTGCGTGGGCTCTTCGGGCTGCCCGCCCTGCCCCGGTTGCTGTCCCCAGCCCTGGGAGCCGGGCTGCTGACCGGACGGGTCAGTGCCACCCGGAGGGGGGTACGGCGGCTGCGACATGGTGCACGGACCTCTCGAGCGATGGCTGGGGGCTGCTCACGGCGGGCCGTGGCGTGGGGATGCTATGTGGCACCCGGTGCAACGACCAGCACGTCAGGGTCACGGATGCGACCCACGTGCACCCTGTGGCCCGGCGGTTGCGCGTGACTTGCGAGCGGCTGGTGCGACCGCCGGCGTCACTCCAGGTCGGTGCAGAACGGCGCGCTGTAGCTCTTGACCCGCCCGCCGCAGGTGGCGGCGTACTCCTCGTACGCCGACAGGGGCGGGGACTCGGAGTAGAGGTCGTCGCAGGAGTCGAGGTCCCCGTCGAAGCACTCCTGCGCGTACTGGTCGAGCTCGGGGTCCGCGCCCAGGTCACCGGGCGGGACCGGCGGGAACTGCTCCACGTCGGGCGGTCCGTAGGCGCTCCACCCGTAGGAGCCGTCGGTGACGTACTCCTCCTCCAGCTCGTACATCTGCTCGGTGGCCTCGAGCTGGGCCCGCCCGAGGGCCTCTCCCGCGCCGGCGCCGATCCGCTCGCCGACGTCGTCGGCCCGCCAGAGCACCAGCGTCGTGGCGGTCGCGGCCGCGGCCGCCGTCCCGAGGACGGCGACGACGGCGACGGCCAGCGCGGTCAGCACGGGCCGCCGGCGCCACCCGACGTCCGGGGCGCCGGCGACGGGCACCGGCACGGACGGCGCCGGTGGCGGCACCGGCGAGGACGGCGGCGGCCACCCCCCGGCAGGGTCCTGACCGGGCACGGGAGCCGTCCCGTCCGGTGGCTGCTGCTCGGTCATGCGGACTCCTCGCCCTCGGTGGGTCCGCGAACGGTACGGCCGCCCCGGCGCCCGGAGGGTGCGGCGCGGGGATGCCTCCTCCGGAGGGGGCAGCAGGCGGCATCTAGGGTCGCTCCCGGAGCACCGACCCCACTCACCCCACCGGGAGCGCAGCCATGCCCCCTGCCGAGACGGCCACCGAGACCGCCGGCGCGGAGTACCGCGTCGAGCACGACTCCATGGGGGAGGTGCGGGTCCCGGCCTGGGCGAAGTGGCGGGCGCAGACCCAGCGCGCCGTCGAGAACTTCCCCATCTCCGGCACCCCGATCGAGCGCGCCCTGATCGGCGCGCTGGCCGAGATCAAGGGCGCGGCGGCGAGCGTGAACGCCGACCTCGGGGTGCTCGACCGCGAGGTCGCCGACGCGATCGGCCAGGCGGCGGCCACCGTCGCCCGCGGCGACTGGGACGACCACTTCCCGATCGACGTCTTCCAGACCGGTTCCGGGACGTCGAGCAACATGAACACCAACGAGGTCATCGCGACCCTGGCCACCGAGGCCCTCGGGCAGCCGGTCCACCCGAACGACCACGTCAACGCGTCGCAGTCGTCCAACGACGTGTTCCCCTCGGCCATCCACGTGGCCGCGACGAGCGCGATCGTGAACGACCTGGTGCCCGCCCTGGAGCACCTGGCCGCCTCGCTGGAGCGCAAGGCGACCGAGTTCGCCGACGTGGTCAAGAGCGGCCGCACCCACCTCATGGACGCCACCCCGGTCACCCTCGGCCAGGAGTTCGGTGGCTACGCGGCGGCCGTCCGCTACGGGATCGAGCGGCTGCAGGCCTCCCTCCCCCGCATCGGCGAGCTGCCCCTGGGCGGCACCGCCGTCGGCACCGGGATCAACACCCCGCCCGGGTTCGCCGCGAAGATCATCGAGAAGCTGGCCGGCGAGCTGGGCCTGCCGCTGACGGAGGCGCGCGACCACTTCGAGGCGCAGAGCTCCCGCGACGGCCTGGTCGAGGCGTCGGGGCAGCTGAAGACCATCGCCGTCGGCCTGGTGAAGATCGCCAACGACCTGCGCTGGATGGGCTCCGGCCCGCGCACCGGCCTGGCCGAGATCAACCTGCCCGACCTGCAGCCGGGCAGCTCGATCATGCCGGGGAAGGTGAACCCGGTGATCCCGGAGGCGACGATCCAGGTCGCCGCGCAGGTCATCGGCAACGACGCGGCGGTCACCTTCGCCGGCACCACCGGCGTCTTCGAGCTCAACGTGACGCTGCCGCTCATGGCGCGCAACGTCCTGGAGTCCATCCGGCTGCTGGCCAACGTCAGCCGGGTGCTGGCCGACCGCTGCGTCGACGGCATCACCGCCAACGTCGAGCGCTGCCGCGAGTACGCCGAGTCCTCCCCGTCGATCGTCACGCCGCTGAACAAGTACATCGGCTACGAGGAGGCCGCGGTCGTGGCCAAGCAGTCGCTCAAGGAGCAGAAGACGATCCGCCAGGTCGTGCTCGAGCGCGGCTACGTCGACCAGGGCAAGCTCACCGAGGCGCAGCTCGACGAGGCCCTCGACGTCCTCTCGATGACCCACCCCTGACGTCCCCGCCCGGTGCGGCGGCCACCGCCGCACCGGGCCCGGGCCTCAGCTCGCGGAGGCCGGGTCGAAGTGGTCGAGGAACTCGACCACCGGCCGCAGGAACCAGCGGTGCGCGCCCTGGACGGTCGGCTTCGGCCAGTCCCACCAGGCCACCCGCAGCAGGCGCTCGGCAACGTCGTCCTCGAAGCGCTTGCGGAGCACCCGCGCCGGCACCCCGCCGACGACCGAGTAGGGCGGGACGTCGCCGACGACGAGCGCGCCGGCTCCCACGATCGAGCCGGTGCCCACGGTGACCTGCCCGACGACGGTCGCGCCGAAGCCGATCCAGACGTCGTCGCCGATGACCAGCCGCTCGCCGACCGCGCCCTCCGGCGGGGTGTCGTAGGGCTCGTCCGGCACCAGGATGCTGATCGGGAAGGTGGACGCCGTCGTCTCCCGGTGGTGTCCGCGCAGCGTCAGGTCCAGCTCGGCACCGTGCTGGTCGTACACGCGACCGCCGGGCAGCACGATCCGCACCTCGTCGGCGATCGAGCAGTAGGCGCCCACGTCGATGCGGTCCAGCGGCGTGTAGGTCTGGAGCACGAAGTCGCGTCCGGCGTACGTCGCCGGCCCGACGACGGCCTGGGCGTTCTCCACCGGCCGACGGACCCGCGCGCGCACCGTGCCCGCGTCCGGGCACGCGGTGACGGGTACGCCCGCGGCCGTGGCCCGGCGCACCAGCTCGGGCACCGGGTCCGCGCCGTCCAGGCCGTCGGACCCGGCGAGCCGGCGGAGGACGTCCACGGGCGCTGCCACGTACGGCGCGGGGTCGTCGGACGCCGCGACCGCCAGGCCACCCGAGCGGCGGGCGGCGTCGGCCAGCGAGCCGAGGGCCGTGGGGACGGGGCACGCGTCGGTGCCGCCGAACCACAGCACGTCGCCGGTCGCCTCCGTGAGCGCCAGCGCCAGCGCGGCCGCCCGGTCGGCGCCCGGCGCCTCCAGGACCCGTCCCCCCTCGACGGCCCGCAGGAAGGCGGCCACGTCCGCCCGCCCGGAGCTGTCGACGACGAGCACCTCCACCGCCGCCCCGGCGGCGGCCTCGGCGTGCTCCACGGCGGGGACCAGGCTCTGCACCGACGCCTCCACGGCACCGGCGCGGGTGTCGGCCACGAGGACGGCGGTGAGCGTCATGGGCACGGACGCTAACCCGGACGCGGGCCTCGTCCCGGCCCGCCCGCGAGCCCCGGCGTTTCCCCTCGCGGCCCCTCCGACGGGCCGGGCCCGGCGGCCCGGTGGAGCCCACGGGACGGGTGGGACGGCAGGGGGCGGCAGTGGGCGGCATGGCCGCAGGAGCACGGGATCCCGCCGGGGCGTTGGCACACTCGGGCGCGTGACGGTGACGAACCACGCCGAGCTCGAGCGACTCGAGGCGATCGCGGAGGACAGCTGGTACACCGACGGGCCCATGCCGACGGTCCTGCGCCACCAGGCCGGGATCTTCGCCCGGCACTGGCGCGGACGGCGCTGCCTGGAGCTCGGGCCGGCCGAGGGGCTCGTCACCGAGCGGCTCGCCGGGCACTTCCCGGAGCTCACCCTCGTGGACGGCTCCGCCCGGTTCTGCGAGCTGCTGTCGGCCCGGTTCCCCTCGGCGACGGTGGTGAACGGTCTCTTCGAGGACTACGAGCCGAGCGGCACCTTCGACACGGTCGTGCTCGGGCACGTGCTGGAGCACGTCATCGACCCCGTGGCGCTGCTCGAGCGGATCCGCCCGTGGGTGGCGCCGGGCGGCGTGGTGCTCGCCTCCGTGCCGAACGCGCACAGCGTCCACCGGCAGGCCGCCGTCCTCATGGGCCTCCTGCCCAGCGAGGACGCCCTCAACGACACCGACCGGCACCACGGACACCGCCGCGTCTACGACCTGGGCCGCCTCACGGCCGACTTCGCCGCCGCGGGGTGGCGGGTCACGCAGACCGGCGGCTACTGGCTCAAGCCGGTCTCCAACGCCCAGATCACCGAGCAGTGGACCCAGGACATGCTCGAGGCCTTCCTCGAGCTGGGCGAGCGCCAGCCTGACGTGGCCGCGGAGATCTATGTCGTCGCCGAGCACTGAGGTCCTGCTGGAGCAGTCGCTCCAGCGCGTGGCCTGGCAGCCGACGGTCCTCGGGGAGAGCCCCCGCCGCCTGGATCTGCTGTCCCTCACGCCGTCCTGGCCGACGCGGGAGCTGCGGGTCAGGGTGCACCGCAACACGGCCGTCGAGTACGTCGCCTCGCTGGTGCGGCCCTTCCTCGCCTACGCCGGCCTCTCGGCGACGTTCGAGTACGGCGACTACGATGACTCGCTGACCGCCGCCGGGGCCGACGACACCCCCGTCGACGTCGAGCTCGTCTGGCTCGACTTCGACCGCTACCGGGACGTCGGACCGGCCGAGCTGGCGGACTGGCTGGTCGAGCGCCTGCACGCCCTGCGCGCACGGACCCTGGCCCCGCTCCTGGTCGCCGACCGGCCGGGGCCCGGTGAGACCGCGGCGGCCTTCAACCGCCGGCTGCGCGACCGGGCGCCGGAGGTCCCCGGCCTGGCGGTCGCGGACCTCTCCGCCGTGGCCGAGCGGGTGGGCGACGCCTTCGTCGACCGGCGCACGAGTGCGATCGCCGGCACGAGCATGAGCGCTCGCGCCGCCGTCCTCACCGCGCAGCGCATGGGGCTGCGCTGGCTGCCCGCGCTCGTCGCGCCACGCGTCAAGGCGCTGGCCGTCGACCTGGACATGACGCTCTACGACGGCGTCCTGGCCGAGGACGGCCCCACCGGCGTCGTGCTGACACCGGGTCACGAGGCGCTGCAGCGGGCCTTGCGGGACCTGAGGGAGGACGGCGTCCTCCTGGCGCTGGTCTCCCGCAACGAGCCGGAGGACGTCGACGCGCTCTTCGCGGCGCGGACCGACTTCCCCCTCCGCGCCGAGGACTTCACCGCGCGGGCCATCGGCTGGGGGGCGAAGAGCGAGGGGGTGGCGGCAGCCGCCAGGGCGATGCGCATCTCCCCCGAGGCCGTGGTCTTCGTCGACGACAACGCGGGCGAGCTCGCGGAGGTGGCCGGGGGGACACCCGTCGGCGGCCTCGTGCACGCGGCCGATCCCGCCGCGACGGCCACGGCGCTGTCGCTGTTCCCCGGCCTGCACGGGTACGCCCGGACGGAGGAGGACGCGCTCCGCGCCGCCGACCTGGCCGCGGCCGCGGCACGCACTGCTGCGCCGGGCAGCGACCCGGTGGCCTACCTCCGCTCCCTCCACGCCCGGCTGGACCTGTCCCTGGACCGGGCCGACCACCTCGAGCGGATGGCCGCGCTCACCGCCAAGACCAACCAGTTCAACGCCGGCCTCCGCCGCACCGGTCCCGCGGAGCTGGCGGCCTGGCTGGAGGACGACGACGTGCACGTCGTCACCGCTGCGCTCGGGGACCGGTTGTCCGACAGCGGGGTCGTGGCCCTGGTCGCCGGTCGCCGCGACGAGCACCACGGGGTCCTGGTGGAGGAGCTGTGCATCAGCTGCCGCGCGCTCGGCCGCGGGATCGAGGACGTCCTCCTCGCCGCGGCCGTCGGCCGGCTCATGACGGAGCTGGACGCCGGCTCCGCGGCGGTCGTCCACCGGGCCGGGCCGCGCAACGAGCCGGCCAGAGCCTGGCTGGCCGCGCACGCCGCCGGCACCGTGGGCACCGGGGGCACGGTGCCGTTGTCGTGGGGGCCGGCGGACTGCCGCGCCGTCGTCGAGGCGGCGCCGGTCGCCGTGGTCTGGGGAGGTGCGGGGTGAGCCGCGAGGAGGTCGAGGCCCGGGTGGCCGAGGTGCTGGCGCTGGTCCTGGAGCTGCCGCAGCCGCCGGCGGCACCGCTCGTCCGCGAGGAGGTCCCCGACTGGGACTCCCTCAACCACGTCGAGATCCTGTTCGCGGTCGAGGAGACCTTCGAGGTCTCCTTCTCCGAGGAGGAGATGGCGGCGTTCGACGGCTCTGCCGCCATCGTCGACGCGGTGGAGCGCCACCTTGCGGCATGACGTCGCCCTCGACGGGCCCGCGTTCCGCCTCCGCCCCGTGGTGGCCGAGGACGCCGCGACGATCGTCGAGCTGCGGCGCGACCCGGCGCTGTCCCGGTACATCCACGAGACCTCGCCGTCGGTCGAGGCCCAGCAGGACTGGCTCGAGGCCTACTTCGGTCGGCCGGGTGACTGGTACTGGGCGGTCGAGCGGCTCTCCGACGGCTCGACCGAGGGCTTCCTCGGCGTCTACGACGTGCGGGACGGCCACGGCGAGTGGGGCCGGTGGGTGCTGCGACCGGGGTCTCTGGCCGCGGCGGAGAGCGTCTGGCTGATGTACCAGGCGGCCTTCACGGTCCTCGACCTCCAGTCGCTGGTCCTCCGGGTGCTCAGCCGGAACCGGCCGGTCATCGCCTTCCACACGCGCTACGGCGTGGTCATGGACCGGGTCCTGCCGTCCCACGCCCGGATCGCGGGCGAGGACCACGACGCCGTGGAGGGCCGCATGACCCGCGAGCTGTGGGCCGGCGCCGGTCCGCGGCTGCACGGCATGGCCGAACGCGCCGCCGTCCTGCTGCGCCGGTCCGCCGGCGCCTGAGGGGCACCGGGGCCGGCACCGCCGCCCGGCCCCGGCCCGGTGCTCGGTCTAGGCCCTGCCGCCGTCGGTCCACACCGGTGAGGTGAGGACGAGCTCCACCTCCCGCAGGGAGTCGGCCCGCGGCTGCAGCGCGTTCGGCAGCGCCGGGCCGGCCGTCCGCGGCGCCTCCAGCTCCAGGTTGAGGTCCCCGCAGTCGTCGGTGCTGCGGCCGACCGCGGTGAGCACCGGCTCCAGAGCAGCGACGCTGCGCGCCCCGGACCCGTCGTCGCCCGCGGCCAGCGGCAGGCTCACCCGGAGCTCCGGGTGCTCCACGGCCAGCCGGACGAGCGCCATCGTCCACGCCGGGCGGTCCTCCCAGCCGGCGGCCACCCGGACCGAGAGCCGCCGGGGGCTGCCGTCCTGAGCGGCCACGAAGAGGTCGGCCAGCATGCGGTCGTCCAGCTGCGGGCCCAGCGCCGTCGCGTAGAAGTCGGCGCCGGGTGCCGGGCGCCCGCCGAGGGTGAAGGGCAGCAGCGTGCCGCCGAAGCCGCGGTCGGTGACCGTCCCCCGGAACTCGCCCAGGTCGGCCACCGGAGCCTCGTGCACCGTGCGGTACACCTCCTCCAGCGCCTGTCCCCAGCCCGCCCCGGCGTGGGTCGCCAGCACCTCCGTGCGGGCCTGGTCCCCGCGCTTGCGGCGCAGCTCCCGGTCCTGGACGAGCGTGCGCAGCGCCGCCACGTAGTCGTCCTCGGTGGTCTGCGCGTGCCCCGTCCCGGCCAGGCCGGGCGCGTTGGCGTGGAAGACCTCGGCGTGGCCGGAGTGCAGGTGCAGGCTCACGGGCGGCAGACCGGCGACCGCGGCCTCCAGGATCGAGGTCCCGCTGCCACACGGGAAGGAGTCCAGGTAGAGGTCCATGCCCGGGTAGAGCCCCTCCACCCCCGGCATGACGCCCATCGGGAAGAGCCGCCCGGGGAAGGCCGACGACAGCTCGGCCCAGGGACCGTCCGCCGTGGGCCCGGCGAGGACGACGACCAGGTCCGGGATCTCGGCCAGCACCCGGCCGAGCAGCTCGTCGAAGCCACGCCCCCAGATCGGTGCCATCTTGATGGCGGTGGCGACCGAGATGGCCGCCACCTGCCGCGGCCGCAGCCGCAGCTGCTCCCGGACGCTCGCGCGCGACAAGCCCGCCCCGGCCGGCTCCACCGGCAGCGGCAGCAGCGTGAGCCGGTGCTCCGGCACGCCGCGCAGCTCGGCGGCGACCCGGCTGCCCACGGCCCGGTTGTCCACCACGACGTCGGCGGCGCCGAGCCCGAGCCAGTAGGTGTGGTCGGCGTGGTTCTCGAAGGCGATCGGCGGCCGGGGCCCGGGCAGGCTCGCGGCCGCCAGCGCGACCGCGTCGAAGGGGTGCACGTGGTAGACGACGGTGTCGGCGCCGTCCATGAGCCGGCGCAGCGCCTCGGCCCGCGCGGTGAGCGTGGGGAACGCCTCCCGCAGGTCGTAGAGGCGGCCCCCCGACCGGACGGCGGCGTCGCGGAGCGGCTCGGGCACGGGAGCGTGCTGCATGGTGAGCACCACGTCGGCCGGGCGGGGGTCGCGCTCCATCCAGCGCCAGGCCAGCCGGGTGTGGCCGCCGACCGGGTAGCCCTCGGTCAGGACGTGCAGCACCCGGCCGCCGTCCGCGGACCGCGCCTCCCGGCGGACGGCGCCCCCGCCGACGGCGTCGCGCACCAGCCGCTCGAGCTCCGGGTCGGCCAGCGCACCGGTCGGCGCGCCGTAGGCGAAGTTCGCCGCCACCGTGGCCGTGCGGAGCACCCGCTCGACGTCCCCGCGCCGCGCGTGCACCCGGACGGCGTCGACGAGCTGCTCGTAGGTCCTGCGGTTGTCCTCGAGGCGGGGGTCGGGAGGGGTCGCGGCCTGCATGTGTGGGCTCCATGTCGTCGCGGGGACCGCCGGGCGGCGCGCTCCGCGGCACGGGCCGGAGGCCGCCGCGGGCGATCCCGTCGACCTCGGTCGGGACGGCGGCCCGGGCGAGGTGGGGTACGCGCCGGACGCTAGCCCAGCGGACCCGCCGCGCCGGGCACGTCGCCGCGGGACGGGGACGCCGCCGCCGCAGGAGCCGCACCCGCCACATGCGCGCGGCGGCAGTAGCGTCGCCGACGACGTCGCGCCCCGCCGCGCCCGCCCCCTGCGAGGACCAGGAGCCCATGCCCGTCCCCTTCAACGAGACCGCACGCGAGTACCGCGCACTGCAGCGGGAGCTCGAGGAGGCCGTCCTGGGCGTGCTGCGCCGCGGGCACTACGTGCTGGGCAGCGAGGTCGCGGGTTGGGAGCAGGAGCTCGCCGGGTTCGTCGGCGTCCCGCACGCGGTGGGGGTGGGCAACGGCACCGACGCCCTGGAGATCGCGCTGCGGGCGGTCGGCACCACCCCCGACAGCGAGGTGGTGACGGCGGGCAACGCCGGCGGGTACACCGCGGCGGCGGCCCGGGCGATCGGCGCGCAGGTCGTGGTCGCCGACGTCGACCCGGCCACCCTCCTCCTCGACCCCGCCAGCGCGGCGGCCGCCTGCTCCGACCGCACGTCGGCCGTGGTCGTGACCCACCTGTACGGACGCGCCGCCGACGTGGCGGAGCTGCGCCGGGCGCTGCCCGGTGCCGTCGCGATCGTGGAGGACTGCGCCCAGGCGATCGGGGCCGAGGCCCCCGGCGGCAGGGTGGGCGGCCTCGGGGACGTGGGGACCTTCAGCTTCTACCCCACCAAGAACCTGGGCGCTCTCGGCGACGGCGGGGCGGTCACCTGCCGCTCGCCGGAGACGGCGGCGCGGGTGCGGGCGCTGCGCCAGTACGGCTGGGCCGACCGGTACACCGTCGCCACCCCCGGCGGCCGCAACTCCCGGCTCGACGAGGTCCAGGCCGCGGCGCTGCGGGTCAAGCTCCCGCACCTGCCGGCCTGGAACGCCCGGCGGAGGGAGGTCCTCGCCGCCTACGCCGAGGCGGCGGCCGGGACCGCCCTCCAGGTGACGCCGCCGGCACGGGGCGACGTCGGCCACCTCGCCGTCGGCCGGCACCCCGACCGCGCCGGACTCGCCCGCCGGCTCGCGGAGCTCGGCGTCCCCACCGCCGTGCACTACCCGGTCGCCGACCACCTCCAGCCGCCCCTGGGCGCCCGCGTGGGCCCGACGGGCGCCGCGCAGGTCGAGCGGGCGTGTGCGGAGGTCGTGAGCCTGCCGTGCTTCGCGTACCTCACCGACGCCGAGGTGGCGCAGGTGTGCGACGCGATCCGCCGCACGGCCTGATCCGGCGGCGACACCTCACGAGACCACGCTCCCCCGCCAGCACCACTGGCCCCGCGACGTCCCCGGACGACCCGGACCGGTCCTGTTCCATGGACGGCATGTCGGTCGACGCGCTGCAGGCCCCGGAACGGCGGGCGAACCCCTGGGGACGCCGCGCGAGCGACAAGGGGTGGCCCGAGGGAGGCGCCGCGCTGGGGTGCCGCATCGTCGAGCTCCCCCGCATCCCCGACCCGCGCGGGAACCTGACGTTCATCGAGGGCAGCCGGCACGTCCCCTTCGACGTGCGGCGGGTCTTCTACCTGTACGACGTGCCGGGTGGCGAGTCGCGGGGCGGGCACGCGCACCGGGAACTGGAGCAGTTCGTCATCGCCGTGTCGGGCAGTTTCGACGTGGTCGTCGACAACGGCACCGAGACCGAGCGCTTCTCGCTCAACCGCTCCTACTACGGCCTCTACCTGCCGCGGATGGTGTGGTCGCACCTCGAGAACTTCTCGAGCGGCAGCGTCAGCCTCGTGCTCGCGTCGCAGGAGTACGACGAGGCGGACTACTACCGCGACTACGACGAGTACCTGAGGGCGCGCGGGCTGGTCGGTCCCCCACCGGCCTGACCCCCGGGCCGCGGTCGTCGGCACGCGACCGCGTGGTGCATCGCGCCGGGGAGTGAGTAGCGTCCCCTCCGATGACCGAGACCTCGAGCGCCGGTGACGTAGCCACCCCCGACGTCGCCCTGCGCTACCCCGGTGGAGAACTGCCCCTGCCCGTCATCCGCTCCACCGAGGGCGCCGACGGCTTCGACACGAGCAAGCTGCTGGCCACGACCGGCCGCGTGGCCCTCGACATCGGCTTCGTGAACACGGCGTCGTGCACGTCGGAGATCACCTACATCGACGGCGACGCGGGCATCCTCCGCTACCGCGGCTACCCCATCGACCAGCTCGCCGGGAAGGCCAGCTTCCTCGAGGTCAGCTACCTGCTGATCTACGGCGAGCTGCCGACCGCCGACCAGCTGGCGGCGTTCGACTCGAGCATCCGGCGGCACACGCTGCTGCACGAGGACCTCAAGCAGTTCTTCAAGGGCTTCCCGCTCGACGCGCACCCGATGCCGGTGCTCTCCTCGGCGGTCAGCGCGCTGTCGACCTTCTACCAGGACTCGCTCGACCCGTTCGACGAGAAGCAGGTGGAGATCTCCACGCTGCGCCTGCTGGCCAAGCTGCCGACCATCGCGGCCTACGCCTACAAGAAGTCGGTCGGCCAGCCCTTCCTCTACCCGGACAACTCCCTGGGCCTGGTCGAGAACTTCCTGCGGATGACCTTCGGCTTCCCGGCCGAGCCCTACGAGGTCGACCCGGAGCTCGCCGCGGCGCTGGACATGCTGTTCGTGCTGCACGCCGACCACGAGCAGAACTGCTCGACGTCGACCGTGCGGCTGGTCGGCTCCTCGCACGCCAACCTCTTCGCCTCGGTGTCGGCCGGCATCAACGCCCTGTTCGGGCCGCTGCACGGCGGGGCCAACCAGTCGGTGCTCGAGATGCTCGAGGACATCAAGCGCGACGGCGGCGACATCCGCCGCTTCGTCGACCGGGTGAAGAACAAGGAGCCCGGCGTCAAGCTCATGGGCTTCGGCCACCGGGTCTACAAGAACTACGACCCGCGCGCGGCGATCGTGAAGAAGACCGCCGACACGGTGCTCGACAAGCTGGGCGGCGACAACCAGCTGCTCGACCTGGCCCGCCAGCTCGAGGAGATCGCGCTGTCGGACGACTACTTCGTCCAGCGCAAGCTCTACCCGAACGTCGACTTCTACACCGGCCTCATCTACCGGGCCATGGGCTTCCCGACCCGCATGTTCACCGTGCTGTTCGCCCTCGGCCGGCTCCCCGGCTGGATCGCGCAGTGGCGGGAGATGATCGCCGACCCGTCCACCAAGATCGGCCGCCCCCGGCAGCTCTACACCGGCCCCACCGAGCGCGCGTTCGTCGAGCTCGGCGACCGCTGACGGGTCCGCGCGTGTCCGAGCCGTCCGGGGAGGAGGTCATCGTCCTGCCGCCGCTGCCGCTGGCGACGGGACGCCTCCTCCCCGACGGCTCCGACGCCGCCTCCCGGCGGATCACCGAGGTGGCCCTCGTCGTCCGCACCGAGGACGGCGCCGAGCACCGGCTGCCCCTCGTCGAGCAGCACGGCGCCTGGTGGGCGCCCGCGCCGCCGCAGTGGACCGCACCGCCCGACCGGTCCACCGATCGGGCGACATCGGGCGGAAACCACCCTCACCCGGAGGGGTGAGCCCCGCTCCCCCGCCCCTCCGGGGCCCCCGCGTCGACGTCGATACGACGGCGAGGCCCGCTGCACCGCAGCGAGCCGGCCGCGTAGGACGAGACCCCCGGGGGACCCGCAGTGCCCGCACCACGCACGCCCGCCCCCCGGGCTGCCCGGACCACGTCCCGGGCCCCCGCGCGGACCGCTGCACCGCGGCGCACCACCGCGTCCCCGGGCACCACCGCGCGCACGCCCCTGACGCCGCAGGAGGCACAGGCGCTCCGCGCCCTGCTCGCCGCCCGCGGCGCCGCCGACGGCGGCCGGACCACCGGCACGGGGACGGCGCGTCCGTCGACCCGCCGTCCGGCGGCGCGCACCTCGGCGAAGCGGGCACCCGCCCGTCGCCGCCGTCCCGCCCGGCCGCCGGCCTGGCGGCGGTTCCTCGCCGGCCAGGACCGGCAGCACTGGAAGCGCCGGCTGGTCGTCGTCGTCCTCGGCGTCGTCCTCCCCGCGCTCGCCGGCACCCTGTCCCCCACCCGGCCCGCGCCGGCCGGGGCCGCCTCCGACCCGGCCGGGCTCGCCGTGGCCGCCCAGCAGACCCTCACCGCCGACGCCACCCGCTACCGCGGCATCCAGCAGGACCTCGCCACCCGGCGGGACGCGCTGGCCCGCGCGGAGGAGGCCGAGGCCCAGGCCCGCGCGGCCGCCGATGCCGCGGCCGCGACCGTCGGGACCGGCGCCGCCGACCTGTACCGCATGACGCCCGAGCAGCGGGTGCCGCTGCTCGGCCTCGACGTGCACCAGCCGGGTTCCGCCGCCGACGTCCTCTGGCTGCAGGGGCTGTCCGAGCGGGCCGGGGAGGACCGTGCCGGCGACGTCGTCCGTGCCGCCCGCGCGCAGCAGGCGCTGGCCGCAGCGCAGTCGCAGACCCAGGCCGCGCAGATCGCGGTCGACGCCGCCGTCGCCGAGTCGCAGACGCTGCTGGCCCGCGTGCGCGAGCAGGTGGCCGAGCTGACCCCGGCCACCGCCGCACAGCTGTCCGGCCTCGGGGTCGCGCCGGTCGCCGCCCAGCAGGAGGCGAACGCCGCTGCCCTGCGGCGCTGGCAGGACTACCTCGGCTCCCTCGCCGTCGCCGGCGTCGACCCGCCGGCCGCCGCCGCGCTGGCCGACCCCGGCGCCCTCCCCCCGGGCCTCTCGCCGGCCGTCGACGGCACGGGCGCGACGATCCCGGGCGTCGCCGTCGCCGTGGCCGGCAACCGGCTGGTCACCGTCCTGCCCGCGGAGACCGTGGCCGCCGTCAGCGTCGCGCTCTCCCAGCTGGGCCGCGCCTACCTGGCCGGCGGCACCGGACCCGACGCCTACGACTGCGGCGGCCTGACCGCGGCGGCGTGGGTGCAGGCCGGGTACGCCCTCCCGGCGTCGGCCGCCGACCAGTGGGCCGGCGGTGCGGCGGTGCCCGCCTCGCAGCTGCAGGTCGGGGACCTCGTCTTCACCGACGGCGGCGCCGACGTCGGCCTGTACCTCGGCGAGGGCCAGGTGCTCGGGGCCTCCGCCGCCGGGTACCAGGTCGGCGTCCGCACCATGACCGGCGCCAGCGGCACCGTGCGGGTCACGCTGCCGGCGCCGGCGCAGCCGAACCCGCCGCTGCCCGCCGCCGTCTCGGGCAACGGGCCCTGCGGCGCCCCGCCGGTGCCCGTCGGACCGGTGAGCCCGGCCTGGGGCGGCTTCGCCAACGGCCGCATCCCGACCGAGCTGCTGTGCCCCGTCGGTGGCGGTCACCGGCTGCGCTGCGACGCCGCCGCCGGCTACACCGCGCTGGCCGAGGCCTTCGCCGACGCCTTCGGCCGGCAGCTGTGCATCACCGACTCCTACCGCTCCTTCGCGGCGCAGGTCGCGGCCGCCCGGGCCAAGCCGCGGCTGGCCGCGGCGCCGGGCACCTCGAACCACGGGTGGGCGCTGGCGGTCGACCTCTGCGGGGGCGTCAACCACTTCGGCAGCGCCGAGTTCCGGTGGATGGAGGCCAACGCCCGGCGGTTCGGCTTCGTGCACCCGGACTGGGCGCAGGAGGGTGCCGAGAAGCCCGAGCCCTGGCACTGGGAGTTCGGCGACCTCATCGCCTGAGCGGAGGGGGGGGGGGGGGGGGGGGGGGGGGGGGGGGGGGGGGGGGCGGGGGGGGGGGGGGGGGGGGGGGGGGGGGGGGGGGGGGGGGGGGG